>JAJIZT010000001.1:973995-984697 GCA_029948415.1 Cenarchaeum symbiont of Oopsacas minuta
CAGTGTATCCTTTTAACACTCTCATTGGAGCTATTCTACCACGTGATTTGTCAATCTCATATATGGTCGTCCATTTTCCAACAAATGCCCACAACCAATGATTCTTCCCGTTGATGCGCCAGCTAGTCTCATCCCCATGTATATTCAACTCGGTTTTTAGATCTCTTATCATCTGTTCATATAATGGGCCAAATGCTGTAGCGGTTTTTTTTACTGCGTGATTTATGGTAGATTCATTCATGTGTATGCCGTATATCATTTCTAATAGTTGGGATATTTTTTGATATGATAATCCAAGTGTTTTGAGTACAATTAAAAATGCTGCTAGTCTGATTCCAAATCTTTCATTTGGTAATGCAGTATGGATTTTTGGTGTGATTGTTTTTTTGCAACATTTACAATATCTTCTAGATATCGTATGTATTGCATACCTGTGCTGGAATAATATCTTCTACTATACGTGTGTATTTGTGCACAATTTTGGATAGTTTGTTTCCGCAGACATGACATGATTTTTGATCCACCTCGGTTTTGTTATCAATGTGAACTGGTCGTTTTCTGCTGGTTCTTGCATGTTAAGTTTTATAACTGAATCTGGTTTGTTGGGTTTTGCACGAATATTCTTTGCTACAAGAGCATTTATCGTGATTTTTAATTCTTCATTCTCATTTTTTGTCTGTTGTGTAGTTTCTTGATATTCTAGTATCGCTTTTCCTTGTTGCTGTATCTTTTCTCCTTGTTGTTTGTTTTCCTTGCGTGATAATGCAAGTTCTTTCTCTAGATTCTCAGATCTAGGACAAATGTGGTCTATTTTTTCATTATTCATGAACGATTTTTTGTATTATACACCTGATCCAAAAATGTAATGATGAAAAATATTGGATCAAATGGTCAGATTACTTCAAAACTCTAGATAGTTACAATATACCATAATTGCAAATGTCTCAGATCAAATGGAAAAAGATGCAAAAACAATAACAAATACAGTTGTCCAATCACCGTTTGTCAATATTGATGAGACATCATACACACGAGATGGACAATTAGTTTGGGCATGGTGCATCACATACAAGAAAAATATTGCAATAATCATGAACAAGAGTCGCAGTGCATATGTTATGGACAAATTTGATGGTGTTACAGTAACTGATGGATATTTCGTGTACAAGAGCGAGGAATGCATCAACGATGCCTAGGCTCACGAGCTGCATTCTGCTAAACACATGGCGATAAGACATGGTGGTGCATACAGAAAGCTCTATGAAGAGATGTGTATGTTGTTTGAGAATACCAAAAACTATGCCAATTGTGGTGCAAGCGTTTGAATACGCATTTGATTGTATGTTGGATGGATATCATAGCTTTGAAATGCTAGAAATGAAGAGGTTGATCAAACGGTTGGTAAATGCCACAGAAACTCTTTGCATTTATTGAGCATAAAGACATTCAACCTACAAACAATGCTGCCGAGCGTGATGTTGTGGTTCGCCGTAAGATAAGCGGTCAGATCAGAGGATTGGGATCTATGAAAAGAATGTCCAACTTTTTAACGTGCATTTTAACATGGAAGGTACGCGGTAAGAGCGTCTTTGAAGAGGTACTCCGTATTGTTTAATAGCTGACCTCATACGCCATAGTTAGCATTATTTTTAAATATGAGTATTATATATAAAACAAAATGTACATAATTGGCATACTGTTCCTAGTACTATTATCCCCATTACCTTTTATTTCGCCTTTTGAATATAATGTGCAATCTATACTAGCTCAAGAATTTTCGAGTCCTCCTTACAACAGTACTAGTGAAAGCGCAACTCGAATCATCACAACCGTGGATACAGATCCAATCGCAGTCACAAATCTAACCATTGCAAGCAATGGTAATGGCAACATCCACGCAAGAGAAGGTCAAAATGTAACCATCACATTGACCACAGATGGCACAGACATTGAAAATGTCACAGGTGTCATACTCGGTAGAGCATTTACAACAGTAACAAATTCAAACGGCTCTGCTACATTTACAGGTCTAGTCATATCAGGGGACAATGGCAATGCCACATTTTCTATAACTGTAACAAACTCTAGTAGAAACAATGTTACCATAACACAAGAAGACATTACTGATACATCATTTGTCACAACAGATACAACAAATCCAACCATAACACTCAACGGTGAGGACACTATTGTCATACTACAAAATTCAATATATATAGATGCAGGAGCTATAGCCAATGATACATCATACGGTATACAAAATATTACAGGTATTGGAACAATAGATACAAGTACAATAGGCATCCATACTTTATCATACAAGGCACCTGATGACCACGCAGGCAATATAGGTTCCACTATAACAAGAACCGTTTTTGTACAAGAAACCCCAAACTTTGATCTACGCGATTACGTGGGTGTTACTAGCCTGATAATTCAAAGTAACAATACAAACAACGAATACGCCAAACTAGGTGATCAAATTACCATAACTCTAACTGCAAACAGTACAATTGGATCTATAACTAGAGCAGAGATTGCATCAAGCTCTGCAACATCTAGTATTGCAAGTAACATTGTGACGATCAGTAAAACAGTAACATTACTAGATGCTGATACAAACAATGCATCTTTTACCATTACAGTTACCAATAAAGATAATACAACCTCGTCTACATTTACCAACGCAGACTTGACAGGCTTACCACTCGTGATAGATCAAACCGCTCCAATCATAACACTCTACGGTGCAAACAATACTGTCATAATACAAAATTCCACCTATATCGACCCAGGAGCCATATCTATTGATACATCATATGGGACACAAAATATTACAGGTACTGGAACAATAGATACAAGTACAATAGGCATCTATACTCTATCATACAAGACACCTGATGACCTCGCCGGCAATGTTGGTCCTACCATAACAAGAATCATCGACGTACAAGATCATATATCGATTGCATTATCGGATATACATTACAAATTTGGAGCAACTCTGGTAGGAAATATAACAGACAGTGCAGAGTATCCAATACTAGATGGAGCGAACAGTATCATCGCCGCCCAAATAAATGGTTCCACTTATGCTCTAGTGACAGCACATTTCGATAATGGCATTCAAATAATAGATATCACAGATCCTTTTGACCCGTCTCCAGTAATAAATATAACAGACATTGTCGAGTTTTCCACTCTATATGTCCCGTCCAGTATTACTATCGCCCAAATAAATGGTTACACATATGCTTTAGTGACTGTTGCTGCTGCTAATGGCATTCAAATAATAGATATCAGCAACCCTTACAGTCCATCTCCAGTAGCAAATGTAACAGATGGTGAATATTATACTGAACTAGGTGGTGCATTCAGCATTACCACGACCCAAATAAATGGTTCCATCTATGCTCTAGTGGCAGCTCCTACTGATGATGGTGTTCAAATAATAGATATCAGCAACCCTTACAGTCCATCTCCAGTAGCAAGTGTAACAGATGATGAATATTATACTGTACTAGATATTGCAGTCAGCATTACCACCGCCCAAATAAATGGTTCCACCTATGCTCTAGTGGCAGCACGAGGTGATAATGGTGTTCAAATAATAGATATAACAATTCCTTCCGAACCAGAACCAAGAGCAAATATAACAGACAGTGCAGAGTATCCAAAACTACATGGAGCAAGAAGTATTACCACCGCCCAAATAAATGGTTCTACCTATGCCCTAGTAGCAGCACTTACTGATCATGGTGTTCAAATAATAGATATCACAGATCCTTTCGACCCGTCTCCAGTAGCAAATATAACAGACAGTGCAGAGTATCCAGTACTAGATAGTGCGTCTGGTATTACCACCGCCCAAATAGATGGTTCTACTTATGCTCTAGTGGCAGCAGATGGTGATGATGGTGTTCAAATAATAGATATAACAATTCCTTCCAAACCAGATCCAGCAGCAAATATAACCGATGGCGCAGAGTATCCAAAATTAGATGGTGCAATAAGTATTACCACCATCCAAATAAACGGCTCTACTTTTGCTCTAGTGGCAGCACAAAACGATGATAGCGTCCAAATAATAAAACTTGGCGACGTACCAATTGGAACAACAACCCCTCTATTGATCAATAGCAGTAACGGTGCATATGCAAGTGTTGGAGATATTGTAACTGTAAAATTAAACATAAACGCAACCATCACATCATATATTACAAACATTATAAGTTCTGAATTTATACCAGCTGTGACAACAAATGGCAGCAGCCTTGACGCCACTATAACAATTCCATCTACTCCAATAGAAGAATATGCAACATTTAACATTACAGTTGCAAACTCGCTTGGTGCCTCACTTGATATAACACAAGAGAACCTACCATCAAACCCAAACATCTTTGTAGATACAATATCACCTAGAATATCCCTAGTTAACTCTACAAGTTTTGATATAATCCGAGATACCATAGACCTGGCCATTCCAGGTGCAACTGTGCAAGATGGTGATCCAAATTACTCTGGCAACTATACTGTTACCACAAATGGTACACTCGATACAAGTCTAGTCGGCTCTACTGTTCTCTATACATACACTGCCGATGCAGATGCGGCAGGCAATTTAGGCGATAATGTAACTAGAATCGTTACCATAGTAAACCCTGATCCAATCACAGTCACAAATCTAACCATTACAAGCAATGGAAACGGCAACATCCACGCAAGAGAAGGTCAAAATGTAACCATCACATTGACCACAGATGGCACAGACCTTGAAAATGTCACAGGTGTCATACTCGGTAGAGCATTTACAACAGTAACAAATTCAAACGGCTCTGCTACATTTACAGGTCTAGTCGTATCAGGGGACAATGGCAATGCCACATTTTCTATAACTGTGACAAACTCTAGCGGAAACGAGATCACCGTAACACAAGATGACATTACTGATGATACCTTTGTCACAACAGATACGATAAAGCCAGTCATAACACTCACAGGTAATACTGTCATCACTATATTCCAAAATGACTCATATGTAGAATTAGGCTCTAGTATATCTGATTCTGGAAACCCCACATACACTGGAACCGTATCTACAACATCCATAGACACCTCGATACTTGGCATACAAAATATAACATACACTGGTACAGCAGATGCAGCAGGTAATACTCCAGATGCTGTAAACAGAACCATCACAATCCAAGCAAAACCACTAGATGTTACCAGCCTGACAATTCAAAGTGACAATGCAAACAATGCATACGCCAAACTAGGTGATCAAATTACCGCAACTCTAACTGTAAATGGTACCATTGGAACTGTAACTCTAGCAGAGATTGAATCAAGCACTGTAACACCTAGTACTACAACTAACACTGTAACGATCAACAAAACAGTAACATCATCTGATGCTGATACAAACAATGCCTCTTTTACCATTACAGTTACAAATGAAGATAATACAACCACTATTACATTTACCAATGCAGACCTGACAGGCTCACCACTCGTTTTAGATCAAACCGCTCCAATCATAACACTCTACGGTGCAAACAATACTGCCATAATACAAAATTCCACCTATATAGACCCCAGAGCCATAGCTATTGATACATCATATGGGACACAAAATATTACAGGTACTGGAACAATAGATACAAGCACAATAGGCATCTATACTCTATCATACAAGACACCTGATGACCTCGCAGGCAATATGGGTCCTACCATAACAAGAATCATCGACGTACAAGATCATATATCGATTGCATTATCGGACATACATTACAAATTTGGAGCATCGCCGGTAACAAGTATAACAGACAGTGCAGAGTATCCCGTACTAGATGAAGCAAACAGTATCACCACCGCCCAAATTAATGGTTCCACATATGCTCTAGTGATAGCACATTTAGATAATGGCATTCAAATAATAGATATCAGCAACCCTTACAGTCCATCTCCAGTAGCAAATGTAACAGATGGCGTACTAGATGGTGTAAGTAGTATCACCACCGCCCAAATTAATGGTTCCACATATGCTCTAGTGACAGCATTTCTTGATGATGGCGTTCAAATAATAGATATCAGCAACCCTTACAGTCCATCTCTAGTAGCAAATGTAACAGATGGCGTACTAGATGGTGCACGTAGTATCACCACCGCCCAAATTAATGGTTCCACATATGCTCTAGTGACAGCATTTCTTGATGATGGCGTTCAAATAATAGATATCAGCAACCCTTACAGTCCATCTCTAGTAGCAAATGTAACAGATGGCGTAAATTATACGGAATTACATGGTGCGTATGGTATCACCACCGCCCAAATAGATGGTTCCACATATGCTCTAGTGACAACACTTTTTGATCATGGCGTTCAAATAATAGATATCAGCAACCCTTACAGTCCATCTCCAGTAGCAAGTGCAACAGATGGCGTACTAGATGGTGTACGTAGTATCACCACCGCCCAAATTAATGGTTCCACATATGCTCTAGTGGCAGCATTTTTTGATGATGGCGTTCAAATAATAGATATAACAATTCCTTCCAAACCAGATCCAGTAGCAAATATAACAGACAGTGTAGAGTATCCAGTACTAAATGGTGCGTCTAGTATCACCACCGCCCAAATAGATGGCTCCACATATGCTCTAGTGGCAGCAGTTACTGATAATGGCGTTCAAATAATAGATATAACAATTCCTTCCAAACCAGATCCAGTAGCAAATATAACCGATGGTGCAGAATATCTAAAATTAAATGGTACAATAGACATTACCACCACTCAAATAAACGGCTCTACTTTTGCTCTAGTGGTAGCAGAAAACGATGATAGCGTCCAAATAATAAAACTTGGCGACGTACAAATTGGAACAACAACCCCTCTATTGGTCAATAGCAGTAACGGTGCATATGCAAGTGTTGGAGATATTGTAACTGTAAAATTAAACATAAACGCAACCATCGCATCATATACTACAAACATAACAAATTCTGAATCAACCCAAACTGTAACAACAAATGGCAGCAGTCTTGACGCCTCTATAACAATTCCATCTACTCCAATAGAAGAGTATGCAACATTTAACATTACAGTTGCAAACTCGCTAGGTGCCTCACTTGATATAACACAAGAGGATCTACCATCAAACTCTAACATCTTTGTAGACACAATATCACCTAGAATATCTCTAATTGGTTCTGCAAATCATACTATAATCGTAAATGCCACAGATCCAATAATTCCAGGTGCAATTGTACAAGATGGTGATCCAAATTACTCTGGCACTTATAATGTTACCAAAAATGGCACACTCGATACAAGTACAATAGGATCTACTGTTCTCTATACATACACTGCTGATGCAGATGGGGCAGGTAATCCAGATCAGAGTACAACTAGAACCGTTACTGTCGTAGATGCAGAGCCAATCAACATTACTGCATTAACTATAACAAGCAATGGCAACGACAACATCTATGCAAAAGAAGGTCAAATTGTAACAGTCACTTTAACCACAGATGGTACAGACCTTGGAAATGTCACAGGTACCATACTCGGCGGAAATCTTACTAGTACTAGTATTGACAACGGCACTGCTACATTTACTGGCATAGTTGAATCTGGAGACAATGGCAATGCCACATTCTCCATAACTGTAACAAACTCTAGCAGAAACCAAATTACCGTAACACAAGATAATATTACTGATGACACCTTTGTCACACTAGATACGATAAAGCCAGTCATAACACTCAACGGTGGCGTTATCACTATATTCCAAAATGACCCGTATGTAGACCCAGGCTCTAGTATATCTGATTCTGGAAATCCCACATACACTGGAACTGTATCTGCAACATTACTAGACACCTCGATACTTGGCGTACAAAATATAACATACACTGGAACAGCAGATGCAGCAGGTAATATTCCAGATGCTGTAAACAGAACCATCACAATCCAAGCAAAACCACTAGGTGTTACCAGCCTGACAATTCAAAGTGACAATGCAAACAATGCATACGCCAAACTAGGTGATCAAATTACAGTAACTCTAACTGTAAATGGTACCATTGGAAGTATAATTTCCGTAAATGTTGGATCAACCTTGCCATCATTCAGTATTGCAAACGACACTGTAACGTTCAACCAAACAATAACATCATCTGATACGGATACAAACAACACCTCTTTTAGCATTATAGTTGTCAACGAAGATAATAAAATCGCGTCTGTATTTACCAATACAGACCTGACAGGCTCACCACTCGTTATAGATCAAACCGCTCCAATCATAACACTCTACGGTGCAAACAATACTGCCATAATACAAAATTCCACCTATATAGACCCTGGAGCCATAGCTATTGATACATCATATGGGACACAAAATATTACAGGTACTGGAACAATAGATACAAGTACAATAGGCATCTATACTCTATCATACAAGACACCTGATGACCTCGCTGGTAATGTCGGCCCCACTATAACAAGAATCATCGACGTACAAGATCATATATCGATTGCATTATCGGACATACATTACAAATTTGGAGCATCGCCGGTAACAAGTATAACAAACAGTACAGAGTATCCAGTACTAGATGGAGCGAGCAGTATCACCACCGCCCAAATTAATGGTTCCACNACTGCATCAAAGATGTTACGTGTCATATACTGGATGTTAAAGGAGAGTAAAGAGTTTGAAAGCAATTACAGTTAGATTCGCGACCGCGTTTTATGCATTGGAGATTAAACTCCGATTAATAACTGCGGCATGATCTAACGATTGGATGAAGAAAGGTTGTGAGGGTAAACCTCGTATGGATAGTTATCCTTTTCTTTAGAAACGGAAAAGTACACACCTAGCGAAAGCTATGCGGGATTAACGAAAAATGCTAGAATTGTTTATAAAGATAGCACATGGATATGCATAAAGTCTAATGTCCTGTACCAAATGAAATATTAGATAAGGAAATATCTCGTATGAAAAAACGTTGTGATGAATTAAAAAAATCACTTGCACGTATGAAAAAACATAAAGATTACGCATTTATTGAAAATGAAGACAGAATAATACTATCAACAGCTTTATCCATTGCAAATGATAATCAAATTGTAGAGTTTTTTACAGGTGATGCAGGATTTTTACCTCTAGTTAAAATATTAAATAAAAAATCATTTAGAATACAATTTTTCCGCATAAAGTCATATCCAGATAAATATAGAAAGAATAAAAAAAATCATGCATAAGTTATTACATTATAACACATAAATCAAAAATTTAAATTATAATCACCATTTTATTTTCAAATGTTAGTTTGTGTTAAAATCGCCACTATTTCCAATGTTAGAATATTTCGATTCATGATACATTTTTTGAAAGTAACTTTCCATTTGTGGATAAATGAACTCACATGCCATTTTCCTTTTGGACCTACATTAATCAGAGTTCTAGTTATCAGATATACAGCTAAAACTAGTTCTGGAACCGTATCCAATCATGTCACCGTCCATTTTGAAATTGGTTTTTTCCAAAATTGTCCACTATACGGTAGAGACGAATCATCAATTATGCACATGTTTCTAACGGCGTGTATCAAAGTTGGATAGCCCATAAGGTCTCCAGCATACAGATGATTTAGGATCGATTTCATTCTATTATTATCATGATTGGTACCAAACATTTCTATTTTCAACATCATGGCCCAATCCTCCAAACGGGCATATGTGGTAGAAATTACTAGATCTGAACCATATTGAATGTCTTCATAAACATGGCCAAATCCAGCACATTTGTTAGCAATAGCACACATCATAATACTGGCAATTCCATACGGATCAGATATTATTTCCAAAGGAGGCATGACTGAAATAAAAACGATATTTTCTCCAGGATACATAGTTTTTAAAAATTCCAGACAATGCCTTTGTGTCGAAAATACAGTTTTGATTTTTGATATTTTAGAATGTATTGACCCATCCAAGATTACAAGATCTGCGGCAGATGAATTTTGACATAATTGAGATTCAGCATTTATTGTCCACATTAATGCATTTTTTGAAATTTGATTTTTTAGACCATATTTTGGGAGACTTTTTTGTACATTATAGGGAGTATTGACAGATGCTGCAATTCCAAGCCAAAAATCTATTTCTTTATAACGAAAGAATTTCATATTGCTTCCAACTGCAATAACTTTAGAATTAACTGATTTTGGTTCATATGCAGTCCATTTCTTACTTCCTGCATATGCAGATTTTGTATTATTCAGAGTATACATTATGTAATGTATGAATTACACGTTTAATATAAATTTAGTTATCAAAATCAAACTCATCAACGCATTTACATGAAAATTAGATAATGAAAGAAATGAAATTATAATATCAGAAAACAAATGCCAACGAACAATAAAAAAAGAGATGTAGGGGCTTAGAAGGTGCCCCAATAACCTTTCGCTGTCATTATGGTCAATACGGATAGCTCTAGAATACTCCAGGTAGCAAAACTGCTGCCAAAGAGCGATCTAGCGATCACATTGTAATCAATTACAATAACCACGGGTTCTGCATCCTCGAGAAAGCGGGCCCGAAGGGCTTCGATCCCTCGACCTAACACTCCGCAAGCGTTCGCACTATCCATGCTATGCAACGAGCCCAAGATTACTATCTTGTACTG
>JAJIZT010000002.1 GCA_029948415.1 Cenarchaeum symbiont of Oopsacas minuta
CATCCATGAATAATTTAGTTTTATCTTTTCTTTTTTTATCTCCATCTTTTATTTTACCAAAGGATAATTTATGAAAGTTTTCGAGTTTGTTTTTTGGTTTACCTAGATTGTATTTATTTCCAGTATCAAAATTAAGATGTAAATCTGTTAATTTCTCCCCAATATTACTAAATTTCCAAAAATTTGGAACAAATGGGATGTGTGGAAATTCTCTAGAAAGATTATTTGCAAACTTTTTCTTATATATAGAATGATGCAATAAACCATAAACATGATAGAATATGTCTTTTTTTGTTATCTTTTTGTTGTTATAATATTTCCGATATTCTTGTAATGCATAATCGGTAATATTGAGTTTTTTATCTTTTTCATTTTCGTATACATATAATGGAAAACATTGTGACTGTTCAATTATGTGAAGATCAGGTGTTACGTCTGTAATTATTGTCGAGAACATTCCAATTTTACCTTTATCAGGTATACAAATAACAAGATTTTTAGAATAATCGTTTGGAAAAAAGTCAGGTATTCTATATACACTATTATTATAAACTCTATCAAAATACACATATTGTTTAAAAAAAGGTCTATACAATGAAATTCTTATACTATTATTATCAAATAGTGGTTTATGTTTTTTTAATCTAGATATTAAATCTTCAGACCATTTAGCTTTCTTTGTGTTTTTAACTGGATTGTTTATATTGTGACTATTGCAGTAATCAATATGTAATTTCATATTTTTTGCAACTATATCACTAGATGAATTGTATACCCATACATCACGACTCGTTGCAATTCCACGAGAATATAATTTGAAAATGGCAGTATCTCCACCATATTTTGTATCTTTATTACCCATAGGTAAATATTCAGTGAATTTACTTAAACGTTGGTTTATCCAATCATTATGTTTATCAGGTTTTATTATTTGCCAATTTTTGATGTTTTGTATAGATTTTGTGTTTTTTATAATTTTTAATTTTTCTTCTCTTGTAATATAATCTCCAATATCACTATATTTTATAACACATTCTCTATTTTTTGTTGTTTTTACCAATAGGATTATTGNGATGTATGCCGTGCGTATATTACACTTGATCTTTTTGTCAATATACACAAGGTTTAATCTGAATTCTTTATCTGTTTAATTTGTTTCAAGAATTCTGTGGTATTTGCAAAATAATTTGGATATGCTTTTTTTAATTCTTGAATTCTGTTTATACCGACAAGTACAACATCCGTAGCATTATCATTCTTTTCAGCACTTGCATAATCCTCTATCGCATGCTCCATATCTTTTTTAGAGTATGATTTCACTTTTATACTCTGTTTATCTACATTTAATTCCAATAAAAAAAATGTTCTACCTTTTCGATGTGGAATGCTTTCTACTAGATTTGCCCAATTTTCCATTTTTTTTATCACATTCAATCGTTTTTCGAGTTTATTGATTTTGGAATATAATTTATTTTCGTTAGATGGCGTGTTTGGAACTAGAGTAGTTTTTTCCATAATTGCAAATGCGGAACTTACTAATTTAAAAAAATCACGCCAATCTTGTTCACCATTATTGGATTTTAAAGATTGTTTTGTAAAAAGATCAACGGTTTCTACAGCAGTTGCCCACAAATGTTGCAATTTAGTTCGTAGTTGAATTTCAACTAAAAATCCATTATAAAATTTATTGATCATAGTTGTGGTGTTATGGCGATATATCAAATGTATGCTTCGATAGCCATCATCTTTTGGATTTTCGATATAATCATATTCTTTAATTTTCAGATGATTGATTTTTTCATCAATTTCACATCTCATCTGATTCATTAGTTCTAGATCCGCCAACACTAATCTGCATCCAGCTATATCTTGCATTCTTGTCAGTTTCATATGTTCACCATTTTCTGCATAACTTCTTTTTAATTTATTAATAATAGAAAAACGTCGCTTTAATCTATAAACTGTGGATGTTTTTGTGTTAATCCTAAGATTTGTAGATAATTCATCTAATTTTCTTTTGAATAAATCTAAAGTGTTGATGTGTAGGGTTCTCCATTCATTCAAAATTTTAATAGCATTGACAATATCTTGACTTGATGTGTGCTCATCAGTTAACCATAATCCTGCACGATTTATTTTATTTTTACTATGCTTTGGATGTTCTGACATAATTTACCTCTAGGATATGAAATATCATATTTAAATCATGTTAGATTATTACTTTTGCACAACTTTTGATCACCATATACTCACACCAGCAAAAATGTGTGAGTACAATAATCAAATGAAAACAAACAATACGGTACAAAATAAAAAGTCAGACAGATACGCGTTATCTCATCATGTTGTACATACATATCTTTAATCAAAGCTCTTGCATGATGTTATCCCATTTTCTTGACATGATAGAATCGCCAAATATTCTCTTATGCAAAAAAGTCTAAACTTGTGGATTGATCAATAAAAGATCCGTATCATATATCTAATAATGTGATAGATTCTTCAGGGAGGATCAACTAGGTAAAAGTTCAGTCGGCAGTCAAGAGATGATCTGCATCTCACGTCTGACGCCTAGAGATCACAACTTTACAAAACCCCAAAAAGCAAATCTCAGAAAGTTAAAATATATTTCAAATTATTCACAATTATGATACTAGAGATATTCGGCGGTTTATTGATTTGTTGGTTCATTTGGAGATATGTTACCAAAGATGACGACAAAAATAATGATGACCATGAAGGCTTGGAAATACACCATTTGGAAAAACCAACTGATCTTGGCGGTCATATAAAATCAATGGATACTGGAGAGTGCAGATATGTGGAACTGGATGGACGTATATGGAATGTTAAAAAAACTGCTGGCGATAAATTCAGTTGGGTCGACCTAAAAGACGGGTTTAAAGAATAGTCCCACATACAATTTCCCAAAATTGGGTAAAAATCCAGTCTGCAATCTAGAGAATATCGTGATTTCATGCCTAGCCTCCAATAACGCAATAAAACTCGTGTAATTTTTGCAATACATGCAAAGTATGATGTCAGCTATTAAACAATACAAAATAGGTTGATTTGGTTTTTGTTTATTGCACATATTGTAAATTACGATAAAACATTCTAGATGTTTTTCTGCTGTATCCGTGTATGTATCATTTATTTTCACGTGTCAATATAGTTTAGAGTAAATCATGCAGAGATAATACACGCATAATTAAAAATTTTTTATTATTTTCAAGACCTTTTATCTTTTTCAATATATCATATTCAATGGATGAGAATTCTTCAAATAATTGGTTATTTTCTTCAATTCGTTGAGATCTTTCCATATTTGAATAACTATAGAATCTTTGTACATCTAAAAGATAAGTATCAAGTAATTCTTTGAGCGATAATTTATCGGTGATGTATAAATATAATCTACAAGTAAATATTAAAAGCAACAATAAATCAAGACTAAATATATCTAGAGTGTAATCATCTTTACCAAGATAACTATTACGAAACACGTTAAAAGTATTATTGGCGTTTTTTGTAAGCTGGTATTTGCTTTTCAAATCAATTAAACGATAAAGAGATTCACATATGTCCTTTGACACATCCATGATTGTTATTGTTTTATTTGTTGAATAATATCTACATTTTTGTCTAGTCATTGATTTGAACGTATCAAGAGCTTGTTTTAAAATCATTGAATCTGGATGTTTTAGAATGGATGAGGTATCATAGATTTGTTTTGGCATCTTGTCTTGATGTGGCATATCATATACATCATATATGGGGGAAGGTTTGGCACCATATCCAATTGTATTCATCGCAAGTGAAGAAAGTTTGTCTGCTACAAGTGCCCCTTTGTCAAGCACGGTCACAGGGTGTAATAGTTTGAAATAATTTATTGGTGATGTATCATATATTTTTGTAAATTGTGTTGGCATGTGACTATCACATAAAAAATCTATTTTTATGAATTCATCTTTCTTTTCTAGTACAGAAGGATATTTCACATGATATGTTAAAATCGGAGCAGGGGATCTGTTTCCAGGTTTTGGAATATACGGTGTAATAATATAATTTGACGATTCAATAAATTCACTCATAATTTGCTCTGTTGCATCTATCGTCGTATCAACGATGATATCAATATCATCACTCAGTCTAGATATGCCATCATTTTGATAAAATTGTATAGCCATTCCTCCTCTAGTTATCATATTGTCAAATTTTTTTCCCATCATGTAATGTATTTTAAAATTCATTACGTATTTTTCTAGAATAGTTGGGTTACGGTTGTATTTATTTGCAATAGATAGTAGATGATCTTTATTTAGATATTTATCATACAAGGCTGTCATGTCGTAAATACATTCTCCAACATTGGTTTCATACCTTTCATACTTCGTCTAGATGCCAAATTTTTTAATTTGGTTTCATTTACAACTTTTTCTTTTACAAGTTTACTGAGAATAGTAGATATATCTTCATCAGATATTGGAGATTTGTAAAGATATTTTTCACGCCACAGATCAGCCCATGCTTTTTCAGGATTTGCCATCTTGTCAGTTAGTTCATTTAATACAAATTCTCTAACTATAATGCATATCTTGTCATAATTCATATTCAAAATAGTTTGCAATGTATCAGAGGTAGGGTCAAGTAATACGATATAATCGTCGCTATATTTTCTTATTGTATCAAGAAGAAAAGTTCCACCAGAATTTTCCGTATATATTGAATAGATGGGTGTATTTAGTACATATCGAGTAAAAGGTTCAAGTGTACAAAGAGCGGTAAACTCGAAACGGTTATCATAATTTTCACAAAGATATTCATATAGTCCTTTTAAATTAGAAACTATTCCATAACCAAAAAGTTTTTTTTCAGGTATTTTTTTAACCTCTAATGAATCGATTAGTTTAATCCAAGATGAATTTCGTAATTTTAAAAAATTTTCTACATTAGAATTAGATTCCAACATGGCACGAACTTCAGATATTATCATAGCCAAAATATAGATCGGGTTTTTTGTAGTTTTAAAAACAGAGTTTTTCTTGCCAATAGTTACTGTCATTATATTGTTTGACATGTTTGTTGAATACAGGTTTTTAGAGTCATCAAATTTAATTTCCACTGTTTTTCCTTTAGATTTGAACTGCATTTCAGGTAAAGCGTTTATGATATTTTTTATGCTAGCAAGGCTGTTTGCACGAATGTCAAGTTTTGGGACAATAGTTGTTTTTCCCAAGATATAGTCACATATTTGACGTATGATAAGAGTAGAAGTTTTAATGCGAGATTGCTCTGATAATGTTTTTAATACAATTGGGTGTTTTGCAAATTCTCTTTCTGCATCAATGTATTCAATAGATTCTTTTATAAAATCTGTTTTATGAAAATTTATAGGAACATGATCAAGGTGTATTTTTCCAATAACTTTGGCAATGGTTGGATGTTTTTTTATGCCAAATGTAGAATGTGCTTTTATCAGTCTATTTCTATAATATAGATCCATTCCGTATGCACCTTTTATAGATCGTATTTTTAAAAGAGATATTTCTACTGGTATTTTTTTCCCATGGTATCTAATTATGAATTTTTTTGTGCTATTTTTTTCTATTTTTGGTTCTTTTATGTAACAATTTCTACCATTTACCATAATCTTTAGCTGTCCAGATTTTATATAATTAGCATATCTTTCACCAAAATTATCCATGATGCGTTTTATAATTCCATGATATAATGGTATTTTGAGATCATCTATTGTTATTTCTGTACCGTGTTTATTATCAAAAGTTTTTCTAGATGTCTTGTAAGGAAACTTTCCCCAATCAAGATTTATGTCATCTTCCCATATTTTTTCATCATATAAAACTAGAAAATTTTTATTAGAATTAAAGTTTGTAGTGACAATTCTAAATTTTTTACCCAAAGTCGAACACGATGTTTTTAACCCTAGACCAAATTTTCCTAAACTTTTATTTTTTCGATTTTTTTCTTTTGCCAAAATCATAGCATTTTTGAGTTCATCGAGATTCATTCCTTTGCCGTTATCAGACACGGTTATGATTTTGTTCTGAATATCCAAAGTTATCTTTACTGTTATTTTAGAATTAATTCTAGCATCAATCGAATTATCTACCAATTCGGCCATAGCAGCAACGGTAGAATATCCAGTAGAGCCAAGCTTTCGGATTAATGACTTGTCTGGGGTGATGTCAATGGTTCCTCTAGTCATCGTGTATCAACTTTAAAATTTTCATGGTAACTAGTCACATATTCAAGTATATAACTTTCTCTATTATGTAATTTTTACTTTATTTTACAATACACAAAAACTTTTTTTTATTTATATAGGAATTAGGTACAACATATTTGAGATTGCACCCTGTTGTCAGTTTTTATTATATTAATACTAGATGTACAATACGAATACGCTTCATACAATGATACAAGAAAGCATCAGACGCGTTTGCGTCTCCAAAGATGACCACATAGCAGTGGCATTCTCTGGAGGGGTGGACAGCTCTCTCATGGCCACGATATGCAAAGATGCAGGATATAAAACCGCTCTACTGACTGTTGGATTTGATAACTCTCATGATGTAAAATTTGCACTCAAAGCTGCAAAAGAGATTGGTATGGAATGTAAAATTCACATTATTGATGATGAATCGTTTACGCGTGTAGCACGTATGGTCATACATGCAATACCAACTGGAAACATATCTTGGATTGAAAATTGTATTGCGTTTTACTATGTGGCAATGTTGGCAAAAAATAATGATATTTGTACAGTTTTAACGGCAAATGGAATAGATGAGCTTTTTTGTGGATATGATTCGTACCGACGTATGGAAGACCAAAGTGAAAATGCAGTGTTGGAAGCAATGGATGTAAAGATAAAAAACGAGTTAGACATGATGCATGCAATTTCAAAATTCATAGAAAATACTAGTGTAAAAATAATACAGCCATTACTTTTAAAAGAATTTATTTCATATGCAAGAAATCTCCCACTCGATTCCAAAATACGAGGGTCTGATGATATGTTACGTAAACATGCAATAAGAGAGCTTGCAATAAAGATTGGTGTTCCAGAGATGTTGGCAACAAAACGTAAAAAAGCACTCCAATATGGAACATCTATACATAAAAATCTGTTAAAGTCTAAATCTTTTTCCCGATTGCGCGCATCGTAGATGCTACCACATTACGGACTATGCGATTTGATGCTCCTAGACGTTTTTCAGGATCAAATATAACGTCTAGTTCTCTAGATGTAAGATTTGACGATATGGCCTTGTCAGCCTTTAGTGCATCAAGATAATTTGTTCTAGACTCTACAGCTTTAAAGGCCACTCTTTGTACGTCGCGGTACGCATCTATGCGTGGTATGCCTTTTTTTATCAGTGCTTCTAGCACAAATTCAGCAAATATCTGTCCCTTTGTAATGTATAGATTTTCCCGTATACGTTTTGTGTTTACCTTTAAACCCTTCAAAATTCGGAGCATCGTATGAAGCATCTCATCGTACAAGATGATCACGGTAGGAATCAGAAATCTCTCATTTGCAGAATTTGTCAAGTCACGTTCATGCCATAAGGATATATTTTCAAGCGAGATGCCAACTTGGGAGCGCAATACACGGGCAAGTGATGATACACGTTCACTCTTTATTGGATTGCGTTTTACTGGAACAGCACTGCTTCCCATCTGTCCCTTTGCAAAGTACTCTGCAACTTCACCTATCTCTGTTCGTTGTAGGTTGCGAATTTCAACTGCCATTTTATCTAGTGTCGTTCCTGCAAGCGCAAGTGAAAAAACAAATTCGGCATATCTTTCACGCGGTACCACCTGCGTTGCCACGTGTGCAGGTTTTAATCCAAGTCTTTTTGCAGTCAACTTTTGAACTGCTATCGAATTATCTCCCATTAAAGAACCAGTTCCAACAACACCCAATGTCTTGCATATAAGAGTACGTGAACGCATTTGATTGATACGCTCCAAGTTTATTACAGTCTCTTCGGCCCAATTTGCAAATTTTAGGCCAAATGCAATTATACTTGCATGTTGACCGTGTGTTCTGCCTACTGCAGGTAATTTTGCATATTTTACTGCCATAGAGGCCAAACTCCGTGCAAGTGCCTTCATCTTTGGTTCTATAATATTCAAAGCATCACGCATCTGAAGTGAGTTACTTGTATCTACAAGATCGTTACTGGTAAGTCCATAATGTATCCATGGGCGCGCTAGTTTGGAGCAATGTTCAGAGAGTGCCTGTACTAGTGCGGCAGTATCATGATCTGTTTTAGATTCAATTTTTTTTACACGTGCTATAGTTATTTTTCCAGATCTAGATGCAGATAAAATGGCACGACCTGCCACTTTTGGAATTATATTCAAGTGTGCTTGAGAAATTGCCACTGCGCCTTCTATCTGTAGTTGATAGTCTATTTTTTTTTGCTCTGCAAATATAGCCAACATCTCTGGCGTTCCATATCTTTTACCGTCTATTGGAAGAATTGCCATGCGATATTTGTATCTAGTATTGAAAATAAACCTACTTACACATCTTATATGATTTAAATTGGATATAGACGCCTTTTGGTACGTAATGTCTCACGGTATTATACCAAAAAAGGTTGGAGATACAGAGTATGTCATAGAACCAGATTCACAAAATAAAATGAATGTTCCAGTTAGAATATTTGCCGATAAAGATCTCTTATCCAAGATGCTCACAGATCGTACCATAATGCAAGCAACAAATGTTGCAACTATGCCTGGAACTGTTGGTCACGTTGCAGTATTACCTGATGGACATGAGGGGTATGGTTTTCCAGTAGGAGGAGTTGCTGCAATGGATGCTAAAGAGGGCATGATAAGTCCAGGCGGCGTTGGATATGACATAAACTGTGGTGTCAGATTATTACGCACAGATTTAGATGAAGAGCAGATTCGTCCGCGTCTAAGGGAGCTAGTCACAGATTTGTTTACCACTATACCATCTGGAGTCGGCTCCAAAGGTGCTGTAAGATTAAACTCTTCAGAGCTTGATGAGGTTCTCTCAAAGGGTGTTGAGTGGGCCGTAGATAGTGGTTATGGACAAAAAGGAGACATAGACGTGTGTGAAGAGAATGGTCATATGAAGAATGCAGACCCCCACATGGTATCTGATAGAGCAAGAAAACGTGGAGCGCCACAGCTTGGAAGTTTAGGTTCTGGAAATCATTTTCTAGAGATACAAAAGGTTGATGAAATTCACGATCCCAAAGCAGCAGCTTTAATGGGAATAACCCGAGTCGGACAGATTACCGTCCTTACTCACTGTGGTTCGCGTGGACTTGGACACCAAGTATGTAGTGACTATCTACGCGTCTCTGAGCAATCTCTTGGACGTTATGGAATAAATCTTGCAGATAGAGAGCTTGCATGCGTTCCAAATGGTTCTAAAGAAGGTGAATCTTATAAAAGTGCAATGTTCTCAGCGCTAAACTTTGCGTGGGGTAATAGACAGATGATCTCACATTGGACCCGTAAATCATTTGAGCGTGTAATGAGAATGTCTGAAAATGATCTTGGTATGGATCTTGTATATGATGTATCACATAATATTGCAAAGATTGAAGAGCACCGCATAGACGGCAAGAGACGCCGTGTTGTGGTTCATAGAAAGGGTGCCACACGGGCATTTCCATCAGGTATGGATGAGATTCCTTTAAAATATCGTAATGTTGGGCAACCAGTATTCATACCAGGCTCGATGGGGACTGCAAGTTGGATACTAGTTGGCAAGCCCAATTCCATGGATCTTACATTTGGTTCTACAGCACATGGTGCAGGTCGCACAATGTCACGCTCAAAGGCAAGGCGGCAGTATACTGAAGAAGGTGTCAAAAAGAGCTTGAACTCTAGTGGTATTTTTGTAAAATCGCTCACTCGTGAAGGAGTAGTAGAAGAGGCACCCGGGGCATACAAAGACGTCGATCATATAGCAAAAGTTTCGCATAAAATGGGCATAGCCACAAAGGTTGCAAGACTAGTTCCAATAGGAGTAATAAAGGGATGAGCTCTGATAAAGATCTAGAGAGACTAAAAGCAAAACGTCTTTATGAGATGAAACACAATATTGCAAAAAAAGAATACATTGCCAAAGAATCTAAAAAGCCACATACTCCAAGACAGATTCTTGTATCACGTCTTGGTCATCGAGGTATCGAAGTTTTAGAAATTGCAGAGCGTCAATATCCTCGTCAAGTTCCGTTTATCATCTCAAAGATTGCCGAGTTGCTTCTCTCAGGTAAGATTGATGAGAGAATTGATGGTGGAGAGTTGTTGGCATTGTTTCGACTAGTTGGAATAAATGTCCACATGAATACAAAGATAAACGTGGAAAAAGATGGCAAGTTTGTATCATTGGCAGAAAATCTAAAGGCAGATGATAAATAGATGGGTATCTCGATAGAAGTGCGCACACGCAATTATGAAGATGATGCAATACACGTGAAAAAATCAGTGGTAAATTTGGCATCTTTGTGTGGAGAACCTTTAGGATATAATATAGGTGAACCCACATCCAAATTTGGATGGACTTTTTACACTATACATTTTGATGAGAATTTATTTTCAAAAATAAACACAAAGTTTGACGACATGATACAAAAAAGCCGCGGTAAAGATGACAAATTTATCACTTTTATGACAAGATATTTTGATGCACGTGGTGCCAAAGTAAACTTGAAACTTTTAACAAATTAAACTCTGCGTCCACGCTTGCCACCTTTTTTGCGTGTAGTATCATGTGGGATTGGTGTAACATCGTCTATGCGTCCAATTTTAAATCCACCTCTAGCCAAAGCTCGTATTGCAGCTTGTGCACCAGGTCCTGGAACTCTAGATCCTACTCCACCCACTGCTCTAACTCTAATGTGAAACGCCGTAAATCCTTTTGTACGCGAAGATTCTATGACAGAGTTTGCAGCTTTCATTGCAGCAAAAGGAGATGACTCGTATCTATCGGCAGTCACGTGCATTCCACC
This sequence comes from Cenarchaeum symbiont of Oopsacas minuta, assembly GCA_029948415.1. Classification (NCBI taxonomy): domain Archaea; kingdom Thermoproteati; phylum Nitrososphaerota; order Candidatus Cenarchaeales; family Candidatus Cenarchaeaceae; genus Candidatus Cenarchaeum; species Cenarchaeum symbiont of Oopsacas minuta. The sequence goes on from JAJIZT010000002.1 coordinate 11,034, forward strand.
AGAGCTTATCGATACAGTCTCAGCTCCAGTAAGATCGGTCATGTGGATTATAGTATTGTTATAACTGCTAAAGATGTGTGCAATTCCCCATTTTTCTTTTGTTTTTGTAGGATCACTTTCTTCAGATTCTGTACTCTCCAAGATAGATTCTGCAGATTTTTCATCTAGAATTGATTTGGCATCCACAGGTTTGGCGTCAGGCGTCTCTGGTTTTGAATCTAGTACCTGTACAGTATTTTCAGTTGGATCTGACATGATAATTTATGCTCAAAAAGGGTCTTTAATAGCGTTTCATTATGATATGCTTGTGTCTAGATAGACTAGACTCTGACATGAGTCATCTTTACATAAAACAATAGGTTTTTGCATTATCTGGGCATAAAGATGAATTTTCAAGGGATCATTTAGTGATCGGTATTGATATTGTCTTTTGGTATAGAGTAAATTTTATGAATAGTGAAAGCTATAGTATATTATGACACAAATTGATCAAACAATTCCAAAAAGAGCTTATTATGTCGCAGACTATATAATTTTAAAGAGTACCATACATCTAACACCACTTCATATCAATAAACTGGTATTTTTTAGTCATGGTTGGAATCTTGGCATATTGGGAAAATCGCTTATTGTGGATGATGTTGAAGCGTGGGAATATGGACCAATAATATCATCAATTTATCACATTTTCAAAAAATATGTTCAAAAGAAAATTAGACCTGAAGAGTATTTTTCAACTGATAAAAATAGAGCAATTGAAAATTTGTTTACGAATGAAAATAAAAAAATAATGAATGCTGTGATTGATGTATATGCTAAAAAATCTGGAGAAGAATTAATTGCCATTACACATAAGACAGATAGTCCATGGGATAAANCATACCCAGTGCATATACGTAAGAGTCCGCATTTGGGTTATCAATTGGAATATCACCTGTGGGCGAGATTCTAAGTATTTTACCTATAAGTGAATTTTTATCTTGTGCAAGTATGGCATTATCTGAGATTGAACCAGTGCCAAGATACAACATTTTATCTGGTCCAAATTTTAAAACTCCACCCGGAGTAAAATATGATCCTGGTATGCGGTCAAGTATTGTCTCAACATTCGTCAGTGTATTATCTTGTATAGTTATTTTAGATATGCGATTCCAAAGATTTCCATCCTGTTCATATGTGTAAAATGCATACATAATCTTATTAGATGTAGAATTAGGATGTAATACTATACTCAATAGACCTGCATCGTACATGTTTACAGTTGAAAATGTAACAAGTGGTTTTTTTAATAATATATCATCAACAATTATACGTATCTTACCTGATTTTTCTGCTATGAATATAGTGCCATCTTTTGCAATATCTACAGAACGTGGTTCTACTAGATTTGAACCAAGTATTGTAATATCATAATCTACCAATGATTCTGGGTTTGGCAATGGCGGTACAGTATCTTCTGAGAGTAAAAGTATGAATATAGATGTGGCAAGAGCTATAATTATTCCAAATACTCTTAATTTAAAATTCATGATGATGCATAATTGCATACATGTATTAATAATTCAAGCGATGTCATGATTTGTACAAGATTATCTATTAGACCAACCTCTTCATTTCTGGCATTTCAAAGCTATGATATCCATCCAACATGCAATCAAATGCGTATTCAAACGCATGCACCACAATTGGCATAGTTTTTGGTATTCTCAAACAGCATACACATCTCTTCATAGAGTTTTCTATATGCACCACCATATCTTATCGCCATGTGTTTAGCAGCACGCAGCTCGTGAGCCTAGGCATCGTTGATGCATTCCTCGCTCTTGTACACAGAATATCCATCAGTTACTGTAACACCATCAAATTTGTCCATAACATATACACCGCGACCCTTGTTCATGATTATTGCAACAACCAAACCACACGCTGTTTTGACCAGTTGAGGTATTTGATCATATGGAACTCTTGTTGCTCTGTATTCGGTAACAAGGGCAATTATATTCTTGCCATATGATCCTGATTTTGGTAGATCATTTTCTGCTTCACATACGCGTTTGCAGTTTGTACATACGCACATGCTGATTTCATGTCTAGTCTCTTTTACAACTGCTGGTCATAATGTTACGCATTTTTATGTGTGAATATTTCATGGTGCCGCCACAACTGCATTTGGTATTTTTCATGGTATGAGTTACGGTACAAGTGTTTGCGTGATATTCCTTTGTGGCCTAGACTATCGCCTGATTTTTTTTGATGGCGGTAATTCGCCGTTTTCTCTTGCCTTGCGTTTTTCTTTAGATATAAGTAAGCGTGTAGAGAGTTGGGGTTTTCATAATATGCGAGTAGATTCTGGAAAAAGTGTGTTTTTCCTTACTTATTACATCAATCTTTTCTGTAAAAACTCTCAGGCATTCTTTCAATTCGCTGTTTGTTTGATGTCTACTCATGGAATGGATGGGTTATTGATAATACTTATCTATATGATCGTGTGTTATTGACTAATTTGTTAGTCATGAGCTGACCTCATACGAAAATGGTTTAAATTAACTTATCTAACATATGATCGAATTTTTATTGCAACACTTTTTAAAATACATGTTTAATCTCTAATTATGGAACGAGATTATGATGTTATAGTAGCAGGAGGTGGGCTTGCTGGAACTATTGCCGCACAGTCAGTTTTTAGTCATTCTAACGGAAATCAAAGTATTTTGATCATAGATAGAAGTCCAGAACATATGCCAGGAAGTAAAAGTGTTGCAGGATGGGTTTGTGGAGATGCAGTAAGTAAAGAGGCGGTAGATTACATGTCAAACCATATAGGTGTAAAATGGGACCAGTCGGAGATAGAACATAAAGTAAAAGGCGTAATGGCATTCTCTCCAAATAGAGAGACAAGTATACCATTTGATGGGGAAGGATATATGTTGAATAGAAAGCTGCTCCCAGAGTGTCAAAACAACCGATGTAAAAAAATGGGCATAGAGTTTGCATTTCGGATAAATCTCGGAGGTTTGTTGTATGAAAATGGAATGGTGGTAGGAGTGCGCGGAACGGATCGTGATGGCTCTGCATACAAAAAGACTGCACGTATAGTAATTGATGCAACTGGCATTACATCCATGCTTCGTAATCAAATTGAAAACACAACAATGATTGAGAAAAAAATAGACAGGCATGATATAGAATCTACTGGAAGACACATTATGAACTTTGAGACTGGTTTAGAAGATACGACAGAATTTGACCCAGATTATTGTATTATACATTTAGATCAAGATATTGCACCTGGTGGATATGGTTGGGTATTTCCAAAGGGCAAAAATAAAGTAAACATAGGTTTAGGTGTTGAAAAATCTCTTTTGGAGAAACGTAATAAAAGATTGAGAAAAAACAACAACGTATCACAGCTAATTGATGAATATGTGAAAAGAAACAAGGCGATAAAAAATCCCATCATATCCACGGATGAAGTTGATATACATAATGCAACTGGAAATTTTCAGGTTTCAGTCCGTAGACAAAATGACTGTCTAGTTGCAGGAGGGTACATGTTGGTTGGTGACTCTGCATGGATGCCAAAGCCACTTGATGCTGGTGGAATAGGTCCGGCATTAATTGCAGGAACAATTGTAGGAAAATGTGCAGCTCTTGCAATTGAATCTGGCAATTATGGAGAGTCTGAACTGTGGCAGTATAACAAGGAATTTATAAATGAATACGGATACAAGACTGCTGGCTTGGAATTATTTAGAAGGCTGATTCAGACTCTGAGCAACGATCAGATCAGTTATGGCATGAAACACTTTCTAGGCAATCTTGACGTTGAATCAATATCAAAAGGCGAACATCCAAACTTTGATTCCCTAGGTAAAATTGGAATTATTATACGAGGAGTTTTAAATAAAAATCTAGCAAAAGGTTTACAGTTTACTACTAGTGAGAACAAGTGGTTGACAGAACACTATGGCAGATACCCAGAGTCTCCAGAAGGTTTTAAAAAATGGAATATGGAACTACATACACGCTTTACAGAGGCAAAAACAAAGCTGTTAAAGTTTCAAAACTAAGTTTTGAGCTTTATTCTAACCAATTTGTCATCATTGTTGTCTGAAAATCCCTTACTGTCTGTATTCGATGTCAAAACGTACAAGGTTCCGTTCTGATCATGAATTACATCTCGTATTCTCCCCAAGCTTCCTAATAATGCTTGTGGGTTTTTCTCGGGATTTGAGAGATCAATCAAATAGAGATTTGCAGTTTGCAGCGATGTTGCCAATATTTTTACATGTTTTGACTCTTGTAATACTGCAATACCTGCAATTCCCAAGGATGGATCATAGCAGATTAAAGCATCATTATATTCTACATGACCGGTGCATTGTTGATGTGGCCATCCATAATTTCCACTAGCATATATGACATTTATCTCGTCATTTTTACCAGGTCCTGTATCTGTTGCATACATTGTACCGTTTAAATCCCAACCAAAACCTCTTGGATCACGCATACCCAGTGCATATACGTAAGAGTCCGCATTTGGGTTATCAATTGGAATATCACCTGTGGGCGAGATTCTAAGTATTTTACCTATAAGTGAATTTTTATCTTGTGCAAGTATGGCATTATCTGAGATTGAACCAGTGCCAAGATACAACATTTTATCTGGTCCAAATTTTAAAACTCCACCCGGAGTAAAATATGATCCTGGTATGCGGTCAAGTATTGTCTCAACATTCGTCAGTGTATTATCTTGTATAGTTATTTTAGATATGCGATTCCAAAGATTTCCATCCTGTTCATATGTGTAAAATGCATACATAATCTTATTAGATGTAGAATTAGGATGTAATACTATACTCAATAGACCTGCATCGTACATGTTTACAGTTGAAAATGTAACAAGTGGTTTTTTTAATAATATATCATCAACAATTATACGTATCTTACCTGATTTTTCTGCTATGAATATAGTGCCATCTTTTGCAATATCTACAGAACGTGGTTCTACTAGATTTGAACCAAGTATTGTAATATCATAATCTACCAATGATTCTGGGTTTGGCAATGGCGGTACAGTATCTTCTGAGAGTAAAAGTATGAATATAGATGTGGCAAGAGCTATAATTATTCCAAATACTCTTAATTTAAAATTCATGATGATGCATAATTGCATACATGTATTAATAATTCAAGCGATGTCATGATTTGTACAAGATTATCTATTAGACCAACCTCTTCATTTCTGGCATTTCAAAGCTATGATATCCATCCAACATGCAATCAAATGCGTATTCAAACGCATGCACCACAATTGGCATAGTTTTTGGTATTCTCAAACAGCATACACATCTCTTCATAGAGTTTTCTATATGCACCACCATATCTTATCGCCATGTGTTTAGCAGCACGCAGCTCGTGAGCCTAGGCATCGTTGATCCATTCCTCGCTCTTGTACACGGAATATCCATCAGTTACTGCAACACCATCAAATTTGTCCATAACATATGCACTGCGACTCTTGTTTATGATTATTGCAATATTTTTCTTGTATGTGATGCACCATGCCCAAACTAATTGTCCATCTCGTGTGTATGATGTCTCATCAATATTGACAAACGGTGATTGGACAACTGTATTTGTTTTTGTTTTTGCATCTTTTTCCATTTGATCTGAGACGTTTGCAATCATGGTAGATTTTGCAACAACCAAACCGCATGCTGTTTTGACCAGTTGAGGTATTTGATCATATGGAATTCTTGTTGTCTTGTATTCGGTAACAAGGGCAATTACATTCTTGCCATATGATCCTGATTTTGGTAGATCATTTTCTGCTTCACATACGCGTTTGCAGTTTGTACATACGCACATGCTGATTTCATGTCTAGTCTCTTCTACAACTGCTGGTCATAATGTCACGCATTTTTGTGTGTGAATATTTCATGGTGCCGCCACAATTGCATTTGGTATTTTTCATGGTATGGGTTACGGTACTAGTGTTTGCGCGATATTCCTTTGTGGCCTAGACTACCGCCTGATTTTTTTGGTGGGTGATGATTCGCCGTTTTCTCTTGCCTTGCGTTTTTCTTTAGATATAAGTGAGCGTGTAGAGAGTTGGGGTTTTCGTAATATGCGAGTCGATTCTGGAAAAAGTGTGTTTTCCTCACTCTTTACATCCACCTAATGCGCTATTTTTGCTATTGTATCATTTGTCTTTTTTGTAAAAACTCAGGCATTCTTTCAATTCGCTGTTTGTCTGATGTCTACTCATGGAATGGATGGGTTATTGATATACTTGGATCTATATGATCGTGCATTATTGACTAATTTGTTAGTCATGAGCTGACCTTATACATCCGTACAGTAAACAATATTAAACGATACATCGTATTCAACGTGGATCATTCCTGATGTGGTTTGTTTTCATCAATAACTCATAATCATGGGGTGATCTATTTGTTTAGGTTTGAATTTTGTCTATATGATATTTAGGCTGGTTGTGCTACTAAGATGTATAATTTATGCTACGTGTGAGGTAACACGTGAACGTAATTCTTTATCTTTAGATATTCTTGGGTGTATAGGATCGGCAAGTATAACTTCAAACCAATAATGAATGCCATCCTTGTAAACAAAATATGAGCCGAATAATTTCATATTTGGATATTTTTCCAAAACACGATTTTCTGCAACTTGTTTCATGGTAACGTCTGCTTTTATTCTTGTCACTCCAAGATGTTTTGGTCTGCGACCTCCACGTGGACGTTGTTTACGCATACCTCCAGTTCCAACTCTAGCACGTACAACAATAATACCTTGTTTTGCTTTGTATCCTAACCTGTGGGCACGAGCTATGCGATTAGGATGATCTATTCTTGTTATTGCTGTCTGCTTTCTCCATTTTATTACACGGTCGCGTATATTTGGAGTATTTTCCTTCCAAAGTTTTGCCCATTGGGAATTTTCATCTTTCATACACATGGGGCATTCTCCTCCTTAATATAAGCTGATTATACAGTAGTCCGTACGAGGTTATCTCATGACTAACAAATTAGTCAATAACACACGATCATATAGATCTATGTGCATTGTTTTCAAATATTCCGTGCTTTTTTGCGTATTATTGTTTAGCGTTCGTTATGTGTGGTGTTTCCATCAAAAGTGAGAGAGACATACATCTATTCGGGACATTATTCCCACAACCGTCTTCGTCCCTTGTTAGAGCTTGCCGCAGTTATCACATCGGAGCATTATCTCCATATACTTGCTCGCGGCTGTACATCTAACTGTAATTTTGTTCAAAATCTCTCCCATCTTTTAGCAACCAGTAAATGACCTTTAGCATCTTTGCTGCAACTGCGGCTTTGGAATTGCCTCTCTTTTTTGCAAGTCTTTTGTAAAATATCAGTTTTGGCGCATTCAACACGTGAGAGCGGATTGATTCTACTAAAACCCATCGTAACATCCTACTATACCGCCGCTCATAAGTTAGTTTAAACAATAACCCGTCTTTTGAAAAACGTGAATATATCCATCTTGACTCTAAGATAATTCATCACAGCTGACCTCATATCCAAGACTGATTCATAGTATTCAGAATGAATAGTTTCCAATTTGCACATTTCCCAACATCTCTCAATAGCACTCAGATACGGAGAAGCTGTAGGAAAGTAATCCAGTTTTATATCGCCGTTACATTCTACTAGATAATTTCGAACCTTTCGTGATGTATGCTGGGTTGCCTGATCCGCTATGATCATCACACGTCCGTATGCAGCTCGTACTGTTTTGAGGAATTTAACAAATGTCTTACTAGTAAACTTTTCATATGATCTAAACAATGATCTTCCGTCGGAACCTACAACACCAAACACAATAAATTTTTGATGTTTTCCATTATATGGAACAATCAACCGTTCTCCAACATTTGTCCAGTATTTTGCATAATGTATTCCATTCTCTGTAAATATGGCCTCATCTTGCACAAGTATCACGTATCTTTTATGGATTGCACGCCTAATCTTGCTTAAAATAGATCTATGCCATCTACGAACATCTTTGGATGATGCTGCTTTTGCATGCACTTTTACTGGAACTTTTGCAGAGAGATTCCAACTGCGCATTATTTTGCGTACGTGCTGCAAGGAATATTTTACGCCAGTCATTTCAAAGATTTGTTTACGTAGAAATTTTGGTCTGATAAAACAGCCAACACTAGCCACTGTATTTCGAATTTGTTCTAGTATTCTACGCTCTACTTTTGGTGGCGTTCCAGATTTTGGCCTATCCCTGAGGCCGTCAAGTCCTTCTTTTTCATATCTTTGTGTCAGTTTGTATATCCATTGCACACTTTGTTATGCAACATCGGCGATGGTTCTATTTTTTACCACGACTAGATATACAGCATGCATTCTTCTGCATAAATTGCTGTTTTTTGAATGCCCCAAGGATGGCTTTATCATTTCTTTCCATGTTTGTATGGTTAAAAACTCGGATCAATAAAAGTTTCTATGAAATTAAACTGACTTCGGATCATCGGTATACTTTTGGCGGTGTTCTAGATTTTGGCCTATCCCTGAGGCCGTCAAGTTCTTTTTTTTCATATCTTTGTGTCAGTTTGTATATCCATTGCACACTTTGTTATGCAACATCGGCGATGGTTCTATTTTTTACCACGACTAGATATACGGCATGCATTCTTTTGCATAAATTGCTGTTTTTTGAATGCCCCAAGGATGGCTTTATCATTTCTTTCCATGTTTGTATGGTTAAAAACTCGGATCAATAAAAGTTTCTATGAAATTAAACTGACTTCGGATCATCGGTATAGGATTTGTGCATCAACCTTGTCTATTTTTTTAGTGAATGCTACAATAGCTTTTGTCTGGTATGGATTTGAGAAAACAACATCAAGATCTAGCCTATCGATCATGTATCGAAATAATCCATGCCAGACAGACGATGATTCCATCACGATTTTTACATTCTTTGATATACTTTGGAAAAATTTTCTAATGTCTGCATGTCGGTTTTCAACTCGCACGTTTAATGCATTTGTTGTCAACCATTGCTATTTGGAGAAATTTCTTGTGTGCATCAACTACAACGAACATGGACTTTCTCACAACAGCCCTAGTGTTTTTGTTTGCATTTTGTGACTTTCTTTTAGATTTGTCATTTAAACAATCATCTGAATTCTTTGATCTCTTGGGCACATATGGTTATTTCAAAGCTTGATCGTAATCAAAGATTAGAAAATCAAAAAAATGGTTAAAGGATAATAATTATGGCAAAAGACAAGCAGCTGAGATTGCATTCTCCACACTCAAACGCGTCTATGGTGAATGCAGTAATGGCAAAAAACTGGACAAATATACGTCAAGAGATCGCATTATACATACAACAAAATCATAGATATGGAGAATGATGTGAGGTAAAGACATGGTATGAGGTAAAAGTGTAGCGCAGTATATGTGAAATGTCATGCACAAAAATTAGTAATGAAACAAAGTCTCGTATGCTAAGAGTTTTTTAATGCAGAAAATCTTGTATATGTAATGCATGCTGTAATAGGGCAAACTGCGCCAAATTTACATGTCTCAGAATGGGTTCAGGGTATGCCAACAAACTTTGACCAAGAAAAAGATCATATAGTTGTTGTTGAAGTATTCCAAGTAAATTGTCCTGGCTGTTTTTTGTATGGCATACCTGAGGCAATATCAGTATATGAGCAATACTCTAAAGAAGGTGTACGTGTTATAGGTGTGGCTACAGCATTTGAAGATTTTAACAAAAACACACTTGAAAATCTAAAGTTACTCGTAAAGACAGGTGAGGTCATAGGAGATACAAAACAAGGTCTAAGACAATACGGAAAACTTTGTAATGATAAATTATCTTACAAGATACCATTTCCTTTGGCTATGGACAAGATGACAAAACATGATGGTTCAATAAATAATAATGATACACTTGAATTCATACATGGACAAATACCTGATTTTGATTCACAGCCTAAAAACTACAAAGAACAGATCATGGAACGTGTAAGAGAACATCTAAAAGCAAAAGAATATTCTGCACATACATTTGAAAACTACAAGCTACGTGGAACTCCATCAACTATACTTGTTGACCGAAACGGAATTTTACGTGATGTCACATTTGGACAAGTAGGGCATTTGGAATCTGTAGTTAAATCAATCCTTGCTGAATAGTATACTCAGAATCGATTTTTTCATAACTATGCCAAGAATACCATCAAAAACAAAAAAATCAAAAACAAATCATCACAGTTATTTACATACAAGACATAAAATACAAAGGCAAATATCTAGTTCGAATTAAACCATGCCCAAACTAACAATTCGTATGATGTCTTATCAATATTGACAAACGGTGATTGTACAACCGTACTTATTGTTTTTGCATCTTTTTCCATTAGATCGAAGACATTTGAAATTATGGTGGATTTTACAACAACCAAACTACATACTGTTTTCACCAGTTTGGGTATTTCATCATATGGAATTCTTGTTGCCCTGTATTGGACAACCAAAGCAATTACATTCTTGCTACATGATCCTGATTTTGGTGGATCATTTTCTGCTTTGCAGGTACGTTTACATCTGGTACATACACATATGCTGATTTCATGTCTAATCTCTTCTACAACTGTCGGTTATAACGTCATATGTTTTTATATGCAAATATTTCATGGTGTTGCCACAACTGTATTTGGTTTTTTATGGTATGGTTTACAGTACTAGTGTTTGCGTCATGTTCCTTTGTGGCCTAGACTTTTGCTTGATTTTTTTGGTTGGAGTAATTCGCCGTTTTCTCTTGCCTTGCGTTTTTCATATTATTTCATATATTCGAGTTAGCGTGTAATGAGTTGTGGTTTTCGTAATATGCGAGTCGATTCTAGAGAAGTGTGTTTTCCTTACTCATTACATCCATCTGATGTGTCAATTTTGATATTGTTTCATTTGTCTTTTCTGTATAAACTCATGTATTCTTCCAATTCACTATTTATCTGACGTCTATCCCTCATGAAATGGATCGATTATTGATAATACTTGATCTATATGATCGTGTGTTATTGACTAATTTGTTAGTCATGAGGGAACCTCGTACTAGTTATAGGTAGGGGATGTGACTTCATACTTTGATCTTTACTGATCATTTTCATACATGAGACTTGCTATCTGCTCCATGCGCTCTGTCTCCAACTCTAACAAGAGTTTAAACGCTTCACCATCTCTATCAGTGGCATTAAAGTAGATAGTTCCACCATGCTCTGGATATGGCTTTAAGATGGTGGATTTGCCAAGCATCTCTGCAAGTGTAGACTGGGCTCGCAACTGTTCAGCATACTTTGTCAGCTCAAAGTCAGGATGGTTTCTATCAGGACCGTGCAGTATGCCAGCTTTGTTATCTGTCGGTACGATATACTCTGGCATTGTAATCTGTCGAATTGTGTTGCCGATGATCTTCCATTGGAAGCCATACTGGTCTATCCACATATTTTCTGCCCTATCAGTTTGTATCAGATGCAAGGTACCATTCGTGTGTATGTGATTTATGGCATGCGATGTGCTTATTTGCATCTCTTTTGGTAGGTTGATCGAGTCACCATCAACGTGAATTCCATCGTTAAAGTAGAATTGATATGCATCATTGTCTCTGTCTACTGGTTTTATGGCGATGGTATTGTATACAGGTGGCTCTCTGTATGAATATTGTAACTCTAACAAGAGGCACTGGGTTTGATCTCCAGAGCACGAGGTTTGAGATACAGTTGCAGATATATCAGAGTTTTCTAGTATATTTAGATCATCCTCGATGATGATCTCTTTAACAGAGAGTGTATCTTTTTCCATCCATACTTCGATAAATGCTTCTGCACTATGATAGAGTCCAATATCTGGTACGCCTAGTGCAAATTCAACGCGTTTGATGCCTTCAGGACCTGTACCATCATAGACTTTGATCTTTATGGTGTTTATCTCTCCAACGTTTGTGCCAAGTAGTGGAAGTTCAGTATGATATCTTTCAGCATCCACGATGAGATCGTTATATTGGAAACCATTTGTTACAAGTCTAGCACCTTTGCTTGTTTTGCCTATTGTGGGTGCACTGCTTTTATCATCAGAGCCTGAACTTGTGCTGTTTGTTTTTACCTGTGAGAGGTGTAATGTCCATACGGTGCCAGTTTTTGAGGATGGGTTGTATTGATACAATGCATCATTAAATGTGGAATTGGAATTTATTTCTGCTAGTGCTTCTGTGCCATTTGTTATTTGGTCACCATAATAACCAAGTATTTCTTCATATGGACCATTTGTAGTATGTCTAATGTATGGTTTATAGCTAGCAGGAATGTTTTCAAATGTAATTCCAATAGCGCTATTTGTTAATGTATACCTTGCATTATCTGATCCAATTTGTACTGTTGTGTCACGATACTCGTCAATAGAATGTGCTATTGTAAAGTTGCTTGAATCTGTATTGTCAGTTATGGATGTCATGTTGGTAGATTTTAAGATATGTACTGTAATTCTTGATGAGACTTGTAGTTCATAGTTGTATTCGTGTGGTACAATGGTGTTTTCTCCAGAAATAGTATCAACGTTTGATAGATCTAGCTCTATGATGGATGCACATATTCTAAGTGTGTTATTGTGATCGAGTATATTTTCAAATATGATTACTCTAATGAAAACGTCATAAGAACAACGATCAAAGTGTTGATCAGAGTTATTTATTACTGACGTGTTTAGATATACAGTTCCATTTGATGCTGTTACGACAACTCTTTGAGTTGCATTCTCGCCTATATTTCCTGCATTGTCTGGGTTTGGAGTATATGTTCTGAAATATACACCAATGGTAGTATTGTCTATAGATCCTATTGGTGTGGGGATTGTGTAGTTATAGTTTGGATCACCATCTAGTGCAATTGCATCAGCATCAGGGATTGAATCGTTTTGTGCGATAAATGGTATAGGGTTGCTTAGAGTAATACGAGGTGCAATAGTGTCAATAAATACGTTTGATGAAGTTAGGTCATCTTGTGTTATGGCACGTGGTACGCCTAGAGAGTTTGTAATATTTATACTAAATGTTGCATTATTTTCTACTGCACTAGTTGGAACGGTTGTGAATGCAGTTAGAGTGTCATTAGTTACAGTTGCAGATATGTCTTGATCTAGCAGTATATCAACTGTATTTGATGTAATGGTATCGTTTACACTCAAATGTATAGTGAGTGTATCACCTGCTTTGGCATAAGAGGAATTATCGTTGTCACTGTTAATGGTCAAGGAGGTGATGTTTATTGAGAGATCTATAACCGTAACGTTTCTTGTGATGTTTTGAGTGTTGCCTGCTAGATCAGATACTGTGTATGATAATGTATAATTTCCTGCCACGTTTGTGTTTACACTATTATTGCTGTAAATTGTTTGATTACCATCATATGATGCATCAACTACGGTAGCTCCAGGATCTACGTATGTGGCGCCCAATCTAATTGTGTTGTCATTGGGATTGATGAGTGTTATGACTGGTTTTATCGTATCTATTGTGACATAGGTGTCATCAGTAATATCATCTTGTGTTATGGTAATTTGGTTTCTGCTAGAGTTTGTTACAGTTATGAAGAATGTGGCATTGCCATTGTCACCAGATTCAACTATGCCAGTAAATGTAGCAGAGCCGCCATTAGTACTATTAGTAAATGTTCTGCCGAGTATGGTACCTGTGACATTTCCAAGGTCTGTACCATCTGTGGTTAATTCAACTATTACATTTTGACCTTCTCTTGCATAGATGTTGTCGTTGCCATTGCTTGTTATAGTTAACGCAGTAATGTTGATTGGCTCTACATCTACGACGGTAACGATTCGGGTTGTATTTTCACCTAGATTACCTGCCCCATCTGCATCGGCAGTGTATGTATAGAGAACAGTAGAGCCTATTGTACTTGTGTCAAGTGTGCCATTTGTGGTAACATTATAAGTGCCAGAGTAGTTTGGATCCCCATCAGTTACGATTGCACCTGGAATAACTGGGTCTATGGTATTTACGATTATAGTATGATTTGCAGAACCAGTTAGGGATATTCTAGGGGATACTGTATCAACGAATATCGGGAGACCAGATGTGACATCCTCTTGTGTAATAGACTTGTTTACGCCATCAAAGTTTGTGACTGTGACGTTGAATGTGGTGTAATTTTCGATAGAGATCTCTGGAATAGGATATGTAAAGTTTAATTGATTACCACTCTGTGTTATATTGGATGGATCTAGTCTAGGTTGTAAGATATCTATAGTATAGTTTTCAATGGTACCATTTACAGTTAGAGTTGCGGTAATTTGATCACCTAGTTTGGCGTATGCATTGTTTGCATTGTCACTTTGAATTGTCAGGCTGGTAACATCTAGTGGTTTTGCTTGGATTGTGATGGTTCTGTTTACAGCATCTGGAGTATTACCTGCTGCATCTGCTGTTCCAGTGTATGTTATATTTTGTACACCAAGTATCGAGGTGTCTATGGATGTTGCAGATACGGTTCCAGTGTATGTGGGATTTCCAGAATCAGATATGCTAAAGCCTGGTTCTACATATAGGTCATTTTGGAATATAGTGATTGCAGCATCACCTGTGAGTGTTATGATTGGAGCGGTTTGATCTATCACAAGTGGTGAGCCTGTCAGGTCTGCATTGGTAAATGTAATAGAGGTTGTATCATCTTCATTTGTAACTGTAATGGTAAAAGAGGTATTGTTTGTATCAGCATCAGATGATGTTACTGTTTTGATGATCGTTACAGTGTTAGTTGTAGTACTAGGTGTTACAGTGCTTGATTCAATCTCTGCTAGAGTTACAGATCCAATGGTACCATTTACAGTTAGAGTTGCAGTAATTTGATTACCTAGTTTGGCGTATGCATTGTTTGCATTGTCACTTTGAATTGTCAGGCTGGTAACATCTAGTGGTTTTGCTTGGATTGTGATGGTTCTATTTACAGCATCTGGAGTATTTCCTGCTGCATCTGCTGTTCCAGTGTATGTTATATTTTGTACACCAAGTATCGAGGTGTCTATGGATGTTGCAGATACGGTTCCAGTGTATGTGGGATTTCCAGAATCAGATATGCTAAAGCCTGGTTCTACATATAGGTCATTTTGGAATATAGTGATTGCAGCATCACCTGTGAGTGTTATGATTGGAGCGGTTTGATCTATCACAAGTGGTGAGCCTGTCAGGTCTGCATTGGTAAATGTAATAGAGGTTGTATCATCTTCATTTGTAACTGTAATGGTAAAAGAGGTATTGTTTGTATCAGCATCAGATGATGTTACTGTTTTGATGATCGTTACAGTGTTAGTTGTAGTACTAGGTGTTACAGTGCTTGATTCAATCTCTGCTAGAGTTACAGATCCAATGGTACCATTTACAGTTAGAGTTGCAGTAATTTGATCACCTAGTTTGGCGTATGCATTGTTTGCATTGTCACTTTGAATTGTCAGGCTGGTAACATCTAGTGGTTTTGCTTGGATTGTGATGGTTCTATTTACAGCATCTGGAGTATTTCCTGCTGCATCTGCTGTTCCAGTGTATGTTATATTTTGTACACCAAGTATCGAGGTGTCTATGGATGTTGCAGATACGGTTCCAGTGTATGTGGGATTTCCAGAATCAGATATGCTAAAGCCTGGTTCTACATATAGGTCATTTTGGAATATAGTGATTGCAGCATCACCTGTGAGTGTTATGATTGGAGCGGTTTGATCTATCACAAGTGGTGAGCCTGTCAGGTCTGCATTGGTAAATGTAATAGAGGTTGTATCATCTTCATTTGTAACTGTAATGGTAAAAGAGGTATTGTTTGTATCAGCATCAGATGATGTTACTGTTTTGATGATCGTTACAGTGTTAGTTGTAGTACTAGGTGTTACAGTGCTTGATTCAATCTCTGCTAGAGTTACAGATCCAATGGTACCATTTACAGTTAGAGTTGCNGCATAGGTGGAACCATTTATTTGGGCGGTGGCGATACCATATGCACCATCTAGTACTGGATACTCTACACTGTCTGTTATATTTGCTACTGGAGACGGGTCGAAAGGATTTGTTATATCTATTATTTGAACACCATCATCAAAAAATGCTACCACTAGAGCATAGGTGGAACCGTTTATTTGGGCGATGGCTATATCAAATGCTCCATCTAATATGGGATACTTTACACTGTCTGTTATACCAACTACTGGGGATACCCCAAATTTGTAATGTATATCCGATAACGCAATCGATAGATGATCTTGTACGTCGATGATTCTTGTTATGGTAGGACCAACATTGCCAGCGAGGTCATCAGGTGTCTTGTATGATAGAGTATAGATGCCTATTGTACTTGTATCTATTGTTCCAGTACCTGTAATATTTTGTGTCCTGTATGATGCATCAATAGCTATGGCTCCAGGGTCTATATATGTAGAATTTTGTATTATGACAGTATTATTTGCACCGTAGAGTGTTATGACAGGATTTGTTGTATCTGTTGTGACAAAGGAATCATCAGTAATATCATCTTGTGTTATGGTAATTTGGTTTCCACTAGAGTTTGTTACAGTTATAGAGAATGTGGCATTGCCATTGTCACCAGATTCAACTAGATTGGTAAATGTAGCAGAGTCACCTGTATTTGCAACTGTTGTAAATGCTCTGCTGAGTATGGCACCTGTGACATTTCCAAGGTCTGTGCCATCTGTGGTTAATATGACTGTTACATTTTGACCTTCTCTTGCGTGGATGTTGCCGTTGCCATTGCTTGTTATAGTTAGAGCCATAACGTTGATTGGATCAGGTTCATATACAGTAACGGTTCTTGTACGATTTGCAGGTATATTGCCTGCAGAATCAGCTAGTGCATAATATGTAATGTTATAAACTCCGACTAGTGTAGTATTTACAGTTCCAGATATGTTTGCAACTGTTGTAGCATAATTTGGATCATTATCTACTAAATATGATCCATCTTCGGTATATGCACTTTCAACGAGTATTGATATTTCATCCAAACCGAATAGTGTTATGTTTGGTGGACTAGTGTCAACTATGATATTTGTCACAGTAAGATTTGACTCTGTCACTGTTATGTTATTTCCTGCAGAATCTGATGCATTCATGATAAATATAGGATTACCACTTGTAGCATTTTGTAATACGGTTACAGTAGCGGTAATAGTAGTTGCATTGACATTAGAACCTATTGCATCTAGACCAATTATGCTTGCATCCGTATATGATATAGGTTCGTTTGCAGTTAATGTTACTACAAGTTGATTACCATTTTTTGCAAATCCTGGATCACTGTTACTAGATTCAATAGAGAGTGTAGAAATGGATGGAGGAATGCCATCTGTTGCAGTTGTAGAATATGCAGTAAGATTATTGTCTGCAATATCAGTTACTGCACTAGTTAATGATACAACAGGCGTAGAATCTTCTGGTATTGGTGTACTAGTGGTTAGAATTACATCCAAGACTGAAATCAATGCTCCAGATACACCGAATGGTTGTACGTCAAAATTTTCAGGTAAAACACTACGGACATCAAGTTTTTCGTTTAATGTGATTATTATTGATGTATCGTTGAATGTTTTTATAGAAGATACATGTGCAGGTGTGACATCGTATATCTGAATTTGTTGTGTTAGCAACGCAATTCCCACTTTATCATGAATAACCCCATTCATTTCAAGTATTTGAGACCGAGAAAGTGAAGTTTCAAATGTAAGCCTAGTTGTCATACCGTCTGTTGTTGTGTCTGCAGATGTTATGACTTCACCATCTATTATAAAATCATCCACGTTTATAGTAGATGCATTCATCGTCTTGCTATACTGTACATCCAAAGTATGTCGATCAATGTAATCTACTGATGTAATTATTGGACGTATACGATCTGATGCAATTATGCTAGTTCCAACTGGGACATATTGTGTTGGAAATGTTGAAAACTGTGTGTCACCAAATGCTTCAAAGTACTCTGCATTATGCACGCTACCGTTTATAGTAACTGTGGGGGTTTGATTAGTTAGTTGTGTTGATATAGTAATAAAAACAACATTTGAATCTACGGCTATGCTTTTTACAGACAACGAGTCGGATAAATTAAAGGCATCTATGGATGGGACTGCCATTCTTTTGTCGAATATTAAATGGATTTCATTGGTTTTGGATGTAAATGCGTCTAGTATTTTTGGAGGTATGTTTTGTTCTATAGGTAATGACCAAGCTTGTGGGGCATGATTGCCAAGAGAATCAATAAGATCTTCTTTTGGATCAAATGTCAAAAAAGAAGTTGAAGAATTCACATTTACCTCCGAAGCATTAAAAATTAGAAAAAAAGTATGATTATCAATACCATGCCAGTTTGGTACGAGTGTACGAACTGTGTCGTTTATGAAATAAGGAAAAGGTTGTACAGTGCGATCTATGTCCAAAACCCCTTTAAAGTTTACACCCACGTATGCAAGATCTAGTACAGGACTCACATCAGACCAATATGCGTTTAAAGGATGAGGGCCAGATCCATCTGATGAATTTGCTCTAGCATATTCTATAACATTATCGTTATTGTCTTTAAGTGCAGAATTAAATACTTCAACAAGTGGGGTATCACCATCTGGAAGATTGCTTAGACCAAGCAATATCGTATCTGTGCCATTTTTTTCAACACTTGTTACAAAAGTAATTCCCGTAGTATTTGATACTTTGAAATTATTTGGCGTAAACAAAATATCCTCTTGTATAGGTTCTGAAAATGTAACATTCAGGCTAGAGTTTGTAATTGTTACACTGTTTATTAATATTGGAGGTACACGATCTACAACCCTAGTAGACAGGGGTGTTGTAATTGGATATTTTGTTTGTAATTCTGCTCCATTATCTTTTATTTCAATTATTGGAGTGAGTGTTGTGTCCGTTTCTGAACCACTTGTCTTTACTATTACATGTGGAATATCATCGTGTAGATCTGCAAGAGACAAAATGTGTACGGTACCAATTTGATCAAAGAGACTACCACTACGATATTCATAAGCGCCGACGACAATTTCTTCAGAACCGTCAGAATTTACATCTCCTAGAGAATCTGCAGTAAAGCCAAATGAAGATACGGGCGGAATCTCGTAACCTTTTGGTTCAACATTTATATCTCGAATAGAAGGTTCTGTAATACTATAATATCCCTTGATTGTGGTTCCATTTTCTCCGAGAGCTATTATGTGTAAGGCAGAGAGTATCGCATTTGGATTTGGAGCAGTTACATCTTGCCAGGATCTATCGGATAACAATACATCTGTAAGACCATCACCATTTACATCATTTAATTTTACTATAGCACGTGTGAGCTGATTCGGGTCTTGATATGGGGGTAGATCTTCATGATTAAATGGTATTGCAGTAATATTGAGCATTGATTCTCCACCTTTACCAAGGTGTACAATATAAAAAAAAGGTATAGTAACATTATCCGTTGGATCATCATAGCCACCTATCATTATGTCGGTGTATCCATCTCCGTTTAGATCACCCATGTTTTCAAGACCATATCCAATACCATTAAAAAAAGCTATTGGAATATTTGGAAAATTGGCTCCGATTACAGTTTCGTTATAAGCTATTGTTTTTAACGGATATCCATCTTTACCAAGGTGTATGATAAACACACTTCCAGTTGCATTCTCAGGAGTAGAAGGATGAGCTAGTAAATATGCAGCAACTGCAATATCTGAGATTCCATCATTGTTTAGATCCCCCATGTTTGTAATTGTAGAACCAAATGCTGAGTTAGTAGGGTACTCTGGACCGTTTTCAGTTGTAACATCTATCTTTGTATGACCTAGTACAGTAGTACCATTTACTCCCAAAAAGAGTATGTATACTGCACCACGAATAGTTGGATCAGATAAATTTGGACCAGTTTGTACCCACGGTGCACCAACAGCGATATCAGTAAAGCCATCACCATTTACATCTCCAATTCCTTCTATTGAATTTCCAAATAATGGAGAGATTATGGGTTCAAGTCCTCTTAGATTAGGTAGTATTGGAAAGTTTGGATTATTCTCATCAAGTATAAAAGAATCTAGTATAGCAGTTGCATTTTCATTCATATGTAATATTGCCACTCCACCACTTTGATGTGGAAGTATCATTGTAGCTGGTGAATGTGTTCTTACTCCAATTGCAAGGTCTTCATGCCCATCTCCGTTGATATCACCAATCCTAGATACACCAGAACCAAAACGAGGGTGTTGAGATAGAAAATCTAATTTATCCGTGTCGTTGTCCATTATAAATACAGATTTTACTTGTCCAGGTATGTAGGCAGAAGTTACATTTAGACCATCTACGGTTATGCTAGATTTCAATAATGGCTCGTCACCACCAAGAATAGGATGCCCCCCCCCAGTAGGGAATCGTAGCTCAATCGTATCAACATCAGTTCGATGTGCTGTAAATTCTTGTTCTTGTATTAATGGTTGGACAAACACTTTTCTTGTTTTGGTAAATGGGACATTTCCAGCACCATCTGCAGATGCTGTATATTCAACTGTGTATGTTCCAACGGTATTCTGAACATTTGAAGAGTCGACAGATACAGTGTGTACATACAAAGGATCATCATCAGTTACAATAGCTCCTAGATCATTATACTGTTCATTTTCATATAGGTATATTCCCGGAGAACCGTTGATCGTTATGACTGGCACATGTTTATCCACAAATACTGTAGTATCACCATCCACGAGGTCAATATCAGATATGTTTGTTAGACCCAATCTACTTGATACTGTAAGAGTAAAATTTGCATATCCATCAGGATCTGTTTCCAGTATGGTTATGCTAGCAATTGCTGTTTTGTCTGAAATTGAGACGGTTGCAGGTTTGTTATGTATTACTGCAGTAGCATTATAATGCAATATTTCATTTGCTGAGAAATTTATAGTAATTGTATTGCCAGTATTTGCATACTTTACATTGCCCACATTATCACTTTTAATATTCAAATTTAAAATTTCTAATGATGGTTCAATGTGAGTCTGTGTGTTTTGTTCCGAATTATCAAAAGTAGGTGGATCGGGAGGATGTGTTTGGGCATGTGCAGATTGTACATCATATGAAAACGGAGATACAAATGGTAGAGGCGATAACAACACCAATGCAAATATGGCAACGATGTACATATGGATTGGTGTAAATAACAAATATATAAATAGTATACTTTATGGTGCGTATGAGGTCAGCTATTAAACAATACGGAGTACCTCTTCAAAGACGCGCTTACCGTGTGCTTTCCATGTCAAAACACATGTTAGAAAGTTGGACATTCTTTTCAGACTGCTTATCTTACGGCAAACCACAACATCACGCTCGGCAGCATTGTTTGTAGGTGGAATGTCTTTATGCTCAATAAATACAGAGTTTCTGTGGCATTTACCAACCGTTTGATCAACCTCTTCATTTCTGGCATTTCAAAGCTATGATATCCATCCAACATGCAATCAAATGCGTATTCAAACGCATGCATTACAATTGGCATAGTTTTTGGTATTCTCAAACAGCATATACATCTCTTCATAGAGCTTTCTGTATGCACCACCATGTCTTATCGCCATGTGTTTAGCAGAATGCAGCTCGTGAGCCTAGGCATCGTTGATGCATTCCTCGCTCTTGTACACAGAATATCCATCAGTTACTGTAACACCATCAAATTTGTCCATAACATATACACTGCGACTCTTGTTCATGATTATTGCAATATTTTTCTTGTATGTGATGCACCATGCCCAAACTAATTGTCCATCTCGTGTGTATGATGTCTCATCAATATTGACAAACGGTGATTGGATAACTGTATTTGTTTTTGTTTTTGCATCTTTTTCCATTAGATCTGAGACATTTGCAATTATGGTAGATTTTACAACAACCAAACCGCATGCTGTTTTGACCAGTTTGGGTATTTCATTATATGGAATTTTTGCTGCCCTGTATTGGACAACTAGAGCAATTACATTCTTGCCATATGATCCTGATTTTGGTAGATCATTTTCTGCTTCACATACGCGTTTGCAATTGGTACATACGCATACGCTGATTTCATGTCTAGTCTCTTCTACAACTGCTGGTTATAATGTCACGCATTTTTGTGTATGAATGTTTCATGGTGCCACCACAACTGCATTTGGTATTTTTCATGGTATGAATTATGGTACTAGTGTTTGCATGATGTTCCTTTGTGGCCGACTGCCGCCTTATTTTTTTGGTGGAGGGGATTCGCCGTTTTCTCTTGCCTTGCGTTTTTCTTTTAGATATTCAAGTGAGCGTGTAGAGAGTTGGGGTTTTCGTAATATGTGAGTCGATTCTGGAAAAGTGTGTTTTCCTCACTCTTTACATCCACCTAATGCGCTATTTTTGCTATTGTATCATTTGTCTTTTCTGTAAAAACTCTTATGCATTCTTCCAATTCATTGTATGTTGGACGTCTACTCTTCATGAAATGGATCAGTTATGGATATACTTGGATCTATATGATCGTGTGTTATTGACTAATTTGTTAGTCATGAGGTAACCTCATACGCCCCAATCACCTAAAACAATATGTACTAGAATAATATGGCTCTTTACATGTATACAGTTCCAAAGAAACGTATGGATATGTTTTCAGAGATGGAAACAATGTATGAAAAACGTGATACAAATTACTTTATCAAATTGCTTACGCATGATGATTATGTAATACGAACTCGTGCCACTTGTATACTAGTGGATTTTGGTGGTTCCGACAAGGTTTCACATATTGCAAAAGTTCTCAAAGACGATCCAAACGAACTAGTAAGACATGAAGCTGCATTTTCACTTGGACAAATGTGTTTTACTTCAGGAATCGCGCCACTTGCAGAATCAATACGTCATGATTCTAGTATGTTTGTTCGACACGAAGCTGCAATCGCCCTTGGTGTAATAGGTTCAAAAGATGCAAAAAACATACTCAAAGAGGCGCTCAACGATCCTGACAAACCTGTGATAGATTCTGCAATAGTTGCATTATCAAATATTGAATTTATGACAACTATAGGATCAAACGAAAAATTTGCAAAGCTTACTGGCGGCTAATATCAGTTTGATTTTACTATTGTGGATGAATCTGGTAGCGACCCGCTAGATTCAAACGTGTAAACATCCTCGACTGCGGCATTTTCAAATATCTCCCTGTCATGACTTATTATGACTAACTGAATATGAGATTCGTTTTGTGAGTCCGATCGTTGTGTGATGGCTTTTACCAACGCAGATTTTTTTTCAGTGTCTAGGTGTGCAGTTGGCTCATCTAGTATTACAAAATTGAGCCTAGATGCACCAAATATTGCAGCTAGTGCAAGTCGCATTGCAAGGGCAACGCAAACACGTTCTCCACCACTTAGTGACTTTATGTCAAGTTCGGTTGTTCCAGAATAGCATTTTATTGCAAAATCTTTCTTTTTATCCTCTAGTTCTATACGTTGAACCTTTGTATCAAACATGTCTAGATACATTACAGCTTTTTCAGATATGCTTCCTAGTGCCCACGAACGTAGACTCATAGCTACGTGTCCATCTCTTCCATATACAATATCTCGTATACGGTTTAATTCCGATACAAATCCTGCCACAAATTCAAGCTCAGAGAGCAACTTTGATTTTCTCTCCATTTGTGTACAAGCTTGTTTTAATGCCTCACTGTCTGCACCAAGATCATTTTGAATCAATAGCATCTGTTGCTCTGAATCTTCAATTTGTGTACGTATTTTTTGAAATTCTTTTTCATTGAATCCTGCTACTTTTGAGCGTAACCTCTCGATTGTAGTATAGATCTGTTTGGTGCGCTCGTCAATAATGACTCTAGTAGTAGGCGTATAATTATTCTGATCAAATTCCAAAAGTGTTTGTATTGTTTGCTTGCACTCATCTACATCTTGTTGTAGTGAATATATCTGATTCTTGTCTAGTATATTGTATTTTCTAAGCTCTGAGCGGGTATCACGCTCTATATCCAACTCTTTTGTAATCCGTTTGCACTCTAACTCTAATTCTGTTAGATTTTGCTCCATCGCGTTTATGTGTGATTTTGTCTCCTCGATGGATGCGTTTAGTTGTTTTTCATCATATATGGGTTTTAGTGAATCTACCGTAGAATCGCATACAGGACACTTTCCATCGATTAGATGCAACGAGGCAGCAATGTGTAACTTTTCTTCCAATCTTGCAAGAGAAGATTTCAAATCCTGTATTGATTTTTTACCAATGTGTCCTTGTTGTTCTGTACGTTCTAGATCTAATCTAGTATAATGTATTGTATCTAATACGTTAAAACATTTTATACATTTGGTAATTTTTTCATCATCAGTTTTTATTTTTTTACGCATTGTGAATATATGATCTTTTAAATATCGTGCAAGCTCTTCTTGGTGCGCATGTAATTCTGTTGCCGCTTCAAGTTTTTCTCTACCCTCTTCTAGTTGTGATTTTAAACATGTTGTTTGCTCTACTGCAGATTGCATCCTCTCTTTGTGTTTTTTGACTAGTGGTTCTAGACGTTTTATCTCTATATGATGTGCGTCACATTCATACTTTATCTGGGTTATTGCAGTATCATCATATCCTAATTTATCACTCATCGCTGCACGAAAGTTCTTTATCGCATCTCCCATAGATGCTGCAGCTATATCCAATCGGTCTATGCCTATAATGTCGTTTAAAGTCTCTTTGAATTTTTTTGGGCCATCTTCTACAATAGATATGAGATCTCCTTGATGTACAATGCCAGCTATGAGAAGTTTGTCATAACTCATTCCAAGAATTTCTTCTACTCTGCGCGTCATTGATTCGCCAAACTCTCTGCGTTCTCCAGTTATGAGTACTTGCCATTCTGTACCATCATGCATTTTAAGAGTGGCACTAGTCTCACCTTTCAGACATATCTTTCTGCTAGCCATATACTTTGTATCATCTATTGTGAAAATTATCTGTACAAAAGCTGTATTTGCTCCACGGCGTACAAGTCCTTTGTTATTCTTTCTTGTATGTTTACCAAATAATGCAAATGTAATTGCATCAACAACACTTGATTTCCCAGTTCCGTTATTTCCAACAAACACTGATGTGTTACGACATAGACATATCTCTGTTTTTTTATGCGAGAGAAAATCCATCATCTTTATAGATTCTATCATGATTGATGATCCTTTTTATAATTATCATATTCTTTCAAAATTATGCGTTCAGATTCTTTCATATCTTTTTGTGATAGAGGTTCCAACAGTTCCCGTATGGCAATCTGTGCAAGATTTTCAGAATCAAGTGACTCTAAAGCCAAACGAAACATCTCCGATTCAGTGTCTGTTGGTCGCGATAAGAATACATCATGACTTGAATCTTTTTTTTGTTCTCTCCACGACGTATGAAATGTTTTTCCTTCTAATCTAGCAAGATGCGCACGTATAATTTCTGGATTTATGGTTCCACTTATACGCAGATCTACTATTGGCTTTCTTTCGTTTCTAGTATCTTTAATTACGAGTTTATCAATCTCGGTCTTTAAAGATTCTGCATTAGTGTGTATTACTATTTGTGGTCTTGTGTCTAACTGTGTCCATTTTGGTACTGCTTTATCAGATATTATATCTACAATATAGAATCCTTTTTTTGTATTCTTTACTCCCTCACTGCCTATAACTTCGATAGAACCTGGATATGTTAGAGGACCTCCAAGAAAATTGAAATTCCATTCAGATTTTTCGTGTATATGCCCCATTGCATAATAGTTGAAATTTTTTGGTAGATCTGATGCAACAATCTCTGTTGCAAATTTGTGTGCCTCTGCAATTCCCTGATGTGCTAGCAATATGCACAAACCATCATGTTGCATAGCTAGTTTATCCAATTTTTCAAGATAATCGCGACGTTCGTCTACTTCGCCTTTGCGCATTTTGTCTATTCCGGCAATCATGACACCGTTGTAATATGCTGGCACTTTGCCAACATATGTGGCATAGTCTAGCTTGTGATAAACGAATGGTACTGGATGTAACATTGCATGACTAATATCATGCTCACCTAGGATGAAGAATACTGGAATCTGGACATTTTGCAATCTTTTTAGTGCATGCGCCATATTCATTATTGCAGTCCCATCAGGAGTAGGAGTATGGAATATATCTCCAGCAAATATCACAAAATCAACATTTTGTTCTATTGATATGTCTATTGCTTGCTCAAATGCTTTGTAAATATCTGCAGCTCGTTTTCCAGTTCCAAATTGGGAGAATCCAAGATGTGTATCTGATATATGGGAAAACTTCAATCCATCATATCCTGCCGTATGAGATTTTGTGTTGATACACTAGATGTTTTTTCATATTCTTTTGCTATATTCCATTGTGAAACTGCGTCGTGATCGTACCCTGCTATCTTTTCAGGGACAGCATCAATGTGAACTGCAGAAGGGAGTCTAACCCATTGACCAACAAGGAGTGCATCTCCAACGTTTAAAGATGCAAGCTGTTTGATCAACCCTTCACTTATTGATTCAGTAGATGATGCTACTTGTCCTTGATCGTCTTGTTGTACTAGACGCATTACTGCAAGCGAGCCCATTTGTCCGAGGATCATTGGATCTATACTGCGAGGTCTTTGCGAAATAACTGCAAGTCCTATGCCAAATTTTCTACCTTCTCTTGCTATACGTGCTGCCCAATATTTTGCCCGTGTATCCTCTCCTTTTGGAATAAATACATGTGCTTCTTCCAAGACAACCATGATTGGTAATGAAAACCTTACAGTTGAACTTTCTTTGGATCCTGAATATGCAGAACGCGTTGATTTTTTTCTATCTGCGAGGATCTCTTGTAAATAATGTGAAACTGCCACGTTTGCTTGTTTTTCTGTAAGACTTGAAACACTGATCACGTTGATACGTCCTTCACGAATTAGACTTACTGGATCTATTATACCTGGATCAAATATGTCTGAATAATTACGGCGTGCATCTTCTATCTTGTCTCGAACTCGCCTTCCAGAATGCATGTATTCCCTACGATTCTTTTCTTCTGTATTTGATATGAGATCAACTTGACCATCTAGCGCTACCCAAAAATTCCCACTTTTTCTAACCTGTGCTGTAAATGCCATGCGTACTATACGTTGTTGTACGGTTGCATTATCCCGTATCTCTAGCACCTCTGAGAGGGATTCAGGATCAAGCAGTCTTGGGTTTATCCGTGCTTCTAATGAGTTTACACCTTGCATGCCAAGTGATGCATAATCATCATGATAATCAAATATTACAACAGTTCCATTCAATTGTCCTATTCTTTTAGCTAAAAGCGAAACAAGATTACTTTTTCCCATTCCTGTCATTGCTAGTATTCCAAGATGTCTTGAGATGATCTTGTTGACATCAATCTTTACTACAGTCTGCGCGTCACGAAGTAGTGACCCTACTCTGATCCACTTTTCTCCATTTGGACCAAATATTCCTTCAAGATCTTTGGATTTTGCCTCATATATGGCAGTACCAGGTTCTGGTGGAATATCTGGCAGACGTGGCTTTTCCTTTTGAAGAGTATCTAGTGTTCCAAGTAACATTATTTTTGAAGCATATCCTTTATCACGTAAATCCATACTAGCTACTTTTGTTGCTTCTTGTGCTGAGTGGTAATCTTTTGCATCATCCATTGCAGAGCTTGAAACTTTGGAATGCTCTACTAGTCCAAGGAGTTTATCTGTACCAGATCCTATTATGACATATTTTCCTACCGCTAGTGTACTAGATGTGATTGTCATAACTGAAGATGGTGTAGATTCTCCTACCACGTATCCGATGTTCAATTTAAAACCTCACGTGAATTAGTTTCATTCAAGAGTCCATGCAATCTAGCAAATCGTTGCATATCTAGGACACTTATCTTGCAGTTTTTGTGTGCAAGTCGGAGTGAGTAAGGATATCCCATGACACTATTTTTGTACATGCGATCAACTAGATATTTTATCATCGTATCATCACATTTGTTACAAAACATTTCTATCTTTAAAAGTGGCTGTGATTCTGAAAGTCTGAGAAAAAATGATATGATTTTGTGATGAACTCCATATTTCTCATCTGTGTATATTTTACTATATCCTGCTGTTTTGTTTGCCTTTCCATAATAAAAAATATCTCCTGCCACAGAATCATATTTTTTAAATTCATTTCGTGTATCAGATGTTTTTGATACAAATATAATGTTAGAGTTTTGTAAAAATAGTTTTGGAATTGTGGGATGATTTTTTTCTTTTATTTCCATTAAAATTTTTGTGTGTATTGAACCATCCATGAGGATCAAATTCGTATCACTCAAAGAATTTTCACATGCTTTGGATTCCATAGAGTTTGCCATTGATGATAATTTGTCTTTAACTAGTCCTAATCCACTTTTATGTAAATCACATACAATAGAATTATCTGTTCGAACTGCTACTGCAGTTACAACCCATAGATCTAGCCCCTGGTATTTTATACTGTTAAAACTTGCATCGATGCCTATAATATCAGAGTCTGCATTTGTTGGAGAATATTTTATCCAATTATTTTTAGCTTTTTCTATAATCTCTTTATATGAAGAATCACGCAATATGGATAATGTTTTATCTCGATGTAGAATTGCATCATGATATACGCTGTTGAGCATTATATCTGTTAAATCTAGTTCTTGTTATGTGTTCGGTTATCTAAAAACAATGCATTGGTTTATTCTGATTCAACCTAGTCAAACTCATATTGATTATTATGAGAGTCATTGATCGCAGTGTATATGCAGATATGTCTGTATCTTCTTATCTTTATCGCATTATCACCGACGATAATTTACGCCCAGTCTGAGATTCTAGTTGATATAGAGATGGAAGAGTATACTGTTGGAGATTATCTGAATTTTACACTTCGAGTTCCCGAGATTATACAAGAGAATGCAACATTTACCCTTGTGCATAAGAGCTATCCAAATATGTCCATAACACTTCCAGTACCAAATACGACATCAATATATCCTGCCATAGACCCAATTGATTCATTTTATCCGTCAGGTATTTGGACGATCCAAATTCAATATGGAGACATGTTTACAAAAGATACATTCATGGTTGTAGATTCTGATGAGATTTATCTTCCCATGTGGTTAAAAGATGTATTCCAGTTGTGGACACAGGATGTTATATCTGATATAGACTATGGTGGTTTTTTATATGTCTTGTATGAGGCCAAAATTATTGATAAATTTATTCCAATACAGATTGAGAGTGCTCAAATACCAGATTGGTTTAAACACAAATCTACAACATGGTGGATTCAAGGCAATATTAGTGATTCAGAATATGTTGCTAGCATAAACTATCTAGTACCTGAAATAATAAGACTGAGATAACATGGCCTACATTTAGATTTTTTCTTATAAAATTCATCATATACTATCTTTTAGATCTGATCTAATTTGTGCTCTTAACATTTGGCAAATAATGTACTTAATTATGTCTAGTTTTTCTACTAGCTTTAGACATTGCTAAAAATATGATTGCTACAACAAGTGCGATTGATATTGCTCCAACTATGCCATATACTAGATCCTTAAAGCAGGATATGATTGGTATGCTTTTATTTTTTGTGCATGATTGATCTTGAACTAGTGTATCTATGGGTTTTATGATGCATCTTTCATCTTTAAATACAGTACCCTCACCACATATTGTTTCATCTAGAACGGTATTTTTTTGTACAATACATTGATCATTTACCATTATCATTCCAGATTCACAAACGATTGGTAGTTTATCTATACTTCTTTGAGGTTCCTCTATTATCTCTACAATTGTTGTATCAATCTCTGATATTTTACCAAATATCTCAACGCTAGTAACTCCAGCATTAACATCAATACTCAATTGTACGATTTGATCATCTTTTGTGTGTTGAGCCTCGATTGGTTCAGCATCTGCTTGAACATAATACATGTCCAAACCAATCGGATATCCAAACAAGCTTTGATCTAGATTCAATATTATAGAGCCAGATTTTTCATCGGCATTCAATACAAACACCAATGACTCAAAATCTTCATCAAAATATGCATCTAGTACTATGATGCCATCTATATCGTATGAAATTTCAACACCTGCAAAATCTATCGGAATGATCCCCGAGTCTGCATACGATGAGAGCGGAATCAGCAAAAATAATATGGCCACATATACAAAAAATTCTTGCATATAATTGACTAGATAAAACCCACATAAAAGCCGATCTGTTGTATGTTTCAATACAGACTAGTCTGCATTTAGATAACGCCTCGCAATATTTGGATGATCTTTTCACCAATGATGTTTGCTGCCAAAGACTGTGCTTCCATAGTCATTGCTCCAATGTGTGGGGTGAGAATAATATTATCTATTTTTGTTAGTTTGTTCCCAGTGGCAGGTTCAATTTCATAAACGTCAAGAGCTGCTCCCCCAAGACGCCTGGCACTCAATGCATCGTATAGTGCATCTTCATCAAGTACACCACCACGTGATGTGTTGATTATGGCCGCAGTTGGTTTCATTAGGGCAAGTTTTTCTGCATTTATCATATGTTTTGTCGATTTTAATAATGGAACATGTAATGAGATGTAATCTGAACTTTTTAACAAGGTATCAAGATCTGCCTTGAATAATCCGACCTCTTTTGTAAATTTTTCATCTATTGGCATCGGATCATATCCTATAATGTTCATATTTAATGCCCGTGCAAGCCGTGCAAGCCGTTTTCCAATGTTTCCAATACCCACTATACCAAGGTATTTACCTTTTAATTCAGTTCCTTTCAACTCACCCTTTAACCATTTGCCTGTACGCATTCCTTTATCTGCCATTGGAATTTTCCTAGCCAATGAAAACATCATTGCGAGAACTAGTTCTGCAACAGCCGTTGTAGCTCCTTCTACTGCATTTATGACTCGAATGTTACGTGCTTTGGCTGCGTCTAGATCAATGTTGTCAAGACCTACCCCAACGCGCGCTATGATTTTGCATGTAATAGCTTTGTTTACAAGATCCGATGTAAGTTTTGTACGACTTCTGACTATGATTATCTCATATTTTCCAATCTCTTCAGCTAGCTCTTTTGGTGTAATTTGTGGCAGATATGAGACGGTTAACCCATTATCCTCTAGTATCTTTTGTAATATGCTATCAGTTGTATCACATATGAGCACTTTCTGGTGATGATCTACCACATTTAACAAAAAGTTGTGCAACATATAATCTTATCATGAATACAAAAAAATAAATAAATGTGAAATTATATTCCTAATTCGGCTTTGATCTGCGCTGCGCGCTCATCCGTATACAAACCATGAAGGTTTATCATTGGATGTTTTACACTTTGTGCACCCATTGGTGGAATAGAATCGCTTGGATTACCAAGCAAGTATGCATATGATGCTACAGGTGGATCTACATTTAGTTTTTCGTTTAATCCAAACGGATCACCAGCTACAATTACAGTAGCAGCACCGCTAAATATTGCCGCATAATCGTGGTTTACAGCAACATAGACGCCAGGCTCGTCAAAGACGATATCAGCTATCATGTTCTGTGAACCTCCAAGTAACCATGTCTCCGTGGCACCTGATTGAACTCTATTGCCTTGTGTTACTCTGTCTATGATTTCACCTACAACGTGCCAATATACTGGTTCATTACCTTGATTTTCAACGAAAAACCTTACAGGTTTACCTGTTTCTACAAAGAGTGGTTGGGATTGATATTGTGCAAGATCAGCTGCGTTCCATGGTTGAGCCACAAAGATGTTTTTATTTTTATCTCCATTGATCAGTTCATTATGACCTTCGTTTGGCACGTAACCAAATTGTAATCCGTTTACGACTGAGCCTGTGTTTTGATGTTTCATCATGGCTACTGAATCATACAGACCATTCTCTGTCAAATAATGTTGTGAATATTGGAGTTGAAACTCTAGAGCGTCACTATCATAAAATATTCTATCGATATCGCCTGCGGGTGTAGTTTTTTCTACCATTAGTTTTTTGTAGCCGTTTACTGGATCTACGATGGCAATTCCATACATTCCAGAGAGAACATGTTGATCCATGCCAACCAAATGTACGCCAGAGCAGTGATATTTGAACACTCCTGCAGACTGGGCAATATAGCAAAATTGTGTACTTTCACCTGGGTTTACAGAATCAAAGTTTACAGCACTTGTCTGTGATGCGTGCATATCGTTTCCATGTCCTGTTGATTCATCATCAGGTATTGTAAGAGTCATTACAACCACATCGCCTTGTTGAACTCGTAGTGTTGGACCTGGAACTTGTTGATTGAATGCCATTCCATAATATTCTTTTGGATCTTCTGCTGTATGTCCCATGATCGGAAGTTTTACGCTTTCACCTGTAAGATCAAAGTTTACAACATTGCGTCCTGAATTTTCCAAAGCGTCACAATCTGTTTCAGAAAATGCCTTTGGCATTACTAGTTGCAATCCTCCCATGTCGTGAATTTGTTGTAAAACATCTACATCCATCTTTGATAGATCTAGAGATTGTGTGTCTAGTTGTGTTTGAGTATATGTGCTACCAAGTAGCGTAGAGCCTAGAATTGTTATTGCAGCAATAGTTAGTATCATATTGTATTTCTTATTCATTAAATTGACGACTAGTTTTACGTATATAAATCAAGATGATTTTATCTCCATATTATATTCACTGTCAAGTTTGTTGTTTTATCATACAAAAAAAAATGTAACTATCTAGAGTTTTGAAGTAATCTGACCATCTGATCTAATATTTTTCATCATCACATTTTTGGATCAGGTGCATAATACAAAAAATCGTTCATTAATAATGAAAAAATAGAACACAATTATCCTAGGTCTGAGAATCTAGAGAAAGAACTTGCATTATTACGCAAGGAAGACAAACAAAAGGGGAAACAATACAACAGACAAAAAATGAGAATAAAGAATTAAAAATCACGATAAATGCTCTTGCAGCAAGGAATATTCGTGCAAAACCCAACAAACCAGATTCAGTTATAAAACTTAACATGCAAGAACCAGCAGAAAAAGACCAGTTCACATTGATAACAAAACCAAGGTGGATCAAAAATCATGTCATATCTGCGGAAACAAACTATCCAAAATTGTGCACAAATACACAAGGGCTAGTAGAAGATATTATTCCCGCACGAGCATGTAATACTATATCTAGAAGATATTGTAAATGTTGCAAAAAACAATTACACCAAAAATCCATACTGCATTACCAAATGAAAGATTTGGAATCAGACTAGCTGCATTTCTAGTTGTGCTCAAAACACTTGGATTATCATATCAAAAAATATCCAAACTATTAGAAATGATATACGGCATACACATGAATGAATCTATCATAAATCATACAGTAAAAAAACTGCTACAGCATTTGGTTCATTATGACTAGATGGTAGAGGATCTAAAAACCGAGTTGAATATACATGGGAATGAGACTAGCTGGCGCATCAACGGGAAGAATCATTGGTTGTGGGCATTTGTTGGAAAATGGACGACCATATATGAGATTGACAAATCACGTGGTAGAATAGCTCCAATGAGAGTGTTAGAAGGATACACTGACAAGTGATTCATGGTCTGCGTGGAATTATGTTGGAAACAGTCATCAAAGATGCCATGTTCATTATATGAGAGAAATTCATGAGACTCTACAGTATAAAAATCCCAAAAAAGAGTTTATCGTTTTTGGAAAATGTTTGAAAAAGATCCTAAATGACTCACATGATGCTGTAAACATTTGTGATAAATCAAATGTCATAAAAAAACTCGAGCGTCGTTTATCGTCTCTTTTATCCAAAAAATATACAGAAAAGAATTGTATCAGATTTGTCAAACGTCTAAAGCGTGAACAAGACATGCTTTTCACGTTCTTGAAGACTGGAACTGATTCACATAATAATACTGCCGAGAAGCCAAACGTGGTAATACGAAAGATTACAAACGGTCATCGAACAGATGATGGCGCTACATCACACAAGATATTGATGAGTGTAAAGGAGACATGTAGGCAACGAAATCTAAACTTTCATGACTATATGATGCAATATCTTGTGGATGGTACTTCAAAACTCTAGACAGTTACGAATAATTGTATTTTATGATGTCAAATCAGATGAACTTGAATTTATAGACGGATGTAAGAATTTTGAACGTGTTGCCTAATTTTAATTAAAAGTATACAATCTTGAATTTTGTATCAAAATTTGCCATTTGTTTAATCAATCAACTTTAATGTTTGAATCTTCAGCAGGAGTTTTACCATCAAGACCTATATTTTTTCATATAATTGTAGTATGAGGTCAGCTATTAAACAATACGGAGTACCTCTTCAAAGACGCTCTTACCGTGTGTCTTCCATGTTAAAATGCACGTTAAAAAGTTGGACATTCTTTTCATAGATCCCAATCCTCTGATCTGACCGCTTATCTTACGGCAAGCCACAACATCCCGTAATGCACGCTCGGCAGCATTGTTTGTAGGTGGAATGTCTTTATGCTCAATAAATAGAGTTTCTGTGGCATTTACCAACCGTTTGATCAACCTCTTCATTTCTGGCATTTCAAAGCTATGATATCCATCCAACATGCAATCAAATGCGTATTCAAACGCATGCATTACAATTGGCATAGTTTTTGGTATTCTCAAACAGCATATACATCTCTTCATAGAGCTTTCTGTATGCACCACCATGTCTTATCGCCATGTGTTTAGCAGAATGCAGCTCGTGAGCCTAGGCATCGTTGATGCATTCCTCGCTCTTGTACACAGAATATCCATCAGTTACTGTAACACCATCAAATTTGTCCATAACATATGCACTGCGACTCTTGTTCATGATTATTGCAATATTTTTCTTGTATGTGATGCACCATGCCCAAACTAATTGTCCATCTCGTGTGTATGATGTCTCATCAATATTGACAAACGGTGATTGGATAACTGTATTTGTTTTTGTTTTTGCATCTTTTTCCATTTGATCTGAGGCGTTTACAATTATGGTGGATTTTGCAACAACCAAACCACACGCTGTTTTGACCAGTTTGGGTATTTGATTATATGGAATTCTTGTTGCCCTGTATTCGGTAACAAGGGCAATTATATTCTTGCCATATGATCCTGATTTTGGTAGATCATTTTCTGCTTCACATACGCGTTTGCAGTTTGTACATACACACATGCTGATTTCATGTCTAGTCTCTTCTACAACTGCTGGTTATAATGTCACGCATTTTTGTGTGTGAATATTTCATGGTGCCGCCACAATTACATTTGGTATTTTTCATAGTATGAGTTACGGTACTAGTGTTTGCGTGATGTTCCTTTGTGGCCTAGACTGCCGCCTGATTTTTTTGGTGGATGGTAATTCGCCGTTTTCTCTTGCCTTGCGTTTTTCACGTTTTTCTTTTAGATATAAGTGAGCGTGTAGAGAGTTGGGGTTTTCGTAATATGCGAGTCGATTCTGGAGAAGTGTAATTTTTTATTCAATACATCATTCTGATCTGTCAATTTTGCTATTGTTTCATTTGTCTTTTTTGTAAAAACTCTCAGGTATTCTTTCAATTCGCTGTTTGTCTGATGTCTACTCATGGAATGGATGGGTTATTGATAATACTTATCTATATGATCGTGCATTATTGACTAATTTGTTAGTCATGAGCTGACCTCATACTACTGTATAGTGTATTGTAAAGGGAAAAGAAAATTAACACCCACATACAGACTATGACTATGAAGTATCGTATCGATGAGGATTCTCTTGGAAAGATAAACGTACCATACGATGCTTACTATGGCCCTTTTACAGCTAGAGCCATAAAACAATACCACGTTACAGGTCATGGACCACATCCAAAGCTTGTAGATGCATTTGTTATGATAAAACGGTCTGCTGCCATTGCCAATACCAAAACAAAAGCTCTAGATGGCAAATTAAGTAAGATGATTGTTCGTGCATGCGATCGAATACTTGATGGTGAGTTTAGGGAATGGTTTGTAGTCGAGATGATAAATTCTGGTGCAGGTACTGCGTTTAATATGAACACAAACGAAGTTGTCGCAAATATTGCTCTTACCATATCCAAAAGAAAAAAAGGTGCGTATGAATACATTCATCCAAATGACCACGTGAATATGTCACAATCTAGTAATGATACATATCCAACTGCCATGCATGTAAGTCTCTCATCAAACATAAAAAATGTGATTTTAGCATCTGAAACATTGAAAAAATCTTTATCTAAAAAAGCCACAGAATTTTCATCATACAAAAAGATTGGTAGAACGCATTTGATGGATGCGCTTCCAGTGACACTTGGTAGTGAGTTTGCAGCATATGCAGTAGCAATTTCAAAATCAAACGAAATGTTAAAGAGAGTATCTACAGGTCTTCATATGATAGCTCTTGGTGGAACTGCGGTAGGTTCTGGAGCAAACACGCCAAAAGGATACAGAAATGTAGTCATTGCAGAACTAGCAAAAATCTCAAAGATTCCTCTAAAACCAGAACCCAATATGCAGCACGGACTGCAGAGTAGATTTGCAATAACTGCAGTATCATCGGCACTAAAAAATATGGCAATAGAGATTACAAAGATTGCAAACGATATACGCCTTATGGCTTCAGGACCGGTGGCAGGTTTGGCAGAGATTGGCATACCTGCAGTACATGCAGGATCATCCATAATGCCCGGCAAGGTAAATCCATCTCTTGCCGAGTGTATGAATATGATATGCAACAACGTCATAGGTAATGATACGGCAGTATCATTAGGTTCTCAAGGCGGACAGTTTGAACTAAATGTCATGTTACCTGGGATGTTAAAATGTGTCCTTGAATCATCAGATATGTTGAGCAATTTTGTACCCATCTTTGCAGCAAATCTCATAGACGGCCTAACAGCCAATCCAAAGAGACTGCAGGAGAATATAGAAAATAGCCCAGTTATAGTGACACTTCTTACACCACGTATAGGCTATCAAACTTCTGCAGACATATTCAAGGAATCTCTAAAGACAGGTAAAACTGTTCGTAGTATTGCATTATCTAGGAAACTTTTGACAAAGACGCAGATAGATGCGCTTTTGGGATAAGATATGGCAAAGGTTTGGGTAGAAGCATATGGCTGTTCGGCAAGTTTTGCAGATTCCGAGATGATATCGGGCATTGTGACAAATGGTGGACACGTACTTGCAGAATCCGAAGATGATGCAGATGCAAGCATACTTGTTACATGTTCTGTGAAAGATTCAACTGCTGGCAGGATGGCATACAGAATAAAAAAACTTGGTGGAAAACCACTACTAGTTGCAGGCTGCCTTGCAAAGGCAGAACCGTACACGGTTTCAAAGCTTGCCCCAAAAGCTAGCCTCATGGGTCCCTCTTCAATAGGAGGAACACTGCATCTATTAGATGGAGCATTACGTGGACAAAAAAATATCGAGCTAGGCGATAATACAAGAAAAGTTGGACTACCAAAAGTAAGATTAAACCCTGCTGTAGGAATAGTAGAGATTGCAAGTGGGTGCATGAGTGAATGTACGTTTTGCCAAACAAAATTTGCAAAAGGCAAAATAACTAGCTATAGAGTGGGCGAGATTGTAAGACAAATAAAAGAAGAGATATCTTCAGGGTGTTCTGAAATTTGGCTTAGTTCTACAGATAATGGTTGTTATGGTTTTGACATCGGCTCTGACCTACCCGAATTGATTAATGCAGTCACCACAATACGTGGAAACTTTATGATACGTGTTGGTATGATGAATCCAATGTATATTCCAAAAATTCACAAAGATCTTTTACACTCATACCAGAGTTCAAAAGTGTACAAGTTTATGCACATACCAGTACAGAGTGGTAGCAATTCAGTTCTTGCAGATATGAAACGTGGGCATACTGCAACTACATTTACAAACACAGTTTGTATGGCAAGGGAGAATTTTGAAAAATTCACCATATCTACAGACATTATTGTTGGGTTTCCAACAGAAAGTGATGATGATTTTGAGGATACGGTATCACTTTTAAAGAATACAAAACCCGAGATTGTAAATATTTCAAAGTATAGTGCTAGACCTGGAACAGATGCAGCCAATATGAAGCAGATTGATGCTAGTATTATCAAACGTCGAAGCAAAAAAATTACTGATATTGTATCAAAGATTACTTTGGAATCTAATAAAAAATGGATAGGCTGGTCTGGTAAAGTTCTCTTTACAGAAGATACTGGGAATGGAATACGTGGTAGAAACTATGCATACAAGCCAATATATGTTTCAGAGGGGGCAAAGATTGGCCTTTCATGTATGGTCAAAATAACTGGATCTACTACAAATAGTCTTTTAGGCAAGATAGAGGGTTAAATCTTTTAGATCGCATATTCGAGAAAAATTACGTAAGAAGGTTTTTTATCCAATGCGTTATTTTGTCTCATATTGGAGTGCAAACTTGAAGGTAAAATACTGTTAATCGGCATAGGCAACATCGGTTCTAAAATGGCTAGTTTGGCCTCAAAATCAACTGGTTGGAATTGTGTTCAAATAGGCACCAAAAGATTCTGTTCAGATTATGATCATATCGATATATCCAACTATAGAGTTCTAAATCCATCCATGCGTCTACTACGAGCTAGCGCACTAAATTCCATAAAAATGGTTACAGAACGTATACGCAAATATGATTCTGTCATAATTTTTGCTGCCCTTGGCGAGAAAGAAGGTGCTGCTCTTGCACCTATGGTGTTACATGCATGCAAAAATATGCCTACTGCATCATTTGTAACAATGCCTTTTGCATATGAAAAAGAAAGAATATTTGAATCAGGTGTAGCTCTCAAAAGAGTTATGGCAGAATCTGGATTTACGTCGATTGTAGACAATGAAGCAATACATGAGAGTAATCCTGATTTGAGTATTGTCGAATGTCATACTATAGCATGTGATGCTGTTTTGTATGTTTTAAATTCACTTGGAGATTACAATGTGCCAGGTAAGACAAGCATAATTTCCTCTACACGTACTGGTCAGAATGTAGAAGAATCATTGCGTGATTCATTAAAGATGCTTTATAATTCAACATCTGGACGCACAGGTCATTCAATATTATACATATCTGGTTCCAATATCCCAGTTGGTGTAATAGATGCTGCATCAAAACTTTTGCATGATGCATGTGGTAGTTCAAACATTGCGACAGACTCTACAGATGGATCGGTAAAAATGGTAATGACATCTGCGGTTGTAGGAAAAACACGTTTTGATCTATATGATCCACTTGGTACAATACCCATAGATTCAACATTGGATTGGGATGAACTAGAATGCGGATTAAATGTAAAACTTGACATAAAACAGTTAGAATAAACAATACAACATTTCAGATTATATCTAAAACAATACACATATTCAGAATTAATATTCTGACTTGGGTTTTGAGATTGATTCTTGTTTTGTGTCTGTTGTATCATCTGCAGGTGTAGGAGTATTTTCAGAATCTACAGTGTCGCTAGTTGAAGGTTTGGTCTCATTTGTTGTATCATCTGCAGGTGTAGGAGTATTTTCAGAATCTACAGTGTCGCTAGTTGAAGGTTTGGTCTCGTTTGTTGTATCATCTGCAGGTGTAGGAGTATTTTCAGAATCTACAGTGTCGCTAGTTGAAGGTTTGGTCTCATTTGTTGTTATTTCAGGTACATCTTTTTCTACATCTGATTCGTGTGCCTCTATCTGTTGTTGTATTTCATCATCATATTTTGAAATTAAAACATGTCCATCATCTGTTTTGTGCATTCGAACTTGAATTTTTCTTGGAGGATGTCGTATTCCTTTTTTCCATATGTATTGTGAAACATCTGTGTCTATTTTTACATCAAATACTCCCATATGATGACGTGCAAACTCACGTATCATGTTTATGGCGCGTGTTGCTCTACGATTATCTGGTGCAAGTAAAACTTTGCCCAAATTTATCGTATAAATTCTGTCGGTTTTGGCAGACAATCTAACCTAACCTCGCGTCTGCATGTCGCCAGTCTCTGCGTTTTGGATTTGTTCTAACTGATCTGCGCGTACGTGCAATTACCCACGCGGGAACTGAAGATGCTTGTTTGGTTTTTTTCAATATACGTATCTTTCGAGATGATGTTTTACGTGCTCCCATATTTACACATAATTTTCCAAGCTCCTTTTAAACCAATTGTCATAGATGGCTTTCTACAAACGCATATGCCATCTCAATCATATTTTGACCTACAAATATTCATGTTTTATTATCTATAATAACCATATGTGCCCAAGAGATCAAAGAATTCAGATGATTGTCTAAATGACAAATCCAAAAGAAAACCACAAAATGTAAACAAAAACACGGGCTGTTGGGAGAAAGTCCATGTTCGTTGGAGTTGCACATAAGAAATTTCTCCAGATAGTAATGGTTAACAAAAGGCATTAAACGTACGAGTTGAAAACCGACAAGCAGACATTAGAAAATTTTTCCAAACAAGTATGCGGGTCTAGCCGATCTTCCTTAGAATCTCGGCATACCGGGATTCAATATCCACTATACGCTCACGTCGGGCGATATGTACAGCGATTCATAAGTGTTGGTTGCTCTGCCCAGCAGGGTTGACTGCGTGGAGCGACCCACATGTATGGTGACGCGCCTCAGTCTGAGTTTTCGTGGCAGTGCCTTTCCGTACTTTTTGTCACCGTTCCTACCGTCATACGACAGTATGAACGGTATGCCCCTTGACTCCAGATACTCTAGACTCTCGCAAAAGGAGTCGTGCTCAAACTCCCCGTGATACCGCTTGTTGTGCGGGCCACACGTGCCTTGATAGGGGGGATCCATATACACCAAGTCTTTGTCCGTGCACCCGTCTATGACCTTCCTGTAATCCCCAGAGGTAAGCGTCACCCTTCCGGCCAGTATGGTATGGGTCGTCATTATGCGGCGGCGCATTTCCTCTGGCCTGGCTCCTTTCCGGCGGTGGTCTGGGGAGTTGTTGAACTCCCCGTTGCGGTTGAACCTGACTGCGGCCTTTACGCACCGCGCAAGCAGGTAAAGAAAGTCGTCGGGGCGGTGCGTCTGGTTGAAGCGGTCGCGCACCGTAAAGAAGAACCCGTACTCGTTGCCGCGCTGCTCGTTTCACAGCCTCGCATAGTTGTCCGCAAGCCTTTCAGGGCCGTACAGTATCTCGTCCCACAGTTTCATAAGCGGCTCGTGTGCGTCGTTGAGCCACGCGTTGGTGGCGGCCTGGTTCAACAGAGCGTGTACTGCGACCGCGGCCGATCCTGCAAAGGGTTCTACGACCCTGCCAGTGTTGCCTGGAAAATGTGACAGGATCGTCTGTGCGATCTTTCTCTTGCTTCCCTGATAAGGCATTGCGGGGGTGACCATCCTGAACTTGTGGTACTATGTGGTATGTATATTCTTGTTGGGCACGAATACCGCAAAGGTGACCGACATGTTCACGCCCCCTTCTTGTCCAGCCTGACCTTGATGATTCGACCATACGCAGATGGGTTGAACGCTACTCTAGGATTGCCAGACTGTTCACGGACAGCCTCACGCCCGACGTGGGCAAGTGGTTCCGCGGCGACGAAGTGTGGGTAAAGATAAAGGGCAAGAAGCACTATCTGTTCGCCACTATGGACGACGACGCCCGCTACTAGCTGGCAGGCGAGCTTGCAGACAGCAAAGACAAGTACGACGCCGAGAACATATTTGCCATGACCAAGCGCATAGCGGGCGGCAAGAATCCCACCGTACTGATAAGCGACAAGATCCCCGCCTACCAGAAGGCGGCTCGCAAGATATTCGGAAAAGGCACGTACCGCAAGTCCGATGCGGGCATTTGAAGCAAGCGTGTCGGCTCCAACGGCGGCTCAAGCGGCAACTACCACCCGTCAAACAACAAGATGGAACGCTTGAACGATACAATCAGGGACATGGAAAAGACGTTCCGCGGCCTCGGCTGTTATGACACCGCCGCCTTTGAAGACATGAAAGTCCATTACAACCACGTCCGCAGGTATGACGCAATCTGCAAGACCCCGGCAGAAGCTGCAGGCATCACGACGGAAGGACGTAACAAGTGGAAAACGATAATTCAGAACTCCAGCCTGTACCTGATCGCAATCAATCAGATGGTGCGGGTGCGATAAGCCATTTCAAAGAGGATCATGCCCCCATGCCTAGAATCTATATCACGAACTTGCACCAGTACTCGCCGTTTTCTCTTGCCTTGTGTTTTTCTTTGATATTCAAGTGAGCGTGTAGAGAGTTGGGGTTTTCATAATATGTGAGTCGATTCTAGAAAAAGTGTAATCTCCTTACTCATTATATCCATCTGATGCGCCATTTTTTGTTATTGTATCATTCGCCTTTTCTGTAAAAACTCAAGCATTCTTCCCATTCACTGTTTGTCAGACGTCTACTCTTCATGAAATGGATCAGTTATTGATATACTCGGATACATCTTTAACGGTTATATACAAAAGACCTTATTCATATTGAATTAATTTTCAAAATTGATGGTGTAATTTATGCCTAAAAATTTAACATTTTCAATTTAAAATTTGATTGTGCACAAGGTCTAATCATGTAAGTTTAATTTAAACAGCAAACGTATTTGTTCCAATATTCGTGCAGAAGCTCCCCAAACAATTTCATCACCTATAAGAAATTCTACTGAATCTGGTATTTTATGAACAGTTTTTTCAGTTCTAGTCTTTAACAACTCTAAGAGTTTTGGCGTGTATATATGATCAACTTCATCATTTGCTTTTAATTTTCTACATTCATTTAAAATACACACATATGGTGTAATCACGTATCCTGTACCAAGTGTTTTCACATCATCAAGATGTGTAAGTATATGCTCACGTTTTACTTGTAATCCTAGTTCTTCTTGTGACTCACGTATGGCAGTATCTATTAGGTCAATATCTTTTTTCTCAGGCTTGCCTCCAGGAAAAGATATTTGACCTGCATGGATTCTGAGTTTGGTGGATTTTTTTGTCATCACTATACGCACATCTGATCCGTATATTGTAACCAAAACAGATGCAGGTATACCATCATTCTTTTTTACTCCAAAGGTTGTATTTTCAAATGCAAGACGAATCTCAGATATATTCAACATGCTAGTTTACATACATGACAGATATTGGCGTTTCGTCAAGGTTTTAACCATAGGGGATATTTCTTGAAAGCATGAGCATTCTATTTGAGATAAACCCTCCCAAAGTGATAGAAGATGAATCCGATTCTGAATCATCAGAGAGGATGCATCATCTAACACATAGACTTGGAACGATATTAGATATGTGTGATGGGACGTTGATAACTGATTCTGTATTGGGTAAACCTCGTTTCGATCCAATAGATATGGCCAAAATGATCAAAGAGTCACATCCCAATCTTGAAACGATCGTAAGTATGCGCACCATCGATAAAACCGCAGTAGAGACATCCTTATTTGCAACAAGAGTCAAAACTGCAAAAATCAGTGGCATTCTTGTAGTAAAGGGGGATCCTAGCAATGATAACGATTCAAGACTAGTTCCAAGTACAATAGCAAAAATGTTGAACAGTACGGTAAATACATATCTGTCAATTCCAAGCAAGCCTAATTTTGTAAAGATTCAAAAAAAAATAAATGTTCAACCTGCTGGATTTTTCACTCAGATAGTTAAAAATATAGATGATGTTGGATATATTTGCAAAAAACTTACCCCGATGGGATTTCGTATTATACCATGCATACTTGTACCATCACAAAAAAATTTAACATCTGCAAAATTTCTTAATCTTGACTGGTCATCGTATTCTGATGATGTGGCAGGATTTATCAAATCTGTGCATAAAATTGCAGGAGATGTATTATTGACATCACCGAGTGATATCCAAACAGCATCAAACATATTAAAAACTATCTAGATCGTAAAATATGCAGCATTTGGATGATGTACAACAATGGCTGCAGTAGATTGTTCGGGTACAATCTGCCCTTCATTTGTTATATGCATAATATCATTTACAGGTTGTAACAAATCCCATACTAGATGATGTTGTCCGATATCCGGACAGCTTGGAAATCCCCAGCTATATCTCAAACCTCTATCATCTATTTTAAGTTCAGAGCGTATTCTACGATGTGTCCACTCTGCTAAAGCTTCAGCAGTCTCAACGGCAAGACCGTGAAGATAATATGCGTCAGTATACAGGTTATCCTTGTTCAACGCTTCAATGAGATTTGCCGCCTTTTTGCCCACAGTTACAGCTTGGAATGCGACTGTATCATTATTGCCAAAATAATCTGCTATGCATAAATGACGTTCATGTTCAGAGCGAGGAAAGTCAAAAGTAATCATTTTACCATCATGTCTGTACACTTGCAATTGTGTGTCATTACCATTGCAT
Organism: Cenarchaeum symbiont of Oopsacas minuta; assembly: GCA_029948415.1. Classification (NCBI taxonomy): domain Archaea; kingdom Thermoproteati; phylum Nitrososphaerota; order Candidatus Cenarchaeales; family Candidatus Cenarchaeaceae; genus Candidatus Cenarchaeum; species Cenarchaeum symbiont of Oopsacas minuta. The sequence goes on from JAJIZT010000002.1 coordinate 55,655, forward strand.
GTGTAATATCCATATACGATATGAGGTTCAAAAAGACGATCATTTTTTACTTTCTTTTTCCATTCTTGCAAGAGTTTTTCAGGATCTATGCCTGTTTTTTTTACAGATGTGCCCCTCATTCCCCAAGATAATTTAAAAAGGGAATTTTTATCAAGTAGATCCCATACTTGTTCAAGAGGGATATCTTTTTCATCTAGATTAACTATGTCTTTTCTACTAGTCGGGATCATCGGTGGATTTACGGGTTTTATATTACTGCGTTGCATTGTAGTATGTTTTTTTGGAGCATTTTCAGTCCATTTGTCAATCTTTTCTCGCCATTGGTACAACATATCTTCTCGTTGGTCAGAGACGAGTTTATCCATGATCTTTAATCCATCAAACATTGTATTGCAATAAAAGATTCCTGGAGTGTATATGGAATCCTTTTTGGCAATTCGGTTTATAAAATTGCTATTCACTGCTGCTCCACCACAAAGAATCGGAAGATTCATTCCAGTTTTTCTCGCATGATCTACAAACAAACCCATATGTTTTGAAGTTGCCACTAGGAGTGCAGAAAGTCCTACTGCATCTGCATTTGTTTGTTTTATTTTTTCAAGAAATTTTTGTAGTGGTACCTGTTTTCCAAGATCGTGTACAGTGTATCCGTTGTTTTCAAATATTGTTTTTACTAGATTTTTTCCAATGTCATGAACGTCTCCTTGTACAGTACCTAGTACAAAAACTCCTTTTGCTGTACCTTCTTTTTGTATTAGATATTTTTCAAGCTCCAATACTGCAGCTTTCATACATTCGGCCGATTTTAATACAAACGGTAGTATCAATTCTCCTGATCCAAACTTGTCTCCAACCTCTTTCATCGCTGGAAGTAGGTTTTCATTTAGTGTCTTTACGGCAGCATTGTGTACATCTTTTGCTGTAGATTTTGAGATCATTTTACTATGGAGTTTTTCAGATATTGCACGAATAACATCTTTTTCAATTTCGTCTTTTAACCTGTGCACTATGCGGTGGTTACATCGTTGTCCATAACTCCACGATTCATCGATACTATCTTGTTTTTTGATGTTTGTTGTAGATTTTGCTCCCTCAAAATGGGATATGAGGTCAGATAATGCATCTTCTGATCTGTTAAATATCAGATCTTCTGCAAGACGTATGTTTTTTTTATCAATTTCACCATATGGAATAATTTCCTTTGCATTTATTATTGCACAGTCAAGTCCAACCTTGACTGCATGGTATAGAAATACTGAATTTATTACCATTCTGACTTGCTTTTCTAGACCAAAGCTGATATTGCTTAGTCCAAGAACTGTGTATGATTCTGGTATGTTTTCATGCACTAGTCGTATTCCTTCTAGGGTATTTTTACCTGCATCACGAAATTCTTCTTCGCCTGTTGCTAGTGTAAATGTCAAAACGTCAAAAACAAACTGCTGTTTTTTTAGTCCATATTTTTCACCTTTTTGTATCATCGTCTGCGCAACATCTAGTTTCTCTTTTGGGGTTTTTGCCATACCACTAGCTCCTATACACATTGCAATGGCAGGAGATCCATATTTTGCCATTAGGGGGGCAATCTGTTCAAAACGTGAACCATCACCTTCTAGATTTATAGAATTTATTAGGGGTAATGCAGGAATTTGTTCTAGTGTGGCTTTTATGACGTTTGGATCTGTAGAGTCAATCACTAGTGGTGCATCTACAGCAAGGCAAAGATGTTTTATGAGATTGCACATGAATTCTTTTTCATTATCCATCTCTGTAGTAGCCACACAGACGTCAAGACAATGTGCTCCATCATCAACTTGCTCTCTAGCCAAATTGATTAAACCTTCATAGTCATTTTGCATGACAAGTCTTTTTGCCATTTTAGAACCCTGCGTGTTGAGCCTCTCACCAATTATCAGTGGTGCTGGGATTTGTCGTAACTTTGTAGAACCCAATGCAGAGCTTATTCTTTGTTCATTCATGTCATTACCGCATCATATGTTTTGCAAATACTTAAACGATTTTATCATTCTCAACATTTGTCTCATGTGAATCTACTATAGTTCTAAGTGCATCAATATGTTCTGGCGTGGTTCCACAACATCCTCCGATCATGCGAATAGATGGATACTCTTTGATAAATCTGCCCAAAGATGTGGACATATCCTTTGGACTCATCTCATATTTTGCCATTCCGCCTTCATTTATTGGCATTCCAGCGTTTGGTACTATAATTATTGGATGTACTGATGCATTATTAAGCCATCGAATACTCTCTTCCATCTCTTCAGGACCAGTAGAACAGTTTAGACCGAATACATCTATTCCCATAGGTGATATTGTTGTATATGCAGCATCTATCTTTGTTCCAAGAAGCATCTTGCCATACTGATCTAATGTGATGTTTGAAATTATTGGAATTTTTTTATCTGCTTTTTGCATTGCAATATGTGAACCTTGTACTGCAAGTTTTACTTCTAGTATGTCTTGACTTGTTTCAATTAATAATGCATCAACACCGCCTGATATGAGACCTTTTGCTTGTATTTCATATGACTTGCGTATATTATCTATCGGCATTTGACCCAAATCGGGATCATCAGAGCTTGGAAGATATCCGCTAGGACCCATTGAGCCTATAACGTAACAATGTTTTTGTACATTTTTTATCGCATCTAGTGCCAATAAGACTGCTTTTTCGTTAATCTCAACTGTACGGTCTCCAAACCCATATTCATCTAGTTTTATTTTGTTAGAACCAAACGTGTTTGTCTCTATACAATCGGCGCCAGCTCTGATATATTTTTCATGTATTTTTACAATCCATTCTGGATGTGTTAAAACTAATCCATCATTAAAACCATCTTTATTATTTGGGAAATCTTTTGGTGTGGGATCTAATTTTTGGATTTCTGTCCCCATTGCACCATCAAATACTAGTATTCGTTTCCTAGATGCTTCTAAAAATGTAGGTTTTGATTCCATGGTTGTTTATGCATATAGGCCGTTTAATTCTTTTCCCATGATCAATTAGGATTGAATTTTGAAAAAAAATCCCTAATTTGTGTAGCATGCACTTCAATTATGTCAACGATCTCGCCGTGTTCTTGAGTCGTAGGCTCACGTCCATGAAATGTTTGAAATGCACTGAGTGCAGAACCTATCATTTCACCTACAAAAAACCCACACAAAAAATCTCCCTCTCTTTGTGCATGCCAAACATCTGATATACGTTGAGATGCACCTGCGCTTTTGTACAATTCTAAAGATTGCACCACTAAATCATTTGTACGTTTTTTGTATTCTGGATCAATGACCATGAACGACAAACTCTTTTATTTTTCAATGCCAGAACTTTTCTCTTCAATATAAATACCATCCAAAAATACGCGATGATCTTTATTTTTTACTTTTGTTTTCTGCGCTATATTTGCCGCAGTCTGTGTTACATCTGTGAGAACTGCGCCAGTAATTGTAATATTATCACCTTTTGGTACAATCTTTGTTTTGCCAACAATGCTTGCCAAACGTGCAGAGCGTTCACCCTGAAAGTTTTCAATGTGTACTGTATTATTTTTTACCGATACTGTGACTGGAAAGTGTGCATATACGATCTTCATTTTTATCGTATAACCAGTAACGATACCTTCAAAGAGAACACGCACAAGTGAACGAGCAGTATTCATTATAGAATAGTCGCGCTTACGTGTACCACGGGATTTCACTGTAACAGATTTTTCGCCTATTTCAATATCCACAGGTATTTTCTTAAAATTCTTAAACGTTTCACCAAGCGGTCCTTTTACATGCATCATTCTTCCCTTTATGTTCACACTAACACCATCTGGTATCAAAACATCTTGTGATTTTTTTTGATATTGTGTATTAGAAGACATAACCTATCAAAAATCCCCCGATTCCTTTTTCAGCTGCAGTATGATGTGACATTACACCTTGATTTGTTGTAACAAGCAACATGCCACGATTGTATGCAGGAAGATACTGCCTCTCCCAAAAAGTATATTCGTCATTTGAGACTCTAAAACGTGGTGATATGGATCCACATTTTGTAATCTTTGCTCCAAGTGAGATCTTAAACTTGCCACCTCTTTTATCTTCGATTCGTTCGTAATCTTCGATGTATCCGTTCTTTTTTAATGTCTTTAAAACCTCAACGCCAAGACCCGATGTCGGATATATTGTGCATTCACGCCTTCTACGGGATCCAGTATTGTATAAAGTCACAAATAGATTTGCTAGAATATTAGTTGCCGGCACTACATATCACCTGTTTTTTTCAAATCCCAAGTCGTTTGCGACTTCTCTGAAACAACGTCTACATAACATAAGATCATATTTTTGAATTACAGCAGTATAATCGCCACATCTTTTACACCATCTAGAACCACGACCAAAGTTGTGTTTTTTTCTTCCTGTACTCTCATATGTTCTATCTTTTGCCATTTTATGCTATCTCCGTCCCAAACTCCTTTGATATGAAGCCTTGTGCTTCAAAAGATGTAATACGGTGTTTTTTACCCACACTTGTTTTATGTCGACTACGAGATCGTATACCGTATCCAGGTCTAGTCAATGCTACTGCAACGTCAAGACCTAGTATGCCAATATGTGGGTCATATTTGACACCAGGTATGTCTATGTGTTCTTTGATCCCAAAGGATACATTACCAAAATCATCAAAGGATCTACCACGTAATGTATTTCCTTTTGCATCTAGTAGCCGTTTTAATAAAGACATTGCGTCTTTACCACGTATTGTAACTGCAACACCGATTGGTTCGCCTTTACGTACACCAAAATCCCTCTGACTTTCTTTTGCATTTCTTGCACACGATTTTTTACCAGATATATAATCAAGGGCTTTTTTTGAAGTTTCGATTGCTTCACCCGACTTGCCAACTCCCATGTTTAAAACGATCTTTGATAGTGATATGTTTTTCATGATGTTTACAGTTGTTTGCTCTGACATTTTTTATCTACCTATCCCCAAAATTGGTTTGCCACTACCTACAGGTATTATTATTCCAGTTGGTATCTCTATCTGTCTTTTGTCAAGCTCCAAAGAGACCATCTTTGGGAGTGTAAACGTGCCATTTTTTATTGCTTTTATTGTTCCTAGTTGTCCAACGTTTACGCCACGTGTAACTATTGCAACAGTCCCAGGTTCCATCTTTATGATCTCTAGAATCTTTTGTTTTGGAATCTCCAATACGCATGAATCTCCAACGGAAACATCGGCGTCTGTAATAATACTTCTTCCATCATGAAGTCCAACCTGCATCTTGCCTCCATTTAGTGTGGTCTTGCTAGTAACTCGACATATTTTTTTCGATTTTTCAGATGAGTCTATTTTAACTGGTTTTAATATTGCGCCATCATGTGGAACCATTCGATACACTTCTTTTATTCCATTTAATTCAATTACATCCATGAGGCCGAGGCCATGATGCAATGACTTTCGTACGACACCGTCTACTTTTAGTTTGTTTCCATAAATACTAGCTTTTGCTTCACGTAATGTTTTTACAATCTTTAGTGTATCTCGCAGAAAAACTGCCAAAGGTATTGCAAATTCTTTTTGATGTGCACCAGGTTTTACTGTAACAACGAATCGCTTGTCCTTGCGTGTTATTCCCCAAAATTGTGGAGCCATTTGACGCTTTAGCTTTTTGCTACCAGCTATGCTAACCATTATGGTTTATCCTCCTCTGTTTTTGTATCTTGTGTGGTTTTAGACTCTTTTGTTATGGGTTCAGACTCTGTTGACATGGGCTCGGGCTCTGAAATTTCAGGTTCTTTTGTCATAGGTTCAGACTCTGTTGTTATTGGTTCAGGTTCTGTTGAAGGTTCAGACTCTGTTGACATGGGCTCGGGTTCTGGTAAAGTTTCAGGTTCTGTTGCTGTAGTTTCTTTTGATACATCTTTTACGGTTGGTTTTTCTATAGGCATATCTTTTACATTTTTGCCCTCTAGATTAGCCCTTCTCCATTTATCTGATACATCTAGTGTAGTAATTGTAACATTTGATGCATGGATCATGACATCTATCTTGTCGCCCTTGCCTTTGACTTTTTTAACACCCTCTACGGCTATGGTGCCATCTGCAACGTTTGATTTTGTTACCTTGCCAGATATTTCCTTGTACTCGCCACGCATGATAAATACTGTATCACCTTCTATTACACGTGCACTGCGTTTTCCGTATTTTTTACGTAGATCTTTTGAAAGAGGACTTGCAAGCTGACGACTACGGAATCCAATAGTGGCTTGATATATCTGTAGATTTCGCATCTTTGTTGGCTTCATATCATACCACCGTTGATGCCAAGTTTGCAACTCTTGGCCATTTCTCTGATGCTTCAGCTGCAACTGGGCCTTTAATGTCAGTGCCTTTTAGCTCACCTTCTGTAGTCATAAGTACTGCTGCATTATCTTCAAATGATACTCTCACGCCATTGAGACGGCGAATTGCATATTTTTGTCTGACGATTACTGCACCATGTACCTGTTTACGTAACTCTGCGGGTCCTTTTTTGACCACAACGTTTACAAAATCACCCACGGCTGCGGCAGGAAGACGTGAAACACGTGTCTTTATCTTGTGAACTGTGATAATCTCTAGTATCTTTGCTCCGCTATTGTCTGCACACGTTATTTGAGCACCTACAGGTAGTGCTCGCGTCACATATGGACGGAACTCTTCAACGCCCTTTGCCTTGCCACGACTTCTACCTTGTGACATTATTTGAGCACCTCTATTATGACAAATGAGACAGATTTTGCCACTGGTCTACATTCTGCTGCCATTACCTTGTCACCATAGTTGACCTCGATGTTGGATGGAACGTGAGCATGAATGCTACTTTTACCTCTAGCATATCTTTTAAACTTTGAAAATCTCACTGGGGATTCTTTCTCAATTACTACTGTATTTTTTACATTTATGCTAGATACTCTGCCTTCGAATATCTTGCCACGTATAGGAAGTGTGCCGTTGAAAGGGTTTTTCTCATCTCCATCTTTGATTGCATTCTTTGTCTCTGATACTTTAATGCCAATATTTCTTGTCATTTTGTAATCCTCTCGTGTGATCTGTGCATAATCTGCATACCATTTATGGTATACTTTGAGTCGTGTACCGTAAATTCCCATGTGGAACCTGATTTTGGATACATTTTAGAGTCAGCACCTGTACGAATATGTAGCATGTGTTTGCTTTCATGTAATACGGTGCCAGAGATTCCAATCATTTGAGGATTGCATGAACTAGAGACACTAGCATATAGTCCAACAAGTTCATGCATATGCAAGTTTTCTGCTGTGATCATTTCTTTTCAATCTCTCCAAGTCTTGTGAGTAGACGTGCAATATTGTGACGTAGTGGGCGCATTTTACCACTCTCTTTGCGCAATGTACCGTTTTTTGAGCTCATACGCATCTTTGTCATATCCGCTCTTAAATGCTGTACTTTATCTTTTATATCTTCAGCACTCATGGCTCTTATTGCTTTTGTACGTAGTTTTGCCATATCTATAATCCGTCCTCACTCTCTATCATCTTTGCGTCCTTTTTTACTTGTTCTTCTTCTGTCATGTGGGCCTTTTTATCGGATATCTGAGAGAGTTCAGTGATCTCTTTTAGATCTACTTGCGGTTTGTTCACTTTGGTTTTTTCTGTAGACTTTTTTTTCATCTCAAATTCTGGAACTAGTTTCTCTTTTTTGGCTATTCGAATACGTATGCCGATAAGACCCATGGGCGTCTTTACATGGGCAATATCCTCATCAACTATGACGTTTGCATGATGGCCTGCCCTTGGAAGTATGCCTGCAGTATGTTTTTCAAATGCAGATCTGTCACCTCTGAGTTTGCCAGATATTGTGATCTGTACTCCCATAGCTCCTCCATCCATTATCTGTTGCATTGTCCACATTGTAGCTCTACGAAAAGCTGTACCACGTTCTAAATGGGATGCCATACGATTACACATAACACTTGGAGACAAGTCTGGTTTTGTTATCTCTACTACTGTAATCTGTGGGTTTTTGAATTCAAAATCATTTGCTACCTTTTCAGTTAATTCACGTATTCCAGTGCCTTTTCTTCCTATAACGATACCTGGTCTTGTAACATGCAAGGCGACTTTTGTTCCAGTGGGTGTCTTTGAGATGTCAGCATGTGAGAATCCTGCGTTTTTTATGGCTTCACGTAGATAATCACGTAATAACATTGTTTGATAATTATTTTTTATGACATTTTTCATTGCAGACATTTTCTATCTCTCCACTGCCACCATTTCCACATGTGTGAGCACGTTGTTTTTTGCAGATGTTCTCCCCATGGCTCTTGGCGTAAATCTGTTTATCACCATACCTTTATGCACTGTCACATTTATTATGCGAAGTCTGTCTGGGTCAAGTCCTTTGTATTCTGCGTTTGCTTCTAGATTGTCAAGTAGTTTTGAAAATTCGGTGGCAGATTTTTCTGGATATCTTCCAGCCATCATTCCAGGATCTGATCTGTGCCCTACCTGTATCTTGTATCTACGGAATGGTATGGCACGTTTTTTTGCAATTACATCGTTTAGATAATCTCTTGCTTTTTCAACGCTAAGACCTTTTATGCTCTTTGCAACTTCGCGTGCATGTTTATGGGATATTTGTTTCTCTCTAAGAGATGCACGTACATGACGCGTTGGATCATAATTTTGAAAAGCATAGTTGTAGTTTGGCATAAAAATCACTTTAATGGCACATACAGGCTCGACCTTGATGCACCTACGCCAGGTGCTCCATGGGAGACTTTTTTGTTTGTGATCACATACTCGCCTATGTAATGACCAATCATAGGGGGCGTAATGCTAACCGTTTTGAATTCTTTACCTGAAAATACGTTCACGTCAACACCGACCATGTGTGGTAAAATAATAAGGTCACGCAAGTGGGTCTTTATCTGATTTTTAGTCTCGCCAGATTTTAATGCTTTAATGTCTTTTATGAGCTTGCGTTTTCCATCGGTAATACCACGTTTTAGTGAACGTCGTTGTCTAGAATTTAAGAGTTCAAATACATCTTCATTTGGCATTGATTGAAGTTGTTCCAATTCTTTTCCCCTATAATTAAATATTTTAACCATTATACTAGATCACCTATTGTATTAACGTATTTGGAGGACATATTATAGCATTCCTATTTTTGTGGCCAAATCTCTTGCCTTTTCAGTGCTAGCAAATTTTACAAATGCCTTTTTACCGTATATAGTTCGAGCAGTATTGACGTTGACAGGTCGTGTTCCGTATAAAACCTCAATTGCATCTATTATTACTGGCTTTGAGGCAGATCTATTAACCAAAAAGCAGATCTTGCCCTCACTTTCCACCATTGCGAATGTTTTTTCAGTATTGTATGGCATTTGTACGATCTCGGTGGCTTCTTCTATATTCATTTTATTCTCGCCATGACCTCAATATGTGTAGAATGTATTTTGCCAAGATCGGCAATTGCAGACTCTGAATATATGGTAAATCTTGCCGGCTCGCCTCCAGGAGCAAGATCTAGTACACTAAGATTTGCAACATCTCTTGCTTCTATGCCTCGTATGCTACTAGATGCATGAGAAAGGTTTTTTGAATTTTTTGCAACAAATAATATACTAGCACCAGTTTTTTTTGTCCTACCACGAAGTGCAGCTTTACCGGTTCTAGTTTTACGGTGCTGGAGACGATCTATGTCTTTTGAGATTCCAAATGATTTTAACAGTGCAACAAGATCACTTGTTTTTGATATGGACTCTATTTCATCTTGTACGATGATTGGGAATTGAGAGATATCTCCAACAAAATGGTTACGGTGTATTATTCTCTCTTTTGATGCAGTTGCAGCAATTGCAGAACGTAGAGCTAGTGCCCGTTCCTTTTTGTTTGATTTTTTATGTATGACTTTTTCCACGTTTGGTGGGTGTGCCTGTCTCCCACCTCTTGTTGAGGCAACTTCGCCCCCTTGTCCGCCACGACCTCCAGCTCCTCCAGCATTAATTCTAGCAACTCTAGACTGACCGTGACCAGTAGGTGGGTCTAGTGAATCTGCAGATACATCCATGCCTGCTGTCGGATGTGTTCCTTTTGGTTGAAACGTGTGTGTGTTTTGTATCGTGTATATTTTATGTATAAGATCATATCTGAATGGTGTATTGAACACAGGTGGAAGATCCACATTACTATTTTTTTCACCGTTGATGGAATAGACCTCGGTCATACCACAATCTCCAGTATATTCGGTTTTTGCACCACAGATGGAGCACTTCGTATCTGGGAGCGTAGTTTTATCATACGTCTGTATGTACCTGGTACAGATCCCTTTAATATAATATAGTCACCCTTTACCAATCCAAAGTGTTTGTATCCACCCATGGGATTTATCTTTGAACTCTCGCCATTTGAGTTATCAATTGCAAGTATACGTTTGTTGTATTCTATTCTCTGATGGAATCCCATTTGACCTGCCCTTGGAACTGTATACATGACATATTGTGGTGATATTGGTCCCAAGCTACCAATCTCTCTAACAGTTTTTCTAGATTTATGTTGTTTTCTTTTTGTACCGTATCGAGTTATGACGCTTTGCCAACCTTTACCTTTTGTTATGGCCGCTGCATCAACTGTTTGGCCGATCTCAAATACATCTCCTATACGAATCTGATTCCCAAGCATTTTGTAAACATAATCAAATTGATTTTTAATATCGCCTCCGATGATAGGTGTCTCGAATATATACGGGGTTTTTTGTTCGAGTCCTGCATCACGTGGAGAGATTGCAATAATTGCAAATATGCTATGTATTGCACCGAGTATCTTTTTTGCAGATTCAGTAGCATCGTCATTGTTTTTCAGTGAAATATGTTTTGCAATATTTTTTGGTATGTCTTTTGCATACACATCAAATCTTGCATGCAACCCATAGTATTCTTTGAATACCCCCTCAATCCGACCACGGTAATTGGTGGAGTTGCTAAAACTGTTCCAAGACTGACAAGTTGTTTTCCGTGGTTTGGGGTTTTTTTCCGATCGTCTATACTGACTACTTGTATGCATCCTGCTTTGAATCCAACGTGAGCCATCATACGTGGTTCTTTTGATGTTATATTTGGCCATGCTCTAATGCGTGCTTCCATGCTCTTTGCACGTCCTCTAGGCAGATATGCAAGACTGCCTCTGCGTGGTTGACTATGTCTACGATGACCCATATCTCTTACTATTTTCTCAACGTTGTTAACCCCGTTATAACCCTTGAGAGAGGGTCGATCAAGCCCACTATATCCAACATTGATGCATTTATCAAAGAAATTGTTCACAATTATGCCAAAGATAGAGTTATACACAAAATTGAGTTATGCGGTATAACAAAGTATTTTTCCATGTACGATTAGATCAAGGGAAGATATTATCTACTAGCCAATATATGGTAATAGATCCCATACAGATTCCAAATGCTCCAAGTCCGATAGCAAGCAGTAAAAATGATCTATTGTTGGTAGTCAAGATTATGCACCAGAATGTAATATAGAGAGACATCCAAATACAGCCTCTTCAAGGCGTACGGTCTTTGTATTTTGTTTCGGAAAAAAGTTGAGCGTCTTTGTATTTTGCATTCTCTTTGCATGACTGCCAAGAATTTCACCCACACCTCTCTCTGTACTTCCAAATGCGAGTAGTATCTCATCTTTAGAGTTTGCATATGAATGGATATCACTAGTCGTAATAGCTCGTCCAAGTCTAGATGTAAGTATGATTTGACCCGTCCACGATTTTATTATATTTGCAAGTGAGTTACGCTCCCGTGTTTTATATCCAAAGTAATCACTCTCCTCCACTTCCACATAGTTCAATTCAGGATATCCCATTTTGAATTTTATGGCAATACGTTTTCCAGATTCAGTTCTGCCTCGGTATGGGAATGGTTCTGGAGTTCCGATATCAATGTATTTTTTTCCTTTTTGTGATACTACAAGGCCAGAACGAATATCACCGGAGGATATTTTTTTGGGGTTTGGTGGACTAGAATGACTAGATATATTGAGTGGGGCAAGGATTCCAGCATATTTTAGTTCGGAGATTTTAGGAAAAAGTCTTTTTCGTAAAAAAGGCGGAGTCTCCATATAACGTAAAATAACCACCAAGAGATCTAGATCGCTGTTAGAGCCACCATCTTTGTATACATAGATTGTATCTACACCAAATATCGCACACGCTCTTGCAAATTGTGATATCTTTCTAGACTTGTCTATTTGCGTACGCTCATCAACAAGACATGAATCCGGTATTGCTATTGTAGTCATTGTGCTTAGCTTTCTGGTTTAAATTTTTCACGAGCTGTTTTTGCAAATTCTGCCACTTTGGATTCTGGTATAATTTCAAATTTACCACTCTCCACATTAATTTGAGCCATACGAATGTGCTTGGATTCTTGTTTGTCTTCGCTAGATATGTAGATTGCAGCAACTGCCATAACACATGCATCATTTGATGTAATCTCTGAATTATATTTGTCCTCTAAGAATTTTGTAACTTGACCTGAATCAGAACCAATTGCGATTGCATCATATTCTATATACGTGCCACTTGGATCAGTTAGATATAATTTTGCATCACCATTGCCATCAATTCCACCGATAATTAATGAAACACCAAAGGGACGCACGCCAGCATATTGAGTAAACTGTTGACATTGATCTGCTAGATGTCGTGCAACTGTCTCAACTTGTACTGATTCATCGTAGATTAGTCTGTTACTTTGAGAGAAGAATCTAGCATTATCCACTTGACTTCGCGCATCTGGAATATAACCTGCAGCTGCCACTCCTATATGATCATCCACTTGGAATATTTTCTGGGCATTTTCAGATATCTGCAATTTGCGTGATTTTTCCTCGACTGCAATTATTACACCATTTTTTGATTTTATGCCCACGGCTATTGTTCCACGCCGTACAGTCTCTATAGCATATTCCACCTGATAAAGTCGACCATCAGGTGAAAATACCGTAATAGCTCTATCGTAACCTTGTTGTGCTGGAAGCAAATCGCATTTACCAATGAAACGTATAATTTAAGCCTAGCTGAATTGCATATATTGGAATTTACCATAAATTTTTTTGGGCATGAAAATATTCGATCACTGCACAGCAACACAATAGAGATCACATGTGAGAGGGATCTTACGATCTCTGGAGATTGTATACTAGGTGTAAGGGCAGAATGTGGTTGCCATGGACTTCCAAATGAACTAAAGACAGCTCTGCGTAGATCAGATTCCATCGTGCGTATTATATTAAGTGCTGGTGGAGAGGATTTCACGGTTAATGCTCAGGGGAGTTCTGATCTTATTTTAGAACATGCAACTGACATCGTAATAAGAAAAAGTAGTTTTATTTGTCCTAGAACGCTTGCAATAAAAAGTGACGTTGCCTCAGATTCGCTTCCACGCAGTATGCTTTTTGCACTACAAAATCCATCTTGCGCAGGTACAATGAATATACGTATAGATTGAATGTGTTATAAGGATCCCACTTGTTTTACACGGCATGGGTATATACACAAAAGTGTTGGTTATAATACCACTAGTTGTATTTGCCACAATAATATTTGGATTTGGCATATACAACACTATATGTAAAAACTCACTTGTGGCAATATTTGACTGTTAGATCTCAAATCATTTACAGATCATTTTTAAGATATGGATTATGATCATATCATATATGGAATGGTCTGAGATAACTATACGAGTTAAAGAAAAACCAACAACAAAAGAAGTTGCAAGTTTAAAAGAATGCTTTGAGTCAATGCCACTAGTGGAAATTCTAGCAGGATTGAAATTTGCTAAAAATCGTTGGGATGCAAAGGATTCAGGAACGCTTCGACCTGGTAGAAAGAGCATTGTCAAAAAAGAAGTTCATTCTGTGACAAAAGAGCAAGCCGCATGGAGACTGCGCAATTGGAAGTTAATGATTGCAAACTATCGAAGGCGTGGATATAGTTATCCGACCATAATGAGGATAAAAAATATGCTAAAAACTACATCGTCTGACTAGTATCTAAACTGTAGAATGATCCCATGTCGAATAATATGATGGCGATATCTCCACTAGTACAGAGCCACCGTCATTGACTCCATCTAGAATAAATTTTGCAATTTTGTTATCAGTTCCACCTGTATACTTTGTTACTATTCGTATTGTCATTGGACGTATGATGTCAATATCCTCTATGATATGTGTAGTGGCTTTACCTCTAACACCTACATAGGGTTTTGTTGGATCATCATCATCTATGCAATAATATGCGCTAGAGTTTGAACGCATGTTTCTTACCTTTAACGATTCCTTGCCTGTTTCCACATACATGCGATAATTATCGTAAACATACCATACTGGATGCATGTTTACATGTCCCAATACATCAACTGTTCCTAGTACAAGTGTACGGCAGGATTTGGTCAGAAAATCAATTGTCTGTTCTTCACTTAATGCACCACCAAACCCTGGACTTGCATGCAGAATCCTCAATGTATGCAAATTGTCTGCCTAAAAATTAAATGTATGCCTCTCTTTTTTGTAAAATATCACTTTTTAATTCTGCATGTTCTGGCGGATTTGGAAGGCTGTACTTTGCCTGTCCTTCAAGTGTTGCTTGTGCTTCGTTTAATATCGCAGCAGCTTCAGTTCCAATAGATTGATCTTGCATCATATTTGTACTAGGCATTGATGCATCACCAAGTATATCATTTAATGTTCCAGCTAAATCTTGCATAGAATTACCCATATGTGGCATGATAGAACCCACAGATGAATTTATATTTTTGATCATTGCCATGCATGGGCTAAGTGTAACAACAATATCTCCCAAATCAGACATAGTGTCAAGACGCATTTGTATCTGCTCCATTGCAAGCTTTGCATCTCCAACCATGCCACTGGTTTTTCTCAAATGGTGTAATTCTATAGCATAAGCTTGAGCATATGCACGATCGTTTCTTTTCTGAGCATCAACTATTTTATCAAATAATGCTGTCTCCTTTTTCTTAAACTCACAATGAACCTTTTCAAGTCTAGATATCTGACCCCCTAGTTTAGAGTGTGCCATATTTAGGCGATTCTTTAGAGACGTCTGAGGTTTTACAATTCCTGCCACCCTCTGGGCAATGCTGGGACTTTGAGGTAATTTCCACCTAGGCATACTCTATTTGTATGGCAAAATTTGAATTTAAGCAACACGTCAATATATTCGTGAAAAAATAGTCTACATTTTATATTCGTGAGGAATGCAAGGTTATTCATTAGATCTCAAAAAGATCTAGCACAAAAGATGCCATGAATCATCAAAAAATAGTAATTTTCTATTGAATGTTTTGCAATAGTATATGATTAGATAAATTTAGTCTAGATTTATTTTGTAAAAATATCTGATTAACCAAATGTAAATGTGAATATTTCAAAACCTGGACTAGAAGTGCTGATTTTCAGTATATGTTCATCTGCATTTGGAGAGCTTATAATATTGTACAATCTTGCATCACTTACATCAACTAGGCCATCCATGACATCCATACCAGCATGTATTTCAGGTATTACATTACCGTCCAACGTAATAGATAGACTTGCGTTACCAGAAGCAACTATGTTTACTTCTTTGGCATAAAATGGCAAAACTATATCTCCACTCTCAGATATTAATGACATTCCATCTTTACCATTATGCCAATCACCACCCATATGAAATGAGTTTGGAGTAAGTGTGGTGGGTAGAACATAGGATACTATGTTATTTGGACTAAATCCATTGGAATTTGCTAGATAGTTTCTATTTGGTAGTGCAAGTTTGTATCCAAAGTAAATCTCAGGCGTAGGTCCATTAGTATGCACAAATTCATCAATGTCCACGGTGCTATTCATTTGTTCAAATTCCATTCCAAATGCAATAGATCGTTCTAACAACAGTTCTTGTATTTTGCGTTCACTCTCTTTGTATCCTCCTTCGCCGATATGATCATATCGTATGTAACCTTCATGATCTGCAATGTATTTTCTTGGCCAATATCTATTCTCAAATGCAGACCATGTCTCCATGTCATTATCAAGTACAACAGGGTAATTAATGTCATATTTTGCCACTGCACGTTTTACATTTTCGGTTTCTTTCTCAAATTCAAACTCTGGTGAGTGTATGCCGATTATCAATAGACCTTGATCAGAATATTTTTCATCCCATGCTGTAATGTAGGGCAATGTACGTATACAATTTACACATGAATATGTCCAAATATCATACAAGATGACTTTGTCTTTCATTGCATTTTGTAGATCTTCTGGAGATGTGTTGATATAGTCTGCAATTCCCACGAGTTTAGGCGTAATTTTAAATCTAGATTTATCAATACTTGCTTGTTGTGGTTGTATGTTATTTTCTGATTCTGTTGAATCTATACGAGGAGTATCAGATGTACTTGTATCTGACACTTGCATATCAAGTGTCCCAAGTCCTATACTGATAGCCGCTACACCAATTACTATAGCTAATCCAAGTATTATTGCAGTTTTTGCACCAGATATATTCATCCCAACAACACCAAATCATTCAAAAACCCAAAGCTCGCTATGGATGCTAGCTGGTTTGTAAATACCAATATTCCCAACACAATGATAAATCCTCCAAGCAGTATATTATAATATTTTAGGTGCTTTGAGAGCTTGTGTACTATGCCAGTAGCACGAGAAATGAATATTCCCATCAATATGAAAGGAATTCCAAGTCCCGCAGAATATGCCAAAAGTAGATGAAATGCAGTAGATGGTGTAGTGGCTGCAAGTGTAAGGATTGTGCCAAGAACAGGTCCAACACATGGCGTCCATCCGGCTGCAAATGCTAGTCCAAAAAGAAATGATGTGGGATAGCTAGCTTTTGACATCTTTGGTATGAATTTTTTTTCCATGTTTAACTTTGCAATTTTAATTGACAAGATCATATATACACCAAAAGATATTATTATTATTCCTCCAATCTGATTGAGGGTTCCTATCAGGTCTCCAGCAATGTCTGAAAGAACTGTATTTATTACAACACCAAGAATAGAAAATACAACAGAAAATCCAATGACAAAAAACACAGTATTGAGTATAACTGATGAACGATTTATCTGAACAGTAGTTTTTTCAGACAAGCTAGAGATAGTTGTGCCCGATATATATGCAAGAAATGCAGGGATTACAGGTAAAATACATGGTGCAACAAACGAGGCAAGACCCGCTACAACTGCAACTGCAATACTCACTTCTGCCATTATGTATGGTAGATAAAAATATGATTTAAAAGGATATGTATATGCTCTTTTAGTATAAGGTCACTTCATGACTAACAAATTAGTCAATAACACAATCATGTAGATCAAGGATTATCAATAAACAATCCATTTCATGAGTAGACGTCCGACATACAATGAATTGAAAGAATGCATGAGAGTTTATACAGAAAAGACATGAAACAATATCAAAAATGATACATCAGATTGATGTACTGGATAAAAAAATACACTTTTCTAGAATCGGCTTGCATATTACGAAAATCCCACGGTAAGAACGTCTTTGGAGAGGTGTTTCGTATTGTTTAATATCTTACCTCATACAGTGATTAAATATGAAAAAATGTCCATATTGTTCTAGCACGAATATAAGAAATCGTAAGGATGATCCTTTGTTATGGGATTGTTTTGATTGTCATATTACATGGTAGATGGTTTGATACAAGATCACTATTCATGTACCGATAAGTTGAGCCAAAATGAGCAAGAGTTTTTATTTATCGTCGTGTTATAGATTATCGTGAGGGCAATATGTCTTATTACAACAAAACCAGGTAAAATTGATTCAACTATCGAATTGATAAAAAAGAAACGAAAGATAAAGAAAGATATTGCTATTGTAACAGGTAGGGCAGATATTTGTGTATTTCTCAAAGGAACTCTAGATGAAATAAATTCCACAGTTATCAACTATAAACAAATCAAAGATATTTCATCTACAGAAACTCTTGTAGAAATAGAGGTTGATTTAGGATGGTAAAGGCAATAATTTTAGTAAAATCATCAAAAAAATTAATTGCTGCCAAACTAGGCAAAATTGATCAAATATTTGAGTCATTTCCAGTTAGTGGTCAATTTGATGCAGTAGTTAGAGTAGATGTTGAAGATCTGATCAAAATAAAAGAAATTGCCACAGAGATACAAAAGATGGTTGGCGTCGAACGTACAGAAACAATGATCGAGGTTAATTCTAATTGAAATTATTAGTTACACTTAATTTTACGCGTGTGATGTTATAATCATGCATATAACACGTCTTGGTAATGTAATACTAGCTGTTAAAGATTTAGACAAAGCCGTAGAATTTTATCATGATGTAATAGGTTTACCAATAAAAAATCAACGTAGGACTTGGGTAGATTTAGGAACGACAGGTGCACTCATTAGTTTACATCCTGCATCACTTACAGCAGAACATGTTGGAAGTTCTATCGATAATGGTATTACCATTGGATTTACTGTTGGAGATGTGACATCTGCTGTTGAAGAAATACGATCAAAAAACATACCCATACTTCGAGATGTAATAGAACGTGATGCAGGAAAAAACGCAATAATACAAGATCCAGATGGTTATCTAGTATCACTTTTTGAACCAACGTTCAAAGATGCCGCACAACAAGCAGCAGGCGGATATCATGGATTTACTCCAAGTTAACAATAACAAATGTCATAACTATTTAGAGTTTTGAGGTAATCGGCTCTGTCCATGAATAGGAGAATTCACCAATAATTCCAACACATTTACCTACAATCACATCCAAATTAGCGATATCAAAATCACTCAAACCATCAAAATGCACAAATCTAGATTTTTGAGAATAACCAAGGCTAGAGATGAATCCAACATCTGTTACATCAGAGTTAGTTCGTTGCCAATACGTGAAGATTATGACACAAGACGAAAAAGCCCAATTCAATTCTCTGTGTATCAAGCTTGCGTGCACTCAAGGTACCAGATAGTCTTCTTTTCATAGATGAAAACGTAGATTCTACATTACTACGTTTGCGATATATTTTCAAGAATCCTTGTAAATCATCACGATGCCATCGGAGCATCCTGCCCATTGCATCAAATCCTTTTACACGAACACCTTTTTTTGGCATTATTACA
Organism: Cenarchaeum symbiont of Oopsacas minuta; assembly: GCA_029948415.1. Lineage (NCBI taxonomy): Archaea > Thermoproteati > Nitrososphaerota > Candidatus Cenarchaeales > Candidatus Cenarchaeaceae > Candidatus Cenarchaeum > Cenarchaeum symbiont of Oopsacas minuta. The sequence continues at coordinate 74,917 of JAJIZT010000002.1, forward strand.
GGAATATATCCACCATCTTCAATGAGTGTGCATATAGTATGTGAAAGATATGCTGCATCAAGTATTACATATCCTGAACCTTGTGGTATCTTTTTACACATTTGTTCAAATACAGGTACATCATGACGTCTTCCATCAGTAACCATATGTGATACAATTATCCCATTTTTTGCTCTCACAATGTGTAGTTTACGATAATCACGCCTAGAACTAAGACCATTTTTTGCATCCAACCATGTACGTTGACCGTTTATTGCAACTCCAGTAGAATCACCATACAAAGCACCTTTCATACCAGGTCTACTGATGGAATTTATCATCCATGTGATAAATTCTTCTCGAATTTTACAAAAAGATGCATGTAATGCAGATCTTGAAGGTACTTTTTTTAAGTAGAGGGATTCTAGTAATTGTGGTGAGTCTTTTAGATAATCTACAAGCTTATCGAATGACATCTGATTCATTGTCTTAAAGACAAGACAGGTTGCCGTTCCGATGGGGTCAAAGCCATGTTGTCCTAACGGACTTTGGGTCCATGGCTTTATCCCTTGTTTTCTTGCTTTCATAGATACTCTGATCAACATCTCTCGTGATCTATCGAATTCTCCTTTTCGTCTGTGCTTTGATAATTTCATTAAAATTGATTTGATCTACTGATCAAAAGCTTTTTCGGTCGTATGAAGCCATGATCTAAAAGTGTTATGGCGAATTTTACTTAGTTGCATAACCTGCCTAAATACCATATAGACAGAATTCAAACCTAAACAAATAGATCACACCATGATTATGGGTTATTGATGAAAATAACCCACATCAGGAATGATCCACGTTGAATACGATGGTATTGTTTACTGTACGGATTTTATCTGACATGTGTGTAATCAGGAGGTTCTGCATACATGGCTGATAGCAAATACGTCAAATGGGGCACGCATCTAACCATTCAAAAATCCAAATCTTGGAAAAAACAAGTAAATAAAGGAAAGAATGGAAGGCGATTTGAGTATTCTGATAAACTATTTGAGAGTCTTGCAATAATCAAAACATACACGGGTATCTCATATAGAGCGTGTCAAGGAATTGTACAGACTGCTCTAGGTTCAAATGCTCCAGATCATACCACAATATGTCGCAGAATAAATGCACTAAAAATAAATACACCTGAAAGTCCATCTGATCAGTTAAAAGATATCTATCTTGCAATAGATGGTAGTGGCATAAAACTAAATGAGCGTGGTGAATGGATACGTGACAAATGGAAGATACGGCGTGGATTTATCAAGATACATTTTCTCATAAATGTTAAAACTCGTAAAATTGTCTCTTTTACAGTTACCACAGAGGAGAAAACAGACAGCTCGCAATTCTCTATCTTGTTAAAGGCAGCATCCAAGATAGCTGCGAACAAATGCAATATCGTATTGTATGGAGATGGTGCGTATGATACAAACGCCAATTTTAACCGCTGCCAAAAGCTTGGCATTAAACCTGCGATAAAGGTTCGATCAAATTCTGCACTTCATGCTGGTCGTTATGCACGTAACGATGCGGTCCGTGAGCAGCTTGGAGGAGATAAAGCATCTTGCATTTACTCCAAATGATGCAATGTTAAAAAACCAAGCAGAGTGGAAAAAACGTGTTAAATATGGTCAACGTTGGATAATTGAGGTAGTGTTTTCTGCATTTAAGAGAGTATTTGGGGATTCTGTCATGTCAAGAAAATGGGATCACATTGTGCAAGAGCTTCGATTAAAGGTATGGGTTTACAACATGTTTTGTGATGCGGGTTTGAGTACACCTTGATGAGAAAACGCGTATCTATCTAACTATTATTCTTATTTTGTACCGTATTGTTTATTTTCATTGTATTATTGTACTTTGGTGACACATTTTTGCTGGTATGAGTTAAGGCGATCAAAAGTTGTGCAACTAAGTAGGCGAATTTTTGGTGCTATTCATGGACAGAGCCGAGGTAATCTGACCATCTGATCCAATATTTTTCATCATCACATTTTTGGATCAGGTGCATAATACAAAAAATCGTTCATGAATAATGAAAAGATAGAACACATTTGTCCTAACCATATGTGCCCAAGAGATCAAAGAATTCAGATGGTTGTCTAAATGACAAATCCAAGTCTAAAAGAAAGACCCAAAATGCAAACAAAAACACTAGGGCTGTTAGGAGCAAGTCCATGTTCGTTGGAGTTGACGTGCACAAGGTATTTCTTCATATAGCAATGGTTGATAACAAAGGCAAAGTAATCTTAAATGTGCGAATTGTAAACCAACACGCAGACATTAAGAAATTTTTCCAAACAAGCGTACAAAAGAATGCAAAGATCGTGATGGAATCATCATCTGTTTGGTATGGGTTATTTCGATACATGACCGACAGATTGGATCTGGACGTCATTCTTTCAAATCCATACCAGACAAAAGCTATTGCTGCATCCACTAAAAAGACAGACAAGGTTGATGCACAAATCCTAGCAAACTTGTTGCGTGGAGGACATATCAACAAATGTTACGTGCCAAACAAAAAGATCGTTGCGCAAAGGCAGCTGATCTGATACAGGCACAAGCTGGTTCAAGCAAGAACGTCCATGATACATGGAATATTGCTCCAAAAAGGAATCAAGATTCCTGGACGTACATTTTCCTACAAATATGTAGCAAGCCTCAAGACCATAAAGGACTATAGGGTAAACGGCTTTCTTGCATCCATACACCTTTACGATCAGAAAATAACAGATGCCAACATGCTGATCTACAAGTGCACGTACAAGCAGATATGCTGAGATACTCAAGACGATTCCTGGAATTGTCGATTTTACAGCTTTGACGATTGCATCAGAGATTGATAGTATTGAAAGATTTTCAGATCCTGAAAAACTCAAATCATACGCAGGACTTGTTCCATCAGTCTGCAGACGTGGTACATCATGGCCACATAACATAGTAGGATGTTACGATGGGTTTTAGTAGAATCAATCCGCTCTCATGTGTTGCATGCACCAAAAAATAATATTTTATAAAAGACTTGCAATAGTTTTGGAAATTGTGAGAGCTCTCCAGTGTGTTCATCAGTGATGGTCATTGCTATGATTTTTTTATCATCTGCGTTTACTGCCAGAGTTATTCTGATAAATCCAAGACGGATATTCCATTTTACGCGTCTCCAGTCTCCACCTTTACCACCTTTGAACCCACTGCCATCAAATGCTACGTTTATTTTTTCTACATTACCTGTTAATGAGTTTGAAAATGTAAATACACCATCGTCTTCATTATATCCTACATTAATGACAGATATTCTTCTCCATAGTTGAACAAAACCTATAGAAAATTCTTCCTGTATTGATTTTGCTAGCAGGCCATCCATTTGTCTGTATCCAAGACCAAATAATGATCTTAGGAATACCATCTGAAGTATCAAAGATTGTGGGCATGTGAAAGGTTTGCCATTTTTGTTTTTATTCATGTTTTTAATCTCTGCATACAATTCATCGTGGTTTGAATCTAGAACTAGCTGTTTGCCTTGATTAATGTATTTTCTGTCTTTGATGTATGCCAATAACTGTGATGAGTTATTACTGATCTTTTTGTCTTTCGGTAGTCTAAGTATTCTAGGCGGGGTTATGAAACAAAGTCAACTATACCAAAGAATAATATACTTTATTAATAAAAAAACATCAAGTTCAAAATGAACAATGTATATAAAATTAAAATTGGAATTATTCTTGTATTTTCTGGATTTATTACTTCAATAGTTGTAGATGGATATGTTTCAGGAATCTCATATTTAGGGGAACTTCTATTTTTAATTTGGATTATGTCATTATTGATAATATTTGTGGGTTATAAAAAAAATAATGCAGACAAAAAAGATATGAGGTCAGATATTAAACAATACGGATCACCTCTCAAAAAAGTTAACAACAATTTTTCAGATATGAAATTTATTGCAATTATGATAATTTTGGTTATATTAATGACGATCTCACTTTTTTATATGTTTAACGAAATTAAATTTCAACTTGGTTTGACCGATGAACAAAAACTATCTAGGGAAAAATCATATCAGGCAGAAATATCAAAGAAAGCTGAACATGTCAGGCAAATAAAAAATGAACGTATTAGTTTTCCTATCACTAGTGAGGTTTACAAAATATTATCTGATGATGAACTCAAAGATAAATTAGCTAATCATTTAGCATGGTACCGTGGTACTGATAGTGTTGGAGATGGATTAAATGATGTTATAAAGAATGTATTAAAAAGAAGTTGCGGAATATCAAATGCAGGTATGGAACGAGTGAATGGTCATATCAAGTCCTATTATACTATTAAAATTAAAGAGATACAGGGAGTAAAATATGCAGAAATAGTGGTATTCCCAGAGTTTGAGAGGAATAATGATGAATTTCAAGAATTTAGTATTGAAAGCTTGTGTGTGGCATTAACACAGTTTACATTTATGACTAATCTAGAAACTGGCGAAATTAATCGTAAATATGGGGATAAAAACGCCAAAATAGTTTTAGATAGATTGATGTAGATAGGCATACAAATATTTCCAAAATTGTAGATTATGGTATATTTGATAGACTTTTGACCTCATTAGACCTTTATGCATATCCATGTGCTATCTTTATAAACAATTCTAGCATTTTTCGTTAATCCCGCATAGCTTTCGCTAGGTGTGTACTTTCCGTTTCTAAAGAATTATCCATACGAGGTTTACCCTCACAACCTTTCTTCATCCAATCGTTAGATCATGCCGCAGTTATTAATCGGAGTTTAATCTCCAATGCATAAGACGCGGTTGCGAATCTAACTGTAATAGCTTTCAAACTTATCTTTAACATCCAGTATATGACACGTAACATCTTTGATGCAGTGGCTACTGTGGCCTTGCCCGTGCCTTTTTTTCTTGCGAGTCTTTTGTAAAACCGTGTGACATTGCTTTTTGGTGCACACCTTACATGTGTGCGGACCGCTTCACTCAAAACCCACCTCATCATTCTGCTGCCTCTTTTTGTTATACTGCCATGCTTTACCATATCTGCAGAATTGCGTACACTTAACCAAACCTGCATACGAGTACAAACGGTGAGAATCTCCTCACATCATCAATCTCTACCAAAGCACTGTAATCACCAATTCCTGGAATTGTCTTTAGCAATTGGATCTGTTTATTAGATCTTGTAATTTGGTATATCCTTTTGTTTGTTTTTGCAATGAGTCTATCATACGAGCAGATGGTCATCAATTCTGTAATCACCTATGAAATGAAGCGATTCGTTGTACTTGAGTAAATGTTGTACCTGCAATCTTTATCCCCTCTTGTATCCATGTATGGCATTTTTTTCACTCGTTCTCATCTGTACACTCCAATGTCTATGTCGTACAAGGTGGCCTCCATTCCACTACAATTTTTGTTGGAACATGGCACAATGCAATATATCCGCCACGGTAAAGGTCTGCAAGTATCATTGCGTCAACCTTGTCAGTTTTTTTCTTGGATGATGCAATTGCCTTTGTCTGGTATGGGTTCGAGAGAGATACATCCAGCTTTAGATCTTTTGTCATGAACATAAACAAGCCATACCAAACAGATGATGATACATTTTGCACTCTTTGGGACATTTTTTAAGAAAAACTTTTTCACCTCATCGTTGTCTCTATCGACTCTCTCGTTAAAGACAATTTTACCTTTTTTGTCCATCATTGCAACCTGAAGAAACTCCTTGTGGACGTCAATACCAACGTACATGTAGGATCTGTCAAAATACGGTAATGATTTTGTTTGTTTTTTAGTTTTGTAATGACCAGATCTCTTTTTGTTCTTATTCTTACAACCTTCTAAAGTCCTAGTTTTTCTGTGCACATATGGTTATTGAATTAATTTTCAAAATTGATGGTGTAATTCACGCCTAAAAATTTAACATTTTCAATTTAAAATTTGATTGTGCATAAGGTCTACTATTTGAGATTAACTAACATCAGATCATCGGCATAATGACATATAAAATCATATTATTGGAATATGTGACGTAGATTTTTGGATTAATTTAATTTCGTCATTGGTTATATCATATAACGAATAAACTATTAGATCAACTCGATTTTTCAAATCTTGAATACAATGCATGAGTTTCACCAATTTATTTTTCTCATTATTATAACATTCATTTAATATTATTTGTTCGTCAAAATTTATTGTCTTTTTCGATGATTTTTTGATTTTATAAAGCAGATCCTCATAATTAATGTCGACCCATCCTTTAAATTGCACCGAATTCTTTATTTTGAAATTTTCAATTAACATTTTAATAAATTTATTATTGATTTCATAGTATTCTTTGTATGATTTTAATATATCATCAGATATTTTTGTAATTGATTGTTGTCCCTTATTATCAATTTTGTATATGGGTATTTTTTTTAATGAACTGATAAAATATTCATATTGCTCGCCTTTTTTTCTACCAATAAAAGGATAATAAAAATTCATTAATTTAGAATTTAATATTGGTAGCAAATATTTTAAATCATATTGTGTATTTTTAATCAATATTGAATATACATCGCCAGCGCTACCGCAACGCATTTGATCATCATATCCAAATTTATTATATTTTGCACGATATGGAACCAATAATTTCTCTTCAGCGTTAAACAATTTTTTAGATCTAGGTCTGTGAAATCTATACCAAGGATATTTTCCATCCCGGGCATCCGCACGATCAAGTAATTGGTTTTTGAATTGTGACAAATATTTTAAAATATTAAAAGAGTTTTCTTCACTTGTAGAATCTGACGTATATATAATATGATTAATATTATTATGAATATAATAATTATGAATATCTCCATTTTTTACTAGTGGTCTTACATAGTTAGATTCTAATGAATGATTATTGATCAATACATCATTTACAATAAATGCATCGTTTATTCCACATTGTTGTACCATGCTAATGTCAGCAATATGTTCCAATCGTACGGCATTATCGGATGTATCGATTTTGTTAAATAAATTCAATAATTTTTCATTACCAAAAATCCAATGTTCACTGTTTAAATTAGATTGTAATGAAATGTTTTTGGCATTTTTGTAGAGATCATGCTTATCATGTATTTCCACATATTCAATTTTATTATTAATGTCAAATTCTTTTTTTAATGTTAATATTGCTGTATGTATACTAATATTTTTAAAAACATTTAGATTGCTCATGTCGATAATTTTTTTAATTGATGTGTTATTTAAAATGAAATGACGTAAATTTTTCGCGAATGTCGCTTCCATAAAATATCTGGATGTTATAAAACTCATCATACCATTTCTTTTCAACAAGTTAATTCCTTGATTGTAAAAATAATACAGAACATCTGTTTTTGGAGAATAACATTCAAATTTTCTAAGTTCTTGTTTTATGATATTTGGTAATGTGTCAATGTGTATGTACGGAGGATTTCCAATAATTGCATCAAATCCTGGATTTTTTTTACGTTTTCCATTTTGATCATAAAATATATCTGAAAATACTAATTCCCAATGGAAAAAAGAATATTTTGTTGCTGTATTATCAACTTCTTTAAATTGATTATTTTCCATATAGTAATCAATACCATTCTTGCCAACTTTTTGTATAAAATCTTTTATTGGAGGTACATTAACTCCAAATTGTTTTGCTAATTTAACATTTAAAAAAGATTTTAGATCATAATACCCTGTGCCTCTCGAACGCATATTATCATATTTTGTGATCTTTGTTTTGACAGCTGATGCGGTATCATCCTCTAAATTTTCAAGTAAGATCGAGTCTCGTATTATTTTTTTAAAACGTGTTCGACCTTCACTAGACTCTGTTAATGTCAATTGCGCTTCAAGCATATCTTCTATGTTGGAACCAATTAATGAATTACCAGATTTTAAATGTGCACTTAAAAAAGATAAAGGTTTTTCAGAGGATAGAGTTTCAAGCCATAAAGAAACACTAGCAAGATCAACTGCGAGTGGATTTAGATCTACACCATAAATACATTTTCTTGCAACGTCTCTCTTTCGTTCTGTCAACATCTGTTCATCAATATATTCATCATAACATTCTATTTTACAAATTCTTTTAGCAATATAATTTACAACGCCCACTAGAAAATGGCCGGATCCCATTGCAGGATCTAATATATTTAAAGTGAGTATGTTATCGATCTGTTCACTAGGATCATTTGTCTGGTCGATTATATCATCAATTAATGGCCCTATTGTATTTTCAACAATGTAATCTACAATATATTTTGGAGTGTAATAACTACCAGTTGATCTCCTATCTCTTGTATTTGTCAGATCCACTATCTTATTCTTTTTCACATGTAGATGAAATTCCAAAAGACGTTCATAAATAGCACCAAGATGTCGAGTTTCTAGTGCAGCATAATCCAAAAAAAAGTAATTCCCTTTTCCGTCTTTTGTTCTTGTCAATAAGCTTATTGCATTAAGGAGGTTTTTGTTTGGAATATTCCATTTTTCAAGAGTAGCATGTATTTTTCTATCAAATAATTTACCATAGTATGAACGCATGATAAATTCATTTGGATCATAATCGAGATCTTCACTACCCATCTCGATTAATCTAAACAACTTTCGTAGTCGTTTGTTAACATCATATTCTGCAATAGTATGAGGTGGATTTAATACCCAGTTAATTTTTATCCATTTTATACTAAAATTATCATGATAAAAATCATTATCGGGAAAAACTCCACGGTCTTCTGCATAAAGAATAAACATTATTCTATAAAGTAGAATAAATATTGGCTCTCTAATTTTTTCTATGGTCTGAGCGTTTAAAGTTAGATTATTTGTCGTATCTGAAATAATTCCCTCAGATAATGTTTTTAACGCTTCAAACATATTTCCAGTTAGTTCTCCTCCAATTTGAATTGCAAAACAATCAAAAGCTTCAGAAATTTTATCCATGATTGAAGAAGCAGAAAAATTCTCAGTTATACGAACATTTTCAAGAAAATCGATGAAAGTTTTCGAAACTCCAGCATTTGGTTTGATGTCTATTGGAACATGTCGCGTTTCTGAGAATTTTTTTGAAAATTCTTTTGCGAGACTTGAAAATATCCATTTAAATCCACTTGGATTATGAGAGCATACCATACAGAATCCATTATTATTTTTTATTATCTTGGTAGCAATACCTTTCCACTGTTTTAAAGAATCAGTATTTGTTTGTATATAGTAGATCTGATAATCCCCTTTATTTGCGATAATTCTCGATTCATATACTAGATCTTTTTCCTCTTCACTCCAACTATCTTTATTTACTGGTTTATCGGAGAAATCGTAATTAAGTTCTGAAAATAAATTTCTTAATGAATCTAGATCTTTTAACCGATATGCTAAATTTTCTATTTTTATATTATTCATTTTGATTTTCTACATATTTGCTATATAAAATTCTAGGTGATTTACTTTCTTCTTCATCTCGTGTTACACGATTTTGTAGATTATAGTGTATGTATAATTGACTTAGACGTTCTAACAGCTCGGAATCCGTCATTTCACTTTTTTTGATCTTGTTCAATTCTTTATTTAATTTTCCTTTTAAAATTGAGATAGAATATGCCTTTCGTAATGTATCTATCATTATTTTTCTATCTGAAAATTTTTCCGTTTTATTCATTTTTACCAATCTTTCTATTATCCATTTTTGTGATGAATTTAATCTAATACTAAATGTCCTAGCCTTTATCTGTTCTACATCTTCAATAAATTTACTCCAACCAATGGATAACAATTTATCATAATTTGAAGGCAATGAATGAATTATTTTATCATTTGATTCTAAAATTTCTAATGCACTTTGTATTCTGATCTCTTTAATCTCTTTACATGCGTTGATTAAATAATATTTTTTTATTTTATTACTTTGATTAGTTCCACTTTCACACGCCAAAAGCAATTGCCCATCCGATTTTATATTGTTCGAGCTACGAATTCCATTAGGAATCGTCTTAAATTCTTTCCAAAACTTAGGATCATTTACTTGAATATCTCTTAGAATTTTCTCAAATTTGGAGGGCTCCAAAGGGTTTTTTCCTTCTCTATCTAGTATTGAATCATCACCTTTGTAAATTGCATAAAGATCTTTTGTGTTGATCTGTTCATTTGGCTTGAGTATCTTATAATCTTCACCAATTATCTGTTGTATATTATTGATTTTGCTATCGACATAATCCTCAAGTTTAAAATCTGCTTTCATTTCTTGAGCTAATAAAAAATTATGTACCATGATATTTTCATTTTCACTTCCAATTCTGTCAATTCTTCCTGCTCTTTGAATCAATCGGGTTGGATTCCAATGAAAGTCATAATTGATTATAATTTCTCCTGCTTGAAGATTTACACCTTCTGACAAGACATCTGTAGTGATCAATAAAGAAATTTGCTCGGATTTTTTAGTTTTTGTCTTACTGCCTGGATTATTGTCCGGATCAAATCTTCTCGCATACTCTATAGAATTCTTAGAAGAATCAATTTGTTCTTTAATCCCATTCCAATGTAGATAATCATTCAAGTATTTAGTCGTAGTGGCAAATTCTGAAAATACGATGATTTTCTTTCCAGAATATTCATTTTCAAGTAAATTTTGCAATTTGTGTAACTTGTCATCTGTTTTCCATGTTAGTCGATGAATTAATCCATCAATCGTTTCAAATATTTCAATATCATTTTGTATATCTAATGTTAATTTTTTAATGTCAAATGCCTCAAATTTATATTTTGTTTCTCCTGCTGCATGAATTTTTTCTTTAAATTTTTCAATTGTTTCAGGATCATTTATAGAGTCAGAGTCAGATTGTGCAATGTTATACATTTCCTTATAAGATACATCGCCGATAGGAATAATTCCTTTATCTAATAATGTTTGAAAAATTTTGTGTGTGTTAATATAGTGTTTAATACTTTGTTTGAATGCTTCAATACTACTCTCCATTCTTTTTAACAACAAAGTTCTGATCAATCCCATAAGTTTTGTGCCGGCAGCTCCTAGTTCTTTATATAATTCCATATCCTTATATTCATCTTTCACATACGAACCTAAACTATATCTTGCAAGTGTGAGATTTTTAGTGTTGTTATTAGATGAAGGTTTGGCAAGATAATCTACAATAGTTTGGTATTTTCTTTGATATACCTTATTAATATCATATTTTTCTGTTTTCATTTCACGTGTAGGAAAATATTTATTTTCATTACCAACTCGTAAATATTTTCTACCGTTTTTATCATTTATTCCATATTGTTTCAGAACATATCGTCTAGTACGTCTGACCATGATATTTCTTAACAAGTCAACTAAACTAACATTACCATTTTCAACTTGTCTAAAATATTTATCAAGATCAGTTTCGTTTGCAGGTGGAATAAATGTTTTTGGAGTTTGATGAAATAACATTATTTGATTTTTAATATCTAAAGCGCTATTAGAATATGGTGTTGCAGTTAGTAATATAGCTTTTGCATCTTGTGCCTGCATAAATTGATGTATATTTTCGTATCGTCTAGAATCATTGTTTCTAAAATGATGACTCTCATCAATTAATACCAAATCCCTACTTTTATATCTGTAATCTTGATACAATTCAAAATTATCTTGAGATAACACACCTTGTGATAAAATTTTTACATCAACTTCATATTCTTCACATATTTCTTCCCACATGGGAATTAGCAATGGTGGGCAAATGATCAAAGGTCGATATCCATGCAGTTGTAAATATTTTAACAATGTTGTGCCAACATATGTTTTACCTAACCCAACAACATCTCCAATTATCACGCCGCCATATGATTCAAACATTGTAAGTCCTTTATCAAATGCGTCTCTTTGAAATTTAAATAATTTTGGAAATTTTAATTCCCAGACCGGATCAATTTTGTGTTGCTCTTCTAATTTTCCTTTATATTCTAAATATATTGCTTTTAAAAACAAATCTCTAGGAGAATATACTTTTCCAGCCCATGATTTTGTTAGTATTAAATTAAAATCTTCAGTAAACAACAACCCTTCTTCCCATAATTCATTAAACCAGGTCAATAATTGATTTACGTCAGGAGAATTATACGTTTTGAGATTTAATTCACTATTGTGAGAAATTCCTGCAATAGACAAATTACTAGAACCTACAATTCCCATACCTTGCGTGAAATCTGTATTTTTTGGTTGAAAAATATAAGCTTTAGCATGAAGTTTTTCTTTTGGGTACACTCTGACTTCTAGTTGTTTAGTTTTCATCATTTCAATAAGCAACTCTACAACAGTTTTATCTTCAATAGATTGATTCATGTATTCTAAAGATTCTGTTATATTAGTTTTAGAATCTGAAATCACTTTGATTTTTCTATCCCTGTTTACAAAATTGGTTTCATTAATCTTACTGTGTACTTCTTTGATGTTATGAAATCCTTCAATTAGAGCTTCGGTGGTAGCTTTGTCAGTAGTATTAGAAATTAATAAACGAATTTTATCTACGTCTTTTAATGATGAAATTATCACTGAAAGTCCAGAAATAAAGAAATAGCCTACGGCAATACTAGCATTTCCAGTTTTCGGTAAAATTTTTAATAATTCATCTCTCAAAATTACATTTCTGTTATCAATCACATTATCTGCTTGAATCATGATATAATTGGTATGAGGTCAGCTATTAAACAATACGGAGCACCTCTTCAAAGATGTTCTTACCGTGCGCTTTCCATGTCAAAATGCACGTTAGAAAGTTTGACATTCTTTTCATAGATCCTGATCTGACCACTTATCTTACGGCGAACCACGACATCCCTCAATGCATGCTCGGCAGCATTGTTTGTAGGCGGAATGTTTTCATGTTCAATAAATGCAAACAGAGCTTCAGTTGAATTCTCAAACCGTTTTACAAGACTCTGATATTTCAAAACTACGATATCCATCCAACATGCGATCAAATGCGTATTCAAATTCATGCCTGGCTCTTGCATCACAATTGGCATTGTTTTTGGCATTCTCAAACAGCATGCACATCTTTTCGTAGAGTTTCCTGTATGCACCGCCGTGTCTTATCTCCATGTGTTTAACTGTACGCAGCTCGTGAGCCCAGCATCGTTGGCGCATTCCTCCAGGATCAAATCTCTTGTAAACTGGATATCCATCAGTTACTGCAACACCATTAAATTTATCCATATATGCGTCCATGACATATGCACCGCGACTCTTGTTTGCGATTATTGCAATGTTTTTCTCGTATGTGATGACCCATGTCCAAATTAACAATCCGTTTGATGTCTCATCAATATTAACAAACGGCGACTGTACAACCGTGTTTGTTATTGTTTTTGCATCTTTTTCCATTAGATCTGAGACATTTGAAATTATAGTGGATGTTGCAACAACCAAACCGCATACTGTTTTGACCAGATTGGTTATTTCATTATATGGAATTCTTGCCGCCCTGTATTGGACAACCAGAGCAAGTACATTCTTGCCATATGATCCTGATTTTGGTAGATCATTTTCTGCTTCACAGGTACGTTTGCAGTCTGCATACGCTGATTTGATGTCTAATCTCTTCTGCAACTGCTGGTTATAATATCACGCGTCTTTGTGTACGAATATTTCATGATGCCGCCACAACTGCATTTGGTATTTTTCATTGTATGATTAACGGTACTGGAAGGATTGTGTTTGCATGATGTTCCTTTGTGGCCTAGACTGCCGCCTGATTTTTTTGATGAAGGTAATTCACCGTTTTCTCTTGCCTTGCGTTTTTCACGTTTTTCTTTCAGATATTCAAGGGATCGTGTAGAGAGTTGGGGTTTTTGTAATACGCAAATTTATTCTGGAGAAATATGATTTCCTTATTCTGTGCATCCGCCTGATGTGTCAATTTTGCTGTCTTTTCTGTAAAAACTCTCACGCATTCTTCCAATTCACTGTATGTCGGACGTCTATCCCTCATGAAATGGATTGGTTATTGATATACTTGGATCGATATGATCGTGTATTATTGACTAATTTGTTAGTCATGAGCTGACCTCATACCATTTTTTTATTGGTATTTTAAATTTTAAGATAAAAGTCAAACACAAACAACAAGATCCAAATATGTTATAACACATATCTTTGTATGGATTATAAATTACAATTATTTTTGTGTACTAGTATGCATCAAAAAAATCATAATTATAACAACTTACTCCATTGCGTCTTGTGAGCGATGTTCTTCAAGATATGCCTTACGCATTTCATTATCTTGTTTTTTATCGAATACAATATCATCGTCTACTATTATAATCCCGCCATCCGATGGTAGATCATCTTTAGATTTCTTTGGTTTTTTCTTTGATCTCTTTACACTAGATTTTTTTACTTGGGTTTTTATCGGTTTTTTTACCCGCTTTTTCGTTATGGGGGATTTTTTCTTTGCTGGTTTCTTTTTTGCTTTGACAGCCATGAATTGCTAAATCACACAAAACCATGTAAATAAAGATTTTGTACGCGCACCTATTGTCCACGAATAAGAAAAATCATCAATAATTATAGCATATTTCTCTACAATTACGTCCAAATTGACAATATCAGGTTTAGGCATTTAGGCCATCAAAATGTTTAGATCTAGATTTTTGAGGATAGTTCGTGGTTAAGCGATGAATTGGTATCTGATATATCATAGTTATCGTTCTCAAAATGTGCAGATTATCGCATAAAGCCTAGTTCAATTCTTTGTATGGTAAACTTTGTCAATGGTCTTCTCTTTATATAATAAAGAGAGAAAGTCGCTCCTGATAGTTTGGCACATTTTACTAGAAAAGCCGATATGACTCAAAAAAGCCCATTATTTCACACTATCGAATTTAGCACAAGTCAAATATGACATGATCTGCGTCTAGTATATGGATCTGACTTTTGAGGATATAGTAAAAGCACAAAAGATCTTGTTGAATAGTGCAGATATCAGAAAAACCCCACTTGTGTTTTCTCCCACGTTTAGTAAACTTACTGGCTCTGATGTTTATCTAAAACAAGAGTTTCAACAGAAAACTGGTTCGTTTAAAATTAGAGGTGCATATTACAAAATAAGATCATTATCTGATGATGAGAAGAGAAAAGGAGTTGTTGCTGCATCTGCGGGAAACCATGCACAAGGTGTAGCATTTGCTGCATCCATTGAAGACATATCATGTACTATCATAATGCCCAAATCTGCATCTCCTGCAAAAGTTCTAGCTACAAAAGGATATGGTGCAACTGTGATATTAGATGGAGATAATTATGATGAAGCATCAAACATTGCAAAAAAAATGGCAATAGATACTGGAGCCACCATAATACATGCATTTGATGATCCACAAATTATGGCGGCGCAAGGAGTAGTAGGGTTGGAAATTTTACACGACTTGCCTGACGTGCAAGAAATTTATGTTCCAATCGGTGGTGGCGGATTGGCAGCTGGCATATTGGTTGCTGTAAAAGAAAAAAATCCCAACGTTCGTATAATTGGCGTACAATCAGAATCATACCATGCAATGAAGACATCTGTTGAGTCATCTATGTTGCAGGTGCAGAGTGGAAAAAGAACTATAGCAGACGGTGTAGCAGTAAGCAGACCTGGTGAAAAAACATTCTCTATTATTATGCAATTGATCGATGAAATAGTTACAGTAAGTGACGAACAAATCGTAAAGACAATGTTTATTCTTATGGAAAGAGCAAAGTCCGTTGTAGAACCTGCAGGGGCAATAAGTCTAGCATATCCACTTGCTGTTAAACCATCACCAGGAAAAAAAATTGCTTGTGTACTTGCAGGCGGTAACGTGGATATGTATCTGCTTGGACAGATAGTTGACAAGGGACTAGTTCACATGGGACGCTTGTTGAGAATAACTGTGCTGCTACCAGATAGGCCTGGTGCGTTCAAAGATGTCGTAGATGCCATTACCGCATCGGATGCAAATATAGTTGAAGTAGTTCACGATCGGTTTAGCTCAAAGATAAACGCAGGCTCTGCTGGAGTGACATTAAGTCTTGAAATGCAAGGAAGACACGATGCAAAAAAACTACTTGAACGGCTTCAAGTTAAAGGAATACAGTTTGAGCTTTTAACATAGGGATAAAGTTGGCAATAGTTCTTGGTATTATAGGTGGGGGGCAGCTTGGGATGATGCTTGCAGAGGCAGCAAAAAAAATGCCCGATAACATATCAGAGGTTGTAGTACTTGACCCAACTTTAGGATGCCCTGCAGCACAGATTGGCGTATCACAGATAGTGGCAAATTTTGATAATTATAAAGCAATAAAAGAACTAGCTAAAAGATCAGATATCATAACATATGAGATAGAGTCAGGGAATGCAGACGCACTTGAATCAGTCTCCAATATAGTACAAGTAAGCCCATCTCCAGATACGTTGCGTACCTTACAAGACAAGTATATTCAAAAACAATTTCTACATAAACATGATATACCTGTTGGGAAATTTTCTGTAATAAATTCCATCGATGATGTGTACACAAAAGCAAGAGAGTTTGGCTTTCCAGTATTGTTAAAGGCTAGATATGGAGCATATGATGGACGTGGAAACTATCTTGTTGATTCTGAGTCGTGCATAGAAAAAGCATATGAATATTTTTCAGGTAAACCTGTCTATATGGAGCGTCATATTGATTTTGATTTAGAAGTGTCAGTTATTGCAGCAAGAAATACAAAAGGAGAGATAAAAACATACCCTTTGGTTGAAAATATCCACAAAGATGGAATACTATGCACCACAGTTGCCCCAGCTAGAACAGATTCGCAAGTAGCACAAAATGCTGAACAGATATCACATATGGTGATGGAAAATCTCAAAGGAGCAGGAGTGTTTGGAATTGAGATGTTTGTGACCTCTGATAGAAAGGTCTTAATCAATGAAATTGCTCCACGTGTACACAATTCAGGACATCATACGCTACAATCAAGTGCAACTACACAGTTTGAACAGCATCTTCGGGCAATATTGGGGCTAAAACTTGGCAGTACTATACTTTTACATCGTACTGTGATGCAGAATATACTAGGTCCAAAATCATTTTCTGGTGCATACACTTGTGACGATATTATAGGTGATGGGGTATATTTGAAAATGTACAATAAATCAGAATCACGGCCGTTGAGAAAATTGGGCCATCTCAACGTAGTAGAGACTAGTACAAACGAGGATCTAATTTCACGTGTAATGTCCATAAATATATCCATAAAACCCACATAATTTTTCAAATGTAAAATTATGTGGTGCCAGGGGCGAGATTCGAACGCGCGACAGCTCGGTCTTCAGCCGAGTGCTCTCCCGGGCTGAGCTACCCTGGCACTATAACAAATCTATGACAAGTGGTTAAAGTATGTTTTGTGTATTTTTAAAAATACATAATCAGACTTTTGATAGAATATTTCACGCAAAATACATTTCATTAATAATATCGAATATGTTACATTGAATTATGATGGAAGAATTTTTCAGTGCGATTACAAGTCTCAAAAAAATACAGCGTCAAGGTTGGATAGATAAAGCTGGAATTGATAATCCTGAATCGGTGGCAGATCATTCATACTCGGTGGCAGTTATGGCAATGGTATTTGGTGACGATGCAAAGATGGATTCATGTAAAATGATTCAAATGGCACTGTTACATGATATGGCCGAATCAATAATTGGTGATCTAACACCAGAGATGATCACAAAGGTAGATAAAACCATCATAGAGTCAGCAGCAATTGAAAATATTACAAAGACACTTCCAAAACCATTGCGTGAAAAATATCGTGCAATTTGGGAAGAGTATGCTGCCCATCAAAGTAAAGAATCAAAGATGGTACACGAGATTGATAAATTCGATATGGGGTTACAAGCAAACATATACGCTAAAGATGGTGCATCATCTAGAAAAGATCTTCAGGTATTCATAGAATCTGCAGAAAAAAAGATAACAAATCCAAAAATAAAATCAATGCTAGAATTGTTTTCAAAATGAGGTTAACACGAATCGCCACATCCACATGATACATCTTTTATCATGCGAAACTTGTCTGATTGTTCGTGACAGGATTGTACATAGTGTGCAAGATTTACAATCCTATTTCGAATCGCAGGATTTTTCCAACTACCTTCTCCTTTTAGCCAAGAATCAATCTCTAGTGTATCATAACAGCTATCATTGTTCATAATGTTACTAAATACGGTTTTCACATATTTGATATTGGATTCATCAAGTTTAGATTTGTCTTGAATCATTGTGGTCATCTCATTTAATTTTTCTATTGTATAGTTATCTAATGGCATAAGATTTATCTCAATATCTGTGCATATAACAGCTTTGAACATAAAATGATTTTTATAATTATTTATGATTTTAACAATATGCAGTATTTTAGTGCTTTAAGAGCAGGGCAAAAAAGAGTCGCAATTGCTAGAGAATATCTAAATGGGGTATGCGGAGGTAATGCCATGCCCGCATTAGCACTTGCCAACGACACCAAAGATGGATGGACGCCTGTCGGTGAAGAAATGTTGTACGCTGCAATAGATGAATCATCGGGTTTTGTTTTAACTGATACGAGTGGATATATTATAAGCATAGTTGATTCAGCTGGAATTTCAAAGGCATTGATTCAGGGTGTTACACAAAAACAGAAAGAAAACATGGTAAACACATTTGAATCAGATGGGATATGTAAATACGATGGCAAGGTAACGTTGCCAGTATAATTAACCATAAAATGTAAAGCTTTAGGTATGTGAAAGTGTATGTAATACACATGGTAGGAAAATTCTCGCAAGAGATAGAAGTTTCAGGACATTTGGTAGATTCTTCAATTCTTTCACGCATATTCAACGTCATAGTTGATGTAAATGGCGAATTCGAAGTTTTAGAAATTAATATTGGAAAAAAGAAACATGATGAAAGCTATGCACGACTTTCAGTTTGGGGTAAAAATTTTACCCATTTGAATAAAATATTAGAGCTTACATACAGAGAAGGTGCATCATCAAAACTACAAAAAGAAGTAAAACTCAAAGCTGCACAAAAAGATATGGTTATGCCAATAAATTTTTACAGTACAACAAACAATCGTACAAAAATCTACCTACATAAAAAATGGATAAATGTTACCAATACGATGATGGATAAATGCATCATTGTGAAAAAATCCACCGCTATGTGCATTCCTATACGTGAAGTTCGACGCGGAGATCTTATTGTCGTTGGAGAAGATGGGGTTCAAGTAACGCCACCTGTAAGACCACGTGATGGAACTAATGTCTTTGAATTCATGGGTAGTGGTGGTTCTAGCGAGAGACCTACTCAACATATTGCAAAAAACCTTGCAAAAGACATCATAGATATTAAAAAATCCAAAGGTAAGGTAGTGTTGGTTGGAGGTCCTGCAATAGTGCATACTGGTGCAGCTGATGCTATAGCAGAGATGATAAAACAGGGATACATTGGAGCCGTTTTGGCAGGAAATGCACTTGCAGTACATGATATCGAGTATGCTACTTTGGGAACATCACTTGGCATGAACGTAAAAGATGGAACACTTGCAGTCAAAGGTCATCGTAACCATATGGATACAGTAAATGCAGTGTTTGAATCAGGTTCTATTAAAAACATGATAAAAAAAGGTAAACTCAAAAAAGGAATAATGTATGAATGTGTAAAGCAACATATTCCATTTGTTCTAGCTGGATCCATTAGAGATGACGGACCATTACCTGACGTGATAACTGACGTGGTGGAGGCTCAAAAACTATACAAAAACGTGTTAAAAGATGCCAAAATGGTTATGATGGTATCGACAATGTTACATTCAATTGCAACTGGAAATATGCTACCTGCAGATGTCAAAGTAATCATAGTGGACATAAACCAACCTACGGTGACAAAGTTAATGGATAGAGGAACATGGCAGGCTCTTGGAATAGTGACAGATGTTGGTGCATTTATGCCAATGCTAGCAACACATATTAAAAAAATTACCAAATAAACATGTCCAGCATATGGATAAAAACTAGGTATTAAAAATATCTCCGAGAGTGGAATTTATGCCTGCAAATATTGAACAGATGGTCACGTATAAAACTAACCAATGAAGATTTATTAACACAAATTCTGATCACTATCATATGGCACTAAAAATTGCAATAGTATTGGTCTCAATATCAATTGCGTTACTTGCAACATATGGTGCTGATGTAGCTCTTTCATATACAAATGATGCCAAGGTTGGATTTTTACCATTTGATCATATGACTCGCGGTTTAGGACTTGGCATCCCTGCACTCGTGCTTCCATTCATCTCATTTTTTATCGCAAGAAATGATGAATCAAAAGTACATGGAGGACTTTTGATTCTATCTGCAATTTTAATTATAATGGGAGGAGTTACAGTTTTACTCGCAAAACCAGAATCTGCATCTAGTATGGAAAGAAATCCCATTATGGAATCAGGTCCACTCATAATAGCGGGTATAATCATAGCTATACTAGGCGCAATAAAGTTAAAACGATCATAGATTACACGTATTTTCATGACAACAATGTGTGTAAAATGTGGTACTAGTACGAAAAAACCACACGAGTGCGAACATACAGATGATCAACCTTTTTGTACAGAATGTTATACAGAGCTTCACTACTATATGACAGAGTCGGATTAAATGAATCAGATAGAGCAGGTAATACAATGGGTAACTGGACTCATAAATGAAGAAACATTATACTTTGGCATATTTGTTGCATCACTAATCGAGACTGTCTTTCCACCTATACCTACACTTGCCATATTTCCGCTAGCAGGATTTGTAGCTTCACAAAGTGGAATTGACGTGTTTGGAACAGTGTTACTTGGTATTATAGGTGGAATTGGTGCATCCATTGGCTCTACTGTCATCTATGTTGTATCATGGAAGCTTGGTCGCAAAATCGTATTGCAATATCTGCGCCGAATTCGAATCCAAGAATCATCGATCATCAGGGCTGAAAGATGGTTTAGAAAATATGGTGACAAGATTGTTCTCTTTGGTAGAATGTTGCCAATTATGCGCGAGATGGTCTCAATTCCAGCTGGAATTTTAAAAATGCATCCGTTAAAATTTCTAATTTATACATTTACTGGCTCTTGTGTCTGGAGTATTGGCACCATATTTGCAGGATATTATTTTGGTGCCGCAGTCTTTAGTAACCCATAGCATACTGACGCAAAGTTGAATTGTGGGAATGTATCGGTTTGATATATGCATGCCATAATTTTAGCAGGAGGTAGAGGAACACGACTCTTACCAATAACTGATTGTATACCAAAATCACTCATTTCGATAAATGGTAAACCTATACTAGAGTGGCAGATATTGATGCTTGCAAAATTTGGCATACGCGATATCATAGTCGCTTCTGGATATAAAAGCGAGCAGATTGTAGATTATACAAGATCTCGTGATGGGTTTGGCTCAAATGTTACAACATCTATTGAAAAAAATCCACTTGGAACAGGCGGGGCAATAAAAAAAGCTAGTGAATTGATTAAAGATGAATCGTTTATTGTCTTAAATGGAGATGTGTTGACAGATATTCCCATATCAGATATTCTCAAAGTACAAAATTCACTAGCTGCAGTACAACTACCTACAGCATATGGACTCTTGGACATAAAAAAAGATCACATTATAGGATTTAATGAAAAAGGTATACTTGAAAACACATGGATAAACGGAGGAATTTATCATCTTGGTAGAGAAATGCTTGCAGATATTCCTACAAAAGGTAACATCGAGGATACGACATTTCCAAAGTATGCCAAAGCAGGAAAACTGTACGTCATGCAGTTTAAAGGTAAAAGATGGTTTTCTATTGATTCACACAAAGATCTTGAAAAATGCTCCAATGTGATACACAAGATGATCAAAGGTTAGGCTCCGTGCATATGTAGAGTGGTCATCACATATGCAATCTCGGATGCAAATCCATCATCATTATTTAATTTTTGCATATATTCTAGTGCACATCCAAAAAATTCTTTTGCTGCATATTTAGAATAATCATCTCCCATGCCTATCTTTTCGCACACAGCTTATAATGTCTAGTGCAAGTAAACATTCGCGTGAGAATCTCATATAGCTTGGGTTCAATTTTGAACATCGATGAGGTACTTGAATGTGCCACATACATAGACCGTATGAAGAATCAGCCCGATACTATATGGATTCCAGAAACTTGGGGAATGGAAAATTTTGCCACGGTGGCAGCCGTGTCGCAGAGGGCACATATACCACGAATTGGATCATCTATAATCAACGTATATTCACGCACTCCAGCTCTTGTTGCCATGGGTTCTGTAACTATTGATAAAATTACAGATGGAAGATTTGTTCTAGGTCTTGGAGCAAGTAGTAAACCAATAGTTGAAAGATTCCACGGTGTAAAATATACAATGCAACTTGACCGTATGAGAGAATACATAGATATCATACGATTGGCATTTTCTGGTAAACGAATTGATTATGATGGAAACTTTTTCAAACTGCGTGGTTTTAAACTTCTTTCAAAATCATCCCGTGCTAGTATACCAATATACATTGCAGCTGTAAATAAAAAAATGGTTGATTTATGCTGGCAGATCGGTGATGGCGTAATATTTTATCTACGTCCGCTTGAAGAGTTGAAAAATACATTATCACATATGCAAACAACAAAAAAGATAGATGTAGCTTGTCAAATAATCACAGCAGTATCAAATGATAGTGAAAAAGCAGCAGAACGGGTAAAAACCACACTAGCTTTTTACGTGGCAGTTGGTGCAGTGTATAGAGATTTTTTAGCAAAGAATGGATTTAAAGAAGAAGTTTGTGCAATATATGAACAGTATAAAAAAACTGGATTGGACAATCTACATCAAACTGTACCAGAAAAAATGATTCGTTCACTTGCCATTTTTGGATCAGCTGATGAATGCTTTGAGAATATGAAAAGATTTTACAATGCAGGAATAGATCTTCCAATTGTACAATTCAACCCAGTTGGTGACGTAATGGAATCCTTTAAACTTGCACATTCTGCATTTACTGGCGGAGATCGTAGCTGAATCCTGTTGCATGTATAGCATACGGAGGGACACGTTTCTCACATAGTGGATCTGCAAAATCACATATGTTAAAAGCAGTACAAAGCCTTTTTGCATCAACGCCTACATTGAAATCTAACGAGATTGATGGCGTTCTAGTATCAACAAATGAAAATTCAAAGTATCTTGCAGCAGAGATCTCTGAATCTTTAGGAATACGACCAAAACATGCACACACTGTTGAAAATCTCTGCAGTTCTGGCTCTAATGCAATAGTCTCCGCATATGCATACATCAGAGCAGGACTTGCAGATATGATAATGGTCATCGGTGCAGATGAGAGCAATGGTCCAGGGCAAGTTTTAGATGCGGATATATCAAGAGGAAGGTTTTCCCATCCGATATACTGGGCATCACTTTTTACTGCATCATACAAACGCAGGTATGGAATAAACGCAGAACATATTGCCACAGTCTCTGCAAAAAATCATATGCATGCAAAAGATAATCCTCTTGCACTATATTCTAAAGAATATTCTGTTACAGATATTCTTGAATCAAAAGAGATAACATCCGATATACACCTATACGAATGTTCTAGAATATGTACTGGAGCTTCTGCAGTATTGCTTGCTTCTCAAAATATGATAAAACGTTTAGAATGTAAAAATCCTGCATGGATAACCGGTGTTGGAGGAGAGACGGATTCAGCTAGTGTATCACATATTTGGGATTTTTCATCATTACATTCTGCATCTGTTGCCGCACATGATGCTATGAACATGGCAAAAATATCTCCGGATGATATTGACGTTGCAGAGGTACACGATGCGTTTGCCATCTGTGAACCTATGGCATTAGAAGCAGTTAAAATGGCTGACAGAGGTCGTGGCGTAGAATTATCAAACGAGTTGTATACAACACGCAACAAAATGATAAACCCTCGTGGAGGTCTTATTGGATCAGGGCATCCGATAGGTGCAACTGGTGTTGCACAGATGGCAGAGATTACAGCACAGGTTACAGGGTCTGCAGGTTTGAGACAAGTACAAGGAGCAAGAATAGGTCTAGTACAAAACATGTCTGCAGCTGCCACATCATCAACGGTTTTGGTGTTAAATTGTGAGCTTTGAAGAATCTATATCCAATGGCATATTTGTCATACCATGGTGTCCTGTATGCAGACTACCTTCTTGGCCACCTAGAAGTTTATGTCACAGATGTTTTGGGAATGTGGATTTAATATCATCTGCAGGTCAGGGTCAAATTATAGAATATTCGCGCGATGATGTGGGGTATTTTTGTTTGACAGAATTTGAAGAGGGAGTACGTCTCTTATGCCGCATGCTCGGAACTGGAACTCCTAAATGCGGGGATATGGTCACTCTTGAAGAATGTGGGCGAGATTCTGATGGTTATTTTTTTAACATTCGACTTTAGGTTATTGTAAAATAACCTGTGAGATAAATACAAAGTTTGCAATAAATGACAATATGGTAAATACAAGAGGGAAAAATGATAAAAAAACCAATGCACATATCTCAAAAACCCGTAGACAACGAGGATATAACTGGGAGGACACACTTGTAAAACGTATCAATGCATCAGATGGTTGGTCAGCTATGCGACTTGGATCACCAAGTATTGGTTTGCCTGATGTAATGGCAATAAGTACAAAATATGATTCAGTGTATACCATCGAGGCAAAATCAGGCACTGTCAACTTGTTACCTGTTCCAGCTGATCAAATAGAAAAATGTAAAAAAATTATAAATGTTTTTGACAAATATACCAATCGTAAGATTGTCCTAGCATTCAAATTTCTCTCAAAAAAACGTATTGGGAAAAGCAAATATGAATGGCGACCAATGCGCGAATATTATAAAATATGGAAAAATGATCAAACAGCATACGAATGTGTCTGCACTTATGATGGACGTATCTATCTACGTAAAAACAAAAAACGTGTAGATATTACACTAGAAGATTGTAATGTTCCATTTGAAACTAGAGATGTTATGACAAATTTGAATATGTAAAATCAAATTTAGCTAGATCTATTTACAAATGTTGACAAATATCTTGTATGAAATATAGAATCGTTTTTAAGTATATGATGAATATAATACATATGGAAAAAGACGACGTGATTCATTCATTGCTAGAGTCAAAAGAATTGGATTCTGAAAACAGATCAATGTCAGATGAATTTGTTGATGAGCATATAATTACAAGTCGAGATTTTGCTGGTAAAAAAGAGATGAAGATAAAAATAATAGAGGTTTCAGATGAAACACCTCCTTCTGCATGGAAGCTTGGAAATAGAGTAAAGATTGACAAAATACTTGTCACGATAAAGCATACAGATACACAAAAAATAGAAGAGGCAGAATTTGACATAAAATCTATTGAAAAAGAGATTGCAGAAAAACGTCACTATTCATCTACCAATCGATGGGTTCCAATGTCAGATATAAAAAATGGCTACATAGTAAATACACGTCATACCACTTTAATCAGTGACGCAGTAGCGTTGGATTACATTACGTTTTAAAATAATTAGATAGTGTTGATTGATCACGTATGGTTAATCCATCTCTCTCACGTCTACTTGATCTAAAAAAGTGCATCATTACTTACTCTAGAGTATCTTTGGTTATATCGATCAAAATATTTCAAATTACAAGTGACAAAGTGAATAAATTTTTTTCTCATTGGCATAAGATCTGAATCTGCCACGTCAGCGATAACTTGAGAATAGTCTCACGATCGTATGAGGTCACGTCCCTGCCCATAATTATCAAGAAGGTTCTGTATTTACGTACAAAAATACAGAGTAGCTGACCTCGTACTCACGATCTATTATTAGATCTTTATCAAATGTTATGAGCATGAGAGGAGATTGGATATAAAATGTTGTACTTTGTAGATCAGGTGTGGCTCCCGCAAAAAATATGAACCCCACGATAAAAAGAAAGATTAGCATAAATTTACCAAGGGTTATGTGAGTGGATCGCTTCATGGTATGCATATCAAATTAAAAGTATAATAGGATAAAATTGAAGGTGTTAATATACTCGGCTGTACAGGCTGTATGAAGTCACATCATGACTAACAAATTAGTCAACAACACACGATCATATAGATAAGTATTATCAATAACCAATCCATTCCATGAGTCGACGTCCGACAAACAGTGAATGGGAAGAATGCATGAGAGTTTATACAGAAAAGACGAATGAAATAATATCAAAATTGACACATCGGGTTGGTGTACTGAATAAAAAAATAAACTTCTCTAGAATCGACTTGCATATTACGAAAACCCCAACTCTCTACACGCTCACTTGAATATTTGAAAGAAAACGCAAGGCAAGAGAAAACGGCGAATTACCACACGAGATTGAATATTAGTTTGGGCATGATGTATCACATACAAGAAAAATGTTACAGTAATCATGAACAAGAGTCGCGGTGCATATGTTATGAACAAATTTGATGGTGTTGCAGTAACTGGTGGGTATCGAGTGTACAAGAGCGAGGAATGCATTAGTGATGCTAGGTTCACGAGCTGCGTGCTACTAAACATATGGTGATTAGACATGGTGTGGCATATCAGAAACTCTATGAAGAGATGTTCATACTGTTTGAGAATGCCAAAAACTATGCCAATTATAGTGCATGAGTCAGGTGTGCATTTGAATACACATTTGATCGTATGTTGGATGGATATAGTAATTTTGAAATGCAAAGTCTGATCAAACGGTTAAAGAATACAACAGAAACTTTGCATTTATTGAGCATAAAGACATTCCACCTACAAACAATGCTGCCGAGTGTAATGTTGTGGTTCGCCGTATGATAAGCGGTCAGATCAGGATCTATGAAAAGAATGTCCAACCTTCTAACGTGTATTTGGACATGAAAGGCACACGGTAAAAACGTCTTTGAAGAGGTGCTACGTATTGTTTAATAGATGACCTCACGAATATTTGGCAAAAAGGTTTTTTAATGTAAAAATCAAATATATGTTATAAAATGATCTCAAAGGACATCAACATCAATGATACCACGTATAGACTATCATTGACCGATCAGGTGATATATCACGTAAACAACCTCAAAAGCCTCTACGAAAAGGCATATGATGATCCAGAGATCTTTGAACAGATCAGCTCAGAGATCTCTTCAACCATAAACGAGATTGCATTGGCAATAGAACCAAAAGCTTCAGACAGCGACCTTGATGGTATTATACAAGAGATCATAAAGATCACAGACAGCAAGGCAGCAGAGCTACAAAACGAGATCTCCAATCAAGAATCCAAGCGTAAAAGATCTAGATCTAAAAAATAGCTGACGCAGACAATATATGACGGTGTTTTTCATAATTGCGAGGTCGGATATACAATATGGCAGGATGCGAATGTGGAATATGTGGACATTTTTCAGATGAAGAGTGTCGTGAAAAAGAGTGCAAGTGTTGCATAAACTTTCACATTAGATCAGGTCCAAAGACAGACTAGTTGTAGCAACCACATTTTTTAGTAATATGTCTATGACATCCAATAACATAATGATGAGTGCAACCACATAAAATACACTTTTTTTTCATATGGTATCCATATCTTCAAGTGTTATGTACATCTGTTTAACTAGTTTTGATTCTTCAAAAGCTTCAAGTATTTTAATACGAATGTTCTTGAGTCTATTTGGATCATCGCTGTACAGACCATACAACATATCTATCTCTTGTGTAAAATCATATTCTGTAAATTTTCTGCATTTTTTTGCCATATTAACGAGTGTCTCATTTGTAATCTTTGAGGTGGTTATTCTATCTGCAAGTGCAACTGACAATCCAACTGAACGATGCCATTCGCGCCGTATGATATCAAGATCACCAGGTTTGTTGTCAAGTGATTCAAGTGTTTTATGAGAGAGGATCAAGTCACGTGTAATACCTTCCACATATTCAAATATTGTTACCATGTGGTGTCATCGTCTGCACCATTATAAGTATAATTTGTACACAATAACGTTTTGTTATGCTTTAATACAGTATCAAAGATTGAACTATTGTTGCAAAATGCATATCTGAAATGTATAGGTGATGGTTGTGGATTAGAATATCCAATAACTGAAAAACGTGTAGAATGCAAAAAAGGACATCTACTTGATGTAAAATATTCAGATATGCCACACAAGGACTTGAAAGAGACGTTTCTGAATAGAAGAAACTCTAGTGGTAATATCTTTGATGAAAGTGGAGTGTGGAGGTTTCGAGAATTATTTAATTTTTGTCAAATAGATACCAATGATTATGATAAATGTGCCAAATATTTGGTTTCATTAGATGGTTCCGAAGGCAGACAATCAAAACCATACAAGATGGTCAAAGTCGCCGAATATACTAATGCATCCTCTAATGGGTTATGGTTACAGCCTGAAGGATACAATCCTAGTGGATCTTTCAAAGATAATGGTATGGCTACGGCAGTTACACATGCAAAGCTAGTTGGAGTGAAAAAAATAATATGTGCATCCACAGGAAATACATCTGCATCTGCAGGCATGTTTGCCGCGAATGAAGGGATGGGTTGTGATGTATACATACCTTCAGGTCAAGTTGCACCTGGAAAGCTAAGTCAAGCATATCAATTTGGAGCACAGATAATAAATGTAGATGGGAACTTTGATGATGCATTACAACAGTCTTTGGTGAATGCTTCAAAAGGCTCAGGATATACAGTAAATTCAGTAAATCCGTTCCGTATTGAAGGACAAAAAACTATCATCTATAGAGCTCTCGAATATTTACATTGGGATGTACCAGATTGGATTGTATATCCAGGCGGAGCTCTTGGTAATACATCGAGCTGCGGTAAAGCAATAATGGAACTTTATGAATGGGGATGGATTAAAAAGATTCCACGTATTGCTGTAATTAATGCAAAAGGTGCAAATACATTAGATGCTTTATACAATAATGACAACAATCCATTACGCTGGAACAAAGGGAGACCAAATGAAGATATGATTAAAAAATATTATCAAGATTTAGACAAGACTGGTTCACGACCCGATACAAAGGCCACTGCAATACAGATTGGTCGACCTGCAAACATCCTAAAGGCATTACGTGCTTTGGAATATACAAATGGTATAGTTACCACGGTAAACGATTCAGAGATGCTTGATGGTATGTCCATTGTTGGTCTCAACGGATTCGACTGTGAGATGGCGTCTGGAGCTTCACCGGCAGGAATAAAAAAACTGATTAAAGACGAAGTGATGAAAAAAGATGATCGCATTATTGGGATATTAACAGGACGTCAAAAAGATCCTTCAATGCCGGTAAATTATCACAATGATGCATCAAATGAATTTGCACGACCACCGCTCACATAGTCTAAAAAGATTAAACGTGTTTTTATCTAGGCATTCTAGAAAATTGTCAGGTGTAAACATTCTTGGTAAAAGATCATAGATTGTAGAATCTCCATGATGCTAGCTCAATATATCCACAGATTAATGTCAAGATTTATTGAAAATATCATAATGATCGAGTTTTTCAGAGTATGAACTACAGACGTCTAGACAAGTCAGAGTAGAAATGTTATCAAAAGTGAGATGATATGCATGAATAAATCTAGTATAATACACGTACTGCTAGCTAGCAAAAAACCTTAAAAGACGCATATATCCATGTATATACGAGCGAATAACGGTGGATGATAATCCAGAAAACGATAATTGGACACATATACAAATTTTGCGGTGGATTATTTGGTAGACATTTGGGTTGAAATTCTATTGCTTGCAGTATTAATTGCGCTCTCGGGTTTTTTTAGTGGGTTAGAAGTAGCACTAGTCGGCACTTCAAAGTCAAAGGTTATGCAGATGTTGATTAAAAATGTAAAAGGCTCAAAGGCCTTGCACAAGCTAAAATCAAATCCAGGATGGATGATGTCTAGTGTAAATCTTGGCAACAACATGGTAAATGTGGCAGCTTCGGCAATTGCAACAAGTATCTCGATTAGATTTTTTGATAGCAACGGCTTGGCAATAGCCATAGGTCTTATGACATTTCTTATACTAGTCTTTGGAGAGATTACACCAAAAACATACTGTAATGCAAATGCCACAAAAATAGCTTTAAGATTTTCGCCAGTATTACTTGTGTTCGGATATGCACTGTATCCCATAGTAAAGATATTCGAATGGATAACACGTGCAATGGTACGTCTCACAGGTAGTAGATATGCGCCGCCACCAATTACTGAAGATGAGATAAAAGATGTGGTGGATTTGGGATTAGCAGAAAAAGCTATTGAAGAAGATGAGCGAAGAATGGTTCACGGTGCACTTGAATTCGATGATACTCCAGTACGAACTGTAATGATTCCTAGACTTAAAATGTTCATGCTGAACTCAAAGGTATTACTCTTTGAAGCATTACATGACATAAATCAAAGTGGTCACTCGCGCATACCCATATTTGATGAAAATCAAGACAACATTGTTGGATTTGTGCATGTTCGAGATATGTTAAAGCAGATGGAAGATGGAGAAAAGATGGTTACACTTGCTCAAATAGCAAGAGAGCCTGTATTTGTATCTCAAGAAAAGACAGTAGCTGCATTACTAAAAGAGATGCGCGGTCGCAAGGTACACATGGCAATAGTAATTGATGAACATGGTGGTGTCGAAGGTCTTGTAACTTTGGAGGATCTTTTAGAAGAGATTGTTGGCGAGATAGAAGATGAGAGTGACAAGACTCCACAAGTACAGTATACAAAGATAGATGATGATACAATTATAGCAAACGGTAGCATGGAGATAGATGCCATAAACGAGATATTTAACACGTCCATTGCAAAAGGTGTAGATTATGCAACCTTGAATGGTCTATTACATGAAAAACTAAAAGACATACCACAAGAAGGTGATAAAATACATGAAGGATCTCTTCGAATTGTGGTCGAAAAGGTTAGCGGCAACATCCCCGAACGCGTAAAAATTGAGCGAAGATCCTAGATAAAGTGATTTTGCAATTGGGATTTTTTTTCTGCCATATGAAAGAGTGATTCAGTATGTGCTGCAGCATCATCATAGTTGCGGTCATAAAGCATGGCTTGCATGAGCATATGGTTTTCAGGTATAACAATTCCCGTTTGATCATCAGAGTACATAATTTGTACAGTATCTCCAATTGTATCTGTCATGTTTGCATGTATGTGCACCATATTTGTATCAGTAAAAGAATATCCCAGCGAGTCTGCATATTCTCTTACTTTACGTGTTCCAGTAGCATTTTGTAATATTGCCACACCAGGTTCCAAATCAAAGATCGCATGTATTTCAGCAGGATCTGGTGCTGTGTCAGTAAAACGGACATCTAAGATATGTAGATGCATCTGTCTAGTTGGCACCTTTATGGCACGCAAAAAAAGCGGAGTCTCTTTTCCCATGTATGCTTTAACATCATCTGCATGATGAGGTTTTTGCGTCATCTCTATGGTGTCGGGTACATTTTTTTCAGTCTGTTCAATATCTGCCCATCTACGCACAAGCGTCACATCAAATCGCACAAGTCTCGAGCCGTATTTATCACGTAGAGGCTGCAGTATTCTCCCCATACCAGTTACGTTACAGCTACCCTGCATCACATGTTTTTTTCCAATTACCTGCATATGATTTGAGCGTGAGTTGTACAGGAAATTTGATACAGCTCTCTCTCCAAATATACTCTCACCTCCCTGATATATTGCAGATATGTTTCTAGGCTCGTAAAAGTTTTTTTTGTTAATATATCCAGTACCACTAGGTGATGCATCTATTACCAAATCACATCGATCTAGTGCAGATTCTATGCTTCCAGATATGTTGGTACCATCAAAGTTGGCAAGTTTTACCTCTGGAACATAAACATTATAGCCACGGGATTTTGCAAGTTTTACTCCAGATCCTGGCGAGTGTTTTCCTATACCAATTAGATCAATTTCTGGATCATCTGAAATAAAAGATGCAATACGTTTTCCAATAGAACCGTATCCGTTTATGAATACTCTTTTTACCATGATCTATTTTTACTAATCCGCTTAATTAGATTAACGTGTCATATCGCATGCACACAAAACGGCTAAATTACATACACTGCACTCATACTATATGATTATTCATGGTCCTTCGCTTACAATTGGAGCTACAGTGGCAGTAGCAATCATGTTGATCGCATTTATTGCATTAAATGACGCTGAAATGCCACTAAATTCTATAGATGTCCCACCTGCCAAAATTGATGTTGCCACGCTTGTGGAGAATGGCTCGCCACGTCTTGGAGATGAAAAAGCACCTGTAACGATAATTGAATTTGGAGACTATCAATGCTTTTTTTGTAACAAGTTTTATCACGATACTGAAAAAAGACTAATTTCAGAGTTTGTTGATACAGGCAAGGTATCCATAATATTCAAAGACTTTATAATAATTGGTCAAGATTCTGTCAACGCAGCCATAGGAGCAAGGTGTGCTACCGAGCAAGAGATGTTTTGGGAGTATCATGATATATTATATGAAAATTGGGACGGAGAGAACACTGGGTGGGCATCTATGACGCATCTAAAAGAATTTGCGATAGATATAGGCCTAAATGAACAAGAATGGCTTGATTGTGTACAGTCTAATAGACATGTTAAATCATTAGATGCAAGTAATAATGATGCTATAGCAGTTGGACTTTCTGGAACTCCAGCGTTTTTTATAATTGGATCCGATAATAGTGTAGTTGCGTTAAGTGGAGCACAACCCTACGAGGTCTTTGAACGTATAATAAACGAGCAATTGTGAAATATTGATCAATCCATATATTCAAAATTGATTTGGCATAAATTTTATGTGTTAATATAGCTGTACACGAATATGTGCAAATTTGATCGCATTGTAGTTAAATACACTAGTGATCTTTATAAACAAATTTTTTGACCCATGTATACATGATCGCAGGAATAGATGATATTTCAGTATACATACCAAGATTGTATTTTGACGCAAATGATTATGCAGAGTTACGTGGTGTCGATGCCACAAAATTGCAAAAAGGACTTGGCGTATACAAGATGGCTATTGTGGACAGTAATCAAGATCCAGCATGTCTTGCTGCAAACGCATGTCTAAAAATAATGCAACAAAATCGTCTCTCTCCAGAAGACATAGGACGGTTGTACGTATCTACAGAATCTTCATTTGATGAATCAAAAGCCATGAACTCATATGTTGTTGGAATGTTGGAGCAGATATACGGACAGGGAACATTCGAGCACTGTGGTGGCATCGAGACAAAATTTGCATGTGTAAGTGGCTCTTATGCATTATATGATAATACAAACTGGATCAGAGCAGGTGAAGCAGAAGGAAAATATGCTCTAGTTGTGGTCTCAGATATTGCCAAATATGATCTAGGCTCTTCTGGTGAGATGACACAGGGAGCAGGCGCTGTGGCAATGTTGTTAAATGACAAACCACGTCTTCTTGCATTTGATCCAAAGGTTACTGCAACTTCGATAAAAGATGAGTATGATTTTTACCGTCCATTTGGAAAAGAGACTCCAATAGTTCACGGTCAGTATTCAAACATGTTGTACCTCATCCAAGTAAGAAAAGCATTAGAGACGTACAAGAAAAAGGTAAAATCTTATGGAATAATAGAAGTTGGAGATGATGAATCAATACTCGACTATATTGATTATTTGAATATGCATCTGCCGTATTCAAACATGGGCAAAAAAGCACTTGCATATCTGATACGCCATGAATGGCGCACGCTTCCAAGGTGGAAGTCAATGCTAGATAAAATAGGCATGACAGAGCCTATCCCAAAGGATCCACGCGGTACAATCGAATCTGTATTAGGGGATCAAGAATTTATGGAAAAAGACCACGAATTTCAAAAACGGTTTACAAAGATACCAGAGTACGTGCAAGTATATGAATCAAAGATGGCAAGCTCGTTGCTTGCATCCTCGATGATTGGTAATCTGTACACGGCATCACTATACCTTAGTTTTAGAAGTACGTTAGAATTTGAATATCAAAAAGGAGTTGATCTTGAATCAAAGAGATTTGGATTTGGCTCGTACGGTTCTGGCAGCTCTGCAATGATATTCTCTGGAGTAGTTCAGCCCGAATATAACAAAATTGTTTCACGTATGAACCTTGAAACCGATATGGGATCTCGTATGAGGCTTACTTTAGAACAGTATGAACAAGTACACGGAAATAAACTCAGTATCAGCGAATCCATACTAGAACCAAAGAAAGAGTTTGTGCTAGCTCATGTAAAAACAAATCCCGAATCTCGTGGAGAACGCAGATACGTCTATAGAGAATAAAATTATGTTACAGATGCAATATTTATGAATAATTTTCACATAAATTATGCTTTAATACCAATGGAATCAAGATTCAACGCATTTGAGATCATATCTAATGCAGTATTTTCATCAGTCAAATCTGTTTTTGGCACAATGCCCAATACTGGTGTATCTGTAATAGATACAATATCTTTGGCCAAAAGATTTGGATCATAGCCAGCATCATCTATGCAATTTACAACAAATCCCATAATCGATATTTCTGCATTTTTGCACGCCATATGAGTAAGTATTGTATGATTTATTGCACCAATTTTGTTGTGCACTATGATCAAGACAGGTAAATTCATCTGTTTTATAAGATCAGTAACAAAATAATTCACGTGTATTGGAGTCATCACACCACCGATGCCTTCTACGACCATCATCTCATGGGATTTGTCAAGTGCATCATATGCATCTAAAACCGTTCTGATATCAAACTGCAAATCGGATTTATGTGATGCAGTATACGGTGAAGCAGGAATTTTTGAAAAAACAGGATTTAATTTAAAATCAGATTCCACACATCCTGCAGCACGTGCAAGAATTTCCGTATCTGGTGAATTGTATTTCTCTGATGCATTGCCATCAAATGCAGCAAATGGTTTCATTATTCCTACATCTATGCCGGATTTTCTTGCAGCCTGAGCAATACATGCAGCAATTACGGTTTTGCCAACATTAGTATCAATTCCAGTAACAAATATTGATTGCAATATAATATGTTTTTAGCAGGTTGTTATTAATCGTGTTGTAATTTAATTCAAATATTATTTTATCACAAGTCGATAAGATGTGTTTATTGCGTTTTCAAGCT
The DNA here is from genome assembly GCA_029948415.1 of Cenarchaeum symbiont of Oopsacas minuta. Classification (NCBI taxonomy): domain Archaea; kingdom Thermoproteati; phylum Nitrososphaerota; order Candidatus Cenarchaeales; family Candidatus Cenarchaeaceae; genus Candidatus Cenarchaeum; species Cenarchaeum symbiont of Oopsacas minuta. The sequence continues at coordinate 110,307 of JAJIZT010000002.1, forward strand.
CTTCATTTGTTGCTAGATTTCCTAATAATTTCACATAATATTCGGATTTAGAATCTAATGCTTTACGTATTCCAGAACAATACGAATCTAGTGCTTTTTTTATTAATGGTATATCATCTATTATTTTATTTATGTGCAATGAAGGATCGTGTAAAAAAAGAGGAATAGTTTTTAGCAAAACGTCAATAGATGGAATAGTTTTCATAGATTCTTGTTGAAGAATTTGTACAAACATTGCAGCGCTTTCTAATTCTGGTGACTTTGATATGGTACGCAATCTCAATCGATAGTGCTGCAAAGCTCTCAATATTAGTTCATATCCACCTTCATCACGTATATACAATGCCACATCCATAGAACTGTTCATGATCTTTGATCTTTTCTTTTCTTAATATATTTAATCAAACATGTAATGTTTACATGATAATTACAAATTTTATCACGATAGACTTGTCACATCATACTCTACAATGAGATAAAAGCACATAGAGAATTAATGCTATCTGCTTGTGCATTTTTATATAAAATATTTTTCTGCAACTGCATTATATTTAGCTCAAATGGTATTTAAAATACACAGATCTAGATTTGGATGAATGGTCATGATAACGAATTTACCATTAGACCTTATGCACAATCAAATTTCAAATTGAAAATGTTAAATTTTTAGGCATGAATTACACCATCAATTTTGAAAATTAATTCATTATGCATCCGATCTATTGGTTATATCGTTGCTAAAACATAAAGTTGTGATACAAAACAAGAATCCAGTCCAAATTTATGTATGACAAACTTTATGTGCAATTTATATCACATCATAACCAAATAACAGATATAAAAATAAATAAAATATGGAATTATCTAGAATTTTATAGTGTCAGATCTAAAATGTATTATATTAATTGACATACATGTATGAAAATTAAAAACTCTAGACAATTTTGATTACTCTTGTTGTTTCTTTTTTTTATTTTTTTCTGCTTGTAATTTTGCTAGTTCTAATTCCAAATTAGTGTGTTTGAATTTCTTCATTTTACCTATTTTACATATTACGCTAGAAGTATAAAAACTACACTTGAGATCAGTCGATCATGTCAGAAATTGTCAAGTTTTGAAATCTTTTGCTCAAAATATACCATTTTAGCAATGACTATGTATGAACGTGATTTTAGAGAATTAACATTTATTCTACATCTTGGTGCCAGATATGAATAATGTTCCCATAGTTCGACGCCACATTAGATCATCGTTTGGACTACAGATACGTCTAGTTTTTACCTTAAACCCTGCATCTTTGAATATTTTTTTCCACTGATATCTAGACAATAAGTGTAAATGAATTTTCATTGAATCTTGCCATCTAATTGTGTCATGATTCTCAGCATAATAGTCGGTACCACATAAAAACATCCCTCCAGGTTTCAAAATATGCCAAACTGCTTTTACGGCATCAGCTACAGATTTAGCATAGTACATAGATTCCATTGAAAACACATAATCAAATAGATCACCTTTGTATGATTCTATATCAGTATGCATGTATGTCTCCTTTTTAGATGTGGACGTTGATCTTGCAAGTTTGATCATCTGTGGACTTTTATCTATGCCCACTGCAATGGCGCATTTTGGATTGTTTGCCATAGCACGTACGGTCCATCCATTACCACATCCAACATCAAGAAACGAGAATGAATCTAAAAAATTAACTGTATTCAAAAACCTAATTGCTGTTTTAGAATGTTCATTTTCCATAGATTGATGTCGTCCATTAAGTGCCCATATATCAAAAAAATCATCGACGCGAGTATCTCGCTGTAAAGAATCCATCATGTTATATTTCCCATATTCTACCCATATGTGAACTAATAAACAATACGATCACATTTTAAATTTATTATGTGTATGTTGTAATAATTTCTTATGGTAAAAAATAGCCATGTATGGCATCCAAATACACAAATGTCCGAATGGGGAAAATTTGATAAAATTACAAGCGCTAAAGGCATGTACCTCATTGATTCAAATGGTAGAAGATATATCGATGGTGTGGCATCTATGTGGTGCAATGTATGGGGACATTCAAAAATAGAACTTGTATCCGCCATAAAATCACAGGCAGCAAAGCTACAACACTCGTCAATGTTTAATCTGACAAACGAACCTGTAGAACTATTAGCAAAAAATCTAATAGATCAATCACCAAATATGAAATATGTATTTTTTTCAGATAATGGATCTACATCTATGGAGATTGCAGCAAAGATGGCGATACAATATTGGTCAAACGTTGGAGAATCCAAAACAAAAATTGTATCATTAAAAAATGGATATCATGGCGATACTTTTGGTTCAATGTCTTTAGGATATGTGCCAGATTTTTTCTCACCGTACAAAACAAAACTCTTTGATGTTACACGTGTACCATCTCCAGATACTTATCGGACTGCAGGTTATGACGTTGAAGGAAATTTACAGATGTGTCTTGAGAAGACAGAACAAACAATCTCCAAAAATTCAGATTCCATAGCCGCATTGGTAATGGAGAGTGGGGCACAGATGGCAGCTGGTGCTAGAATATATCCTTCAAAATTCCAGCATGAGATTTCCAAAATATGCACTCGTCACAACATATTATTGGTATTAGATGAGGTTGCCACTGGTTTTGGTAGGCTTGGGCATATGGCAGAGTATACACATCAACAAAGCAGACCAGACATCGTATCATATGGCAAAATGATGACAGGGGGTTATTTAACGATGGGTGCCACATTATCATCCAAAAAAATCTATGAGAGTTTTCTTGGTAAATTTACAGAGCACAAACATCTCTTTCATGGTCATACTTTTACAGGAAATCCTCTAGCTGCTGCCGTTGCATGTAAAAACATACAATTATACAAAAAAGAACATCTACTTGAAAAAGTATCACGTATGTCTAAAATATTAAAGTCGTATACTGATGAGTTTTATAAAATCGATGCTGTGGGCGATGTAAGATCTTCTGGACTTTTAATGGGAATAGAACTAGTCTCAGATAAAAGTAAAAAAACTCCAATATGTGCAAAAAATACGTCAATTAACAAAATTGTCTTTGAAGAAGGTAAAAAACATGGAATATATCTACGGACTCTAGGTAATGTAGTCATGCTTGTACCACCACTTGCAATTCCAAAAGAAGTGTTGGATGATCTTGTAATGAAGACTAGAGAGACGATACAGGCAGTTGTGCAAAAAATATCTACTGCATAAACATAAAACATTCTCAAGAGTATACTAGATTGTAGATAGGCACATTTTCCAACCTGCGTTTATTTCACAGTTGTGATTAAATTACAAAAGAGCAAATTTTTCACGAGTATTATCTTTATGATATATCATAAAAGTTCAAAACCTGTTACCTATTGTTTTATATAATTATTGTTTTCAAATGAGATATTTATAAAGTCAAAAAGCACACATAGAATATCAATTGAGATTTATTCAAGAAGATGTATGTTTTGGATTATTTTTTTGTATTGTATCTAGTTGTTTTTTTAGTTCGATGTTTTCTTTCTCTAGCATTTGGTTTTGAGAGTGTAATGATGCTAGTTTGTCCCCCCTAGCATATGCATGCTGATTTGGCAGAGATGGGCCACAACCTTTAGCATTCATCAAATCAGATGCTTTTTTGATAAACTCCTCTTTAAAACCACCAATTTTTGATGTTGCAATATCAAATGTGTGATCAGTTGGATTGCGATAACTTGGGTTTAATGGGTTTATGATACTTGGTGGCAAACGTAAAAACTGTGGCATTATCTGGTTTATGCCCCACATTGTGCGCATATGCTCTAGATGATCAGTTTCCATGTGTTTTAGGTCTATTTGGGGGTATTTTTGCCTTATGCTCATCAATAGGTACTTTTCACACATATAAATAAATGGTAAATGATCGAGTATGAGGTCAGCTACCCCGTATTTTTGTGCGTAAACGCAAAACTTTCTTGATAATTATAGGCATGGACGTGACCTCATACATGATCGATCAGTAATGCTCAATTAGAGTTGATCGTCGATCCTTATAGGAAGGTGTTTTTTTGATCGCAAGTGGTATGATTGAACAAAGTGGTATTGTGTTAAAACGTTGCATCCGATGTGGTCAACAGATACAGGATACAGACTTGCACAAGATTATCATGTATGTGGTAAAACAAGAGCTTACAGAACACCACTATGAACATGTAGAATGCCCAGAAAAATTTACAGTCTAGTCATCAAGTTGGCTGATATTCATATACGCCATACATATCTCCTGTTACACGTGAATGATACCGCCAAACACTGCTAGAGAGTTCAATTGCTTTAAATTGAGATTGTTTTTCTAATTGCAATTTTTTATAGACATCATATCCTACAAGTATTTGGTTTGGTTTTGCTAGTGATTGTATTTTTGCAGCAATGTTCATTGGAGGGCCGATAAGATCTATTGGGAAATTTCCGTCTTCAGATCCATACGATATTGTCACAACTTGTCCTGCATCTATGCCAATTTTTATTTTAAGATCTGGGTAATCGTATTGGTTCAATATTGGATTCATTCCTTGTGTTATGGTTTCAATCATGGTGATGGCACAGTTTAATGCATTATTTGCACCATCTGCAGAATCAGTGTTGTTTGGAAAATAAGCCAAAACGGCATCTCCTACAAATTTGAGCACATATCCATTACGCATTTGTACCACATGTGCCATTTCATGAGCAAACGAACTGATTATGGTAACAAATTTTTCTTGTGATATTTCAAGAGACATCAATGTAGAGCCAACTAGATCCACATACATTATATTCAGATCCAATCTTTGACTAACTCTAGATCCTAGATATTCTTCAGAATGATCTGCAGTGCCGTTATACTTGTATCCACTTTTAAGTGAAGACCATACACGTGTTTGTACATCTTGTAGCATATTCTTGTGTGCAGTGTTTTTTTCATCTTGTGTTGATTCAGTCAATGTATCAACTCCAATCTAAAATCTAATCCATATACGAATTTCATTATGACAGATATACATAATGACATATTTAATAACGTACACGTGTCTATATCAACAAAATTTCCATATTTGATAAATTTCCAAGTCAAGGTTTAAAATAACGTAAAATATTTGTGTGCCAAATGAGACTTGGTTCCAAAAGCCCAGACGAGTTCATATGCACGTTAAACGATGTATACGATGCCATAAAGACAGAATATTCCAATGTAATGAAGGCAATTACCGTTACCAAAAATGTCAAAGTGATGCTTGGAGATACTAGCATAACTGAAGAGTCAACATTTGAACCTGGAGGCGTGGTTAGTTTTTATCGCAATACAACGGAGAATCTAAAACAATGGATCTCACGTGATGTTATGATTACCAACAATGAAGATTGTCGGAGAATTTTTGTAAAATTTAGCAAACAGATTGACAGATATCTTATCTCAGGTCATCTATCATTACAATTTCATGTACTACTCTATTATCGTCCAGAGTACCGTGTAGTAGAATGTCAAAAAGAGATCTCTAGCATAATGGATAAAACAAAAAATGCAGAGATGGAGATGGCAGAGATTGGTGAAGATCTTATAATTAAAAAAATTGGAAAGGGTGAAAAAAACAATATAGATTTACAAAAATTATTTGAGAAATTTTACAACGATGACAGACTAACTGACGACATTAATAAAATGGTTGAAGAGAGTGGAGATAAACAAGTAAATGAAATGATCTCAAAGAAACAACATCTTTTCAAAGAGCTTGACGGATATCTTACAGAGGTATATAGAACATCAGATGTTCTCATAGATGATTCTCGACTAGTAACTGGTGAAGAGGGATTTTTATGTACATTTGATATCGAACGCGTAAATGATGATAAATCTCGAGATGGGTTGTTTGATTTTTCAGAGATTGCACCAGATAACAAAGATTCTATTTTACAGACCATTAAAGAATTTAAAACATTGATGCACAATACAACACGCTAGGAAGTTTTTTCACGTAGCAATTTGAGCGTAGTTTCAGGATCCGCTGTGGATTTTGTTTTTTTCATGACTTTACCTACCAAGTAATTTATTGCATGTGGATTTTTTTTCAATGTTTCAACCACATCTACCTCTTCAGCAAGAACAGCATCGATTATCAATCCAAGGTCTGCGACATTAGAGATGCTAGTAAGATTTTCCTGTGACACAATCTCCGATAATGACTTTCCAGTCTCATGCATTATAGATAACGCTTCTTTTGCCAACATTCTATTTATTTTACCATCAAGTATGGCATCGGCTAGATCTGCAAGATGGTGCGAGTTTATTTTAGAGAGAATACGTTTTTCATGAGTATTTGCCAACCCCATAAAATCAGTAGTGATTAGATTTGCCACTTCTTTGGAATTTTTTTCAGTATGTGCACCTTCAAACAATTCAAGACAATGCTGGTCAGAGGAGAGTACTTTGGCTACCTGACGTGAGATTCCCATAGATGAATATCGATCTTGTTTTGCAGTAATGCTTTCTGGAATCTCCGAGTAAAGGAGTTTACAAAATTCTTCTCCGATATGGACATACGGAATGTCAGCTTCGGGAATATATCGATAATCATCATCATCCTCCTTTTTTCTAGCAGAGATGGTAGCTTTTCTTACCGAACTCCACTGTCGAGTCTCTTGTTTTACTTTTACACCACGGTCAACATGGCTACTCTGTCGGACGATCTCAAAGTGAATTGCTTTTTCCAAGTCATGAAAGGATCCCACATTCTTTATTTCGACCTTTGGTCCATCGCCAACTGAGACATTACCATCAGCTCGCATTGCTCCATCCATGTCCGTATTTGAGACTTTGAGGTTTTCAAGTAGATCTGATAGCATGTTTAAAAATTCTCGAACATGTCCGGGACTCTCAAAGTCAGGTTCTGTTACAATCTCGACTAGTGGCATTCCCGCTCGATTATAATCAACTAGTACGGTTTTTGTTTTTTCAGAGGCACCTTCATATGTTATGCGTCCAGGATCCTCTTCTAGTTGTACTCTTGTAATACGTACACGTTTACCACCCACTTCCACATATCCATCAGAACCGATACTGTGTTTGCCGTACACATCAAGTTGTGTGATTTGATAGTTTTTTGGCAAGTCTGGATAAAAATAATTTTTTCTAAAAAATCCAACACTGTTTGGGATCTTGCAGTTTAACGCCAATGCCACTAGTGTTGCTTTTTCAACGGCTCTTCGGTTCAAGCGTGGGAGTGAACCAGGTAATCCTATACAAATCGGACAGATGTTTTCATTTGGTTCAAGTCTTTTGTAATCTACCTTGCATTGACAAAAGAGTTTAGTTTGTAGACTGTTTAGATGGCAATGCACCTCTACTCCAATCATAATATAGGCACCTTTGGTATATCTGCACATGATTCAAGTGAATATGCTGTCTGAAGTAATCTTGCATCCTGCATCGAATCTGCCATCATCTGTACACCTATCGGTAATCCATCAGAGTGTCCAAATGGGACAGATATTGCAGGTCTGCCAGTAAGATTTGCTAGTACCGTATTTGAATCAATCAAAAATTGTGCCATAGGATCATCTATCTTTTCACCAATCTCAAACGGCAATATTGGAACTGTTGGTGCTAACAAGATATCAAATTTTTTAAACGCGTTTGCTATCTCTCTTGAAAGACGGCTCTTTACCTTTAATGCTTTTAGATAATATTTTCCAGTATATCCTGCTGAAGGTACAAATCCACCAAGGATCATGCGTCTTTTTACCTCTGGGCCAAACTTACGTCTTGCCTCCGAGATGTATGAATCAAAAGTAAAACCAGATGAAGACATTTCATAACCGTATCTTATATTATCATATCTAGCAAGATTGCTTGCAGCTTCTGCTGACGTAATCGTATAATATGCAGCCACTGCGTATTGTATTGTATCTAGTTCAACATCATCGCATACTGCTCCAAGATCCTGAAGTTTTTTGGCAGCATTATCTGTAACATTAACAACTTTGGAGGATGCACCATCTCCCATCATTTGTCTCAATATGCCTATTTTTTTACCCGATACACCAGCATCAATATCCGAGAGGTAATCAGATTTACCATCTATAGTAGTCACATCATGTTCATCTTTACCTGATATAATGTTCATCATAAATGCGGCATCTTTTACGGTACGAGTTAACGGACCAATCTGCTCAATACTGTTTGAATATGCAACTAGTCCGTATCTGCTTACTAGTCCATATGTTGGTTTGAATCCCACCACAGAGCAAAAGCTTGCAGGATTACGTATCGAGCCTCCAGTATCAGAACCTAGAGATGCCAAACATTGTAATGATGCTACAGATGCAGCACTTCCGCCAGATGAGCCACCAGGCACATATTTTGTATTCCATGGATTACATGTATTCCCATATGTACTAAATTCTGTTGTAGTCCCCATACCAAATTCATCCATGTTTGTTTTTCCTGTAATTATCGCATCAAAGTCATGTAATTTTTGTACAACGGTTGCATCATATGGAGGAATGAAACATTCGAGCATCTTTGATGCGCATGTTGTTTTTTTTCCAAACATGCAAATGTTATCTTTTATGGATACAGGCATTCCATAACAGCCACCGACTTTATCTCCAGATTGTATTTTTACATCAATCTTTTTTGCTTTAGATATAGCATCCTCAAATATGGAGATATGTGCATTTATTGGTGCATTTAGTTTTTTTATGCGCTCCATTGTAGCTGCCATAAATTCTTCGCAGCTTGTACTATTGTTTTTTATATTTTGTACGTATTCTAGAATAGTTGTTTGCAGGTTCATTTAGATCATCTTTGGAGTTCTCACATGTACACCTTTGTAATTTTTAAGATCGTCGATAATAGATCTATCAAATTTCGAGTATACATCATCACGTAGATTTTTGATGTCCACGCTAACCGAATCTAGATCTTCAGATTCAACATCAGCAGTATCCAATGTATTAAAATATTCCAATATTTTTTTTACTTGTTTAATATATTTGCCATGATCATCTATGCGTATACGCATTAACTCTGCAACACGTAAGATCTCCTTTTCTTCAATCATATTTGTTCATCACCTACGGCGTCAGCCTATCTACATCTCGCGGGTAAAATGCAACATCCCGTATATTCTCTGTTCCAGTTAACGCCATCATAAGTCGTTCAAGGCCTATTCCACATCCAGCGTGTGGCGGAACTCCGTATTTATACGTGGACAGATGATAGTCAAAAGAATCTACCTTTAGACCTTTGTCCATTATGCGCCTACGAAGATCATCTGATTTTTCAATACGCGTGCTGCCTGAGGAGAGCTCTAAATCACCATACATTAGATCAAATGATTCAGATGTTTTACCATCACTTCCTGCTTTTACGTAAAACGGTTTTGGGCCTAGTGGCCAATCTTTTATGAAATAAAATCCTTCTAGATGTATTTTCTCAAGATTTGATGGATAAAGGTCGTCACCCCACTCTGATGTCACCCCTTTATTTTTCATCATCTCCAAAATTTTTGCATATGTGTATTGTGGAATGGTTTTTGGTACGTTTGGTACATTAAATTCAGCTCTAAGCGATTCTTTGGATTTTAATGCTGCATCTCTTGCAATGTGTATCATCTCTCCAACCCTATCCATAATATCATTATAATCAACAAACGCTTCCTCTATGTCTATCGATATTGCTTCGGAGAGATGTTTGTTTGTTCTAGATGATTCAGCTCTAAATATTGGAGATATTTCAAAAACTTTTTCAAAGCTCATTGTCAATTGTTCTTTGTACATTTGTGGACTCTGTGCAAGATATGCTTCTTTATCATAATAGAATATTGAAAAAAGCGATGATCCCCCTTCCGTTGCACTAGCTATGATTTTAGGGGTATGGACTTCTACAAAATCTTGTTTTGAAAAATATGATCTTAATGCCTTTAGTACCTCGTTTCTAGTATTAAAAACATCTTGCAGAGTTTTACGCCTTAGATCTATGGCACGTATAGCAAGTCTAGTGTCAATATTTTTTACAGTTTTTGCTTGGGGTTCAAATGGAGGTATACCCACGACCTCTGAGAAAACACATAGTTGTTTTGGCACAATCTCTACCCCATTTGGTGCCTTTGTTGATTTAACAACGGTTCCAGTTATCGCTACTGTTGAATGTGGTTTCAACGAAGAGAGTTTTTCCATTACATCGTCTGGACATGAACCAGCTTTTGCCACCACTTGTATGTCACCTTTTTTGTCGTGTATTGTCACAAAAGAGATGTTGCCATGTCCACGTATCGCAAATACCCACCCCATCACGGTAACTTGACTTTCGATTACATTGTGCAATTCCGTAGAATAATGTGTACGGCGCAGTGAACCAAGTTCAGTCTTTACACTCATGCTATACTGTTACAAACACACTCCTTTATTATTTTCCAATTGGCCAAATTATGCTAAAGAAAAAATACCCTTTATGTATTGCATTAATTATGACGCTAGAGGGTAGAGAGTTGGCAATAGCTTTGATCGCCAATGGTATAGCAGCTCATACCATATACAGAGAGAACAAAAGTATCCCAGATGAAACAACAGTGTATGATTTCATACTAAAATCGGTTCCAGAGAATCTCAGAGTCCACATTACAGCAGAACTCATAGATGAGGTATATGTTGGAGTCACCAAAGCCCATAGTTCATAAGTCATTATCTTTAAGATATAATGTTGACATCCGTTGCAACGCTTGGATCCCATTGTGCCATGCAGGTGCTAAAAGGTGCAAAAGATGAGGGCTTTAAGACCGTGCTCATATGTGAGAGAAAACGTGAGAGTCTGTATAGTAGATTTAGTTTTATCGATAAAATGATTCTAGTAGATGCATTCACAGAGGTAGCCGATAAAAAATGCCAAGATGAATTATCAGATCTAGATTCAATTCTGATACCTCACGGTACGCTAGTATCTCAATTAGACTCTGAAAAGATCGAAGCGATGCGCACTCCAATATTTGGCAACAAAATGATGCTCCGATGGGAATCAGATAGAAATCTAAAAGAAAAGATCATGCGTGATGCAAATCTAAAATTACCACGTACGATAAATTCGCCATCCGATATTGACACTTTGGTAATTGTCAAACGCCAAGGAGCAGCTGGTGGAAAAGGGTATTTTATAGCATCCAATAAAATAGAATATGAACGACAGAGAGATCTTCTTGTAAAAAATAATGTCATTAGTAAAGATGAAGAACTCTATATACAAGAATACATTCCAGGTGTTTTGGCATATTTACAATTTTTTTACTCTCCACTTGATGACCAACTTGAATTCTTTGGGGCAGACCAACGCCATGAATCAGATATAGAAGGACTTGGTAGGATACCTGCCAATATGCAAAATGATAAAGTAATGTCATTTAATGTCATAGGAAATACACCAATTGTTCTACGCGAATCGCTTTTAGAAGATGCCTTCAATATGGGCGAGAGATTTGTCAAAACATCTGCAGATTCTGTAAAACCCGGAATGAATGGACCTTTTTGTATAGAAGGTACATATGATGAAGATGCAAAATTTACAGCCTTTGAGTTTTCAGCTAGAATCGTAGCAGGAACCAACATCTACATGGATGGCTCGCCTTATTACGGTCTATTGTATGGCGAGTCGATAAGTATGGGAAGAAGAATCGCAAGAGAGATAAAACGTGCCAAATCTGATAACCGCCTAGACAAGATAACAACCTAGTTACGGTGTTTTGTATTTGGATGTATAGTCAATATTGGTTCGAATTTTTTTATTACAATCTCTGCGTCTTTTATACGTGAACGATAAAATTTATGCTTTTTACCCTCTTTTGTCAAGACATTTTTCTCTACATCAATAAGGCCAAGATCTTTAAGGTCGGATAATTTTTTGTATACTGAACTTAGTGGTATCTTTAGAGTTTGTGAGAGATCAGATGCGGTCATAGATTCTCTCACCATGGAAAAAATGATTGCTCTAGCTTCTACATCTGCTAGTATTACCACAATTTTTTGCGTAACATCAAATTTTTTCAATTGTGGTAATGTCGCCTTGTGTTTCAATAACAGATATGCAAGTAAGAGATATTTAAACGAAATTACTCTATAAAATCATCTCTTACATCAGGTATGAATTTACGCCACAGTCCTCCTAGTACAAATGGAATTGTAATCCAAAAACTTGTCACAGATATGGCAGATGCTAATCTAAAATCATATAATAGATCCTTTGGGACGTTTGTAGTGTCTGCTGGTTCAGGAAACAATATCAAAGTCACACCCATGATACATGCACATCCTGCAAGTGCTAGAAATTTTTTATTTCCATGTAAAAATTTCAAAATATAGCAAGTCCCCAACATTAACAATCCAGAGACTGTAATTAATCCAAGATAAAACATGGTTCTCTCTCCCACGGTTGCCGGATCCCCCACAGTGGGTGGGTTTGATGGATATTTTACAAATGGGATGGCAAATAATACAAGCCACATTATTGCTGCAAGTATCAATGATTTTTTTATAGTATCAGAGCTTGGAAGTGATTTTTTCACATATGCGTATATGAGTCCAAATAATGAACCAAACGACATTCCAAGTATGGCGCTTGCGATAATTTGTCCACCTTTTTGCCATGTACGATATGCTTCGTGCTCTAGACGGAATTCAACAGTATTTTGCACATCTCCAGAGTCAAAGAGTGCCATATTTTCAAGTGAGATTGCTCTATCTAAGACGGGTTCAACAAGTACAAAGTTGGCTATTCCTTGAATTGTACCAGCAACTATGCCAGATACGAGTATAACGCAAATAAACGCCAAAAATTTCAATGGTTACATCTCAATGGCATGGAAATCCTGCAGCATGGCGCAGGTCATGTGAGAGCTCGTGCAAATACATACTATCAAATGCCTCTGCACCCTGTACAATACTAAACAAATGTCCTTGATCAAAGCCTATTGTAAATAATCCAAATACAAAGACTAGAGCAAGAATGATCGTTGCATTTTTTGGAACACTAGTGCTATGTCGTGCAACTTTCATGTATCTTGACATATTTGCGTATGTAGATTTGAGTTATTTAAATACGCCGTTTTTAGATCGCAGAAATGATCTAGTCTTTTTGTACAACATGGGATACATTTGTGAATAGATACACCAAAAATGGTTCCTTTGACAAGATTTTTACCATAGTGTTAAAACCATACTATATGAAAAATAGATATCTTGCGCTAGTGGCAATTCCAGTCATTATTGGCATACTTTCAGTTGTATACATAACACAAGATTCACCAAAGACAGATGAATTAACTATTGCAGGATTAATAGATGGAGCATCCCCAATCTTGGGCAATACAGATGCAGAAATTATCATTATAGAGTGGGGAGATTATCAATGTGAATATTGTCACAAATTTCACCAAAATACACTAGATGCGATAAAAGTAAAGTATGTAGATACTGGAGTTGCAAATATCGTGTTTCGAGATTTCATCTTGAATGGTCCAGATTCAGAGCTTGCCGCACTAGCATCACATTGTGCAGAGGATCAAGGTAAATTTTGGGAGTATCATAATGCATTGTATGAAAACTGGGGCGGAGAACGTACTGGTTGGATAACAGATGAGTCATTGCTTGCACTTGCCGTTTCACTAGATCTCGATGTATCAAAATTTGATCTGTGTGTAGATTCAAAGACACATACAGATCGTGTCATAGAATCCACAATATATGGAAAAAGTATTGGTATTGGCGCAACACCAACATTTTTGATATCAAATGGCCAAGATGTAATAAAGATTAGTGGTGCCCAACCAATGTCCGTCTTTGAACGAGCCATTGAAAGTCTATAACGAGAGATATTTTAGGAGTAGATGTATAGAATATGGTCAAAATAAAGATCGAAAAACAAGACTCTGTTAAATTATATCGCATACGTAAAACATTGGATGAGCTCTCAGATAAGACAGGGCACGGAACAGAACTCATCACAGTTTACATACCAAAAGGAAAACAGTTACACGAAGTTGTAAGTATTCTCAAAGAAGAGCAAGGAACAGCAGATAATATAAAATCTGATCTTACTCGCACACATGTAGTTGACTCTCTCAACAAGGTCATACAGAGGCTAAAGATGTACAAAAAGACACCAGAGCGTGGCATGGTGATCTTTTGTGGAGCTCTGCCTCCTGAAGGTGGCGGACCCATAGGCAACGAGGTCATACGGGCATACGAGATAGATCCCCCAAAGGATCTAAAGACGTTTCTGTACAGATGTGATGATCATTTTCACGTAGAGATCTTGAAAAATATGCTAAAAGATGACAATTTGATTGGATTTTTGGCTATCGATGCAAAAGATGCCGGATGGGGTCTATTACACGGAGACAGAATAGACGTTTTATCTGAGACAGGTTCTGGTGTTGCAGGTAAACATAGACAGGGAGGTCAGTCTGCAAAAAGATTTCAAAAGCTTCGTGAGATGGAGATGACATATTACTTTAATCGCGTAGCAAATGTAACCCGAGAATATTTCATAGATATTTATCAAATAAAAGGACTTGTGGTATCAGGTCCAGGACCTACAAAAGAAGAGTTTGTCAACGGAGGATATCTAGAATACAGACTGCAGAATATGATAATTGATACAATTGATGCATCATATGCAGGCTCTGAAGGTGTTAGAGAAGCCTTTGACAAGGCAGGCGATATACTCTCAAATTTTAGACTTGTGGAAGAAAAGCGCATAATCGAATCTTTGTTTATGAAGATAAATTCACATTCTGGTCTTGGAAGCTATGGAATGGATGAGGTTATCAACTTGCTCAAAAACAACGTCGTAAAGACGCTGCTAGTTACAGATGATACTGATATGCACAAGTTGGATATAAAATGCAACAAGTGCTCACATGTACAAGAAAAAATATTAAAACGTCCCAATCTTATCGAGTATCGAACTGGAGTGTTAAATAATCCATGCCCAAAGTGTAAAAGTACAGATTTAGAAGCAAGTGAACGAGATTTGATCGACTATTTGGCACTTTTGGCATCAAAGACTGGAACTGCCATTGAAGTCATATCTGGCAAGACCGAACATGGATCCATGCTTGCAAGTCTTGGAAAAATTGGCGCCATACTTCGATACAATCCTGGACATATGAAATCAAAACTAGGGTCACAATAAACATCTAGTTTTAAAAATGCAAGCGGAGTTTTAAAGTCGGTCTCGTATATTTTTTGCTAGTGTGTCAAGATCTGCAATATTTGGAATGCTCCTTTTTGTCCAGACAGACCCTCGGTTGTCATAGCGTGGGATTATGTGTACATGTACATGAGGTATGATCTGTTTTGCAGATTTGCCGTTATTTTGTCCTAGACTAAATGCGTTGGCACGAGTTGCTTGCAATATTGCACAAGCAAGCTTTGGTACTTTTGAAAAGAGTGAGCCAACATCTTTGGAGTTCATATCAGTTATCTTTTCATAATGTTTTTTTGGAACAAGTAAGCAATGACCAACATCTATTGGATATCTATCTAAAAAAACCATAGATTCTGTATCCTCATATACTATACTCGATTTTGAGGTACCCGAGATGATATCACAGAATATACATGTCAATATTTTTACAATAATGTTATTTTATTTATTGTTTGAGTTTTTATCAATATGATGTATACTCATCTATGCCTTTAACTACTATCTCGTAAAGATATATCATGCAACAGCGTAACATAAAGGGTCTAGCCATCATAATATTGTTGCTTGCAACATGGGGAAATGGGGCACAGATGATCGCAGCAGAGATATTTTATGCATCAATAAATTATAAAGTTCTCGGACCGCCAACATATTGTACAGTTGTTACCAATATTGATCTACCACAATCAAAGGTGGATGAATTTGTCGGTATTTCAAGAGATGCAGTATCAAGCTGGACAGAGAATCTAAAGAGTGTCGAAGAGAATGTCAAAGATGTATGGGCAATGAATCACAAAAGTACAAGTCATTCCAGAGCCGGTTGTGACATTATTATCGAGTACAAGCCATACGACTTGGCCATGCAACCAGCTAGTCACGATGTTGTTGCCGGCACATTCTACACTAATGGTTCCATCACCATATACTATCTACAACCATTCAAGTGTACAGAAGATACATTGTGTTATTATGACGATGTATATAGAGACAAGACGTCGATATACAGCACAATGTTGCATGAAATTGGCCATTCTCTAGGTGCTGGACATTATGTATCAGATGATCCAATAGAGAATGAGAAATGGTTTAGTGGTGAAGAGCCACCACCATCCATAATGATTCCAACCATACCAGCAAACATCGATGAATTTACGATTAAACACTCTGACGTGCAAAAAATACGAGACATATACGGTCATAGAGGATTTTATGCATATAGTGATAAAGAGATACCATTATCGCGCCCATTTGTAATAATCGATGTTTCAAGGGATAGTATTGTATTGAGCAAGTCCGGTTCCAACACACTTACGATATCTGGCCAGATATCAAAAGATGTGTTACTTATTGGTCACCCGGTCATAGTATCTATACTAAAACCAGATCAAACAGTAGAGGTTCTTAAAATATCTCATACACGAAGTGGATATTTTGAAATACCCACAGTATACAATTCAGAATCTCCACTTGGATTGTATACTGTCTCGGTAAGTTATTTAGGAGTTACAGATACAAATATGGATGCATATTTTGAAGTTATAAACACAGAAAAAAATAACGAATTATCTTTTTCAGAGTCAGATATAAAAAATAATATAGATATGCAAGAGACTATAATTGATTCTCTAAAACGACAGGCAGAATATCTCAATAAAGCTATAATCAAAAGTTCAAAATCAAATAATGGAAAAGATAAAATTTTCCTGACAGCTTTGGATGATTCTGTTGGATATAAAATAGAATCAGCCCAACTACAGTTAGAGACTGCCAAAGAGAAATTTACTAGTGATGATTACGAGTCAGCAGCTGTTGCACTAAAAACTCTAAATGCAGATATAGAATCTATTTCAAATACATTAGAAAGAATAAATGAGGTCATATTATCACAACATATGGAAAGATTGGATCAGGCAAGAGATGCCATAAAATTCCAAATTGCTGGACTAGCAGATAGATCTGAATTCACATCTACAATATCGACAGTGATCGATGCAGATGTAGATTTTAAAATTATTCCAAATTGGGTACGAACTACTTCAGAGTGGTGGGCATTAGGGGATATATCGGATAAAGAATTTATTGATTTTTTAGAATACATACATCAAAATAACATAATATCCTAGTAAATCCCACATACGGTTTGTTTATTATATAGCTTCTAGAATCACGCATACATGGGTAAGAAATCACGCAGAGAGCGAGAAGAACGTCGCGAGAGCTTTGCTGCAAAACGCATAAAACAGAAACGAAAAAACTCTATAATCATATTTGCTGTTTTTGCAGTAATTATAACAATAATTGGTATATCATCATACAATTTTATCACCAGTGGAGGTATTGGGCAAGGATCACCAGAGAATGCAGGAACACTTGGCGATGAGCATGTACATGCATCCATACTAACAAAGATACATGGAGATTCCTTTGATTATTCTCTTCCTGCATATCAAATAAAGAGCGGTTGGATACACTTTGAGGCTCAAGATGGAACCACCATTCATAGACATGCATCAGGGGTCACACTCGAATACCTATTCAACAGTGTTGGAATACGACTAGATGAGAAATGTTTTGTGTTTCCAGATTATAGAGAATTTTGTACAAATGAAGAATTTTCGCTCCAATATTATGTAAATGGAGATATAGTAAACTCTATAAACGATCTAGTCATTGAGGACGAATCACGCATACTCATTTCATACGGCAAAGACGATTCAAATCGCATAGCAGAAGAACTTGCAGAGCTAGAAGGACAAGAGATTCTAGGCTAGCTGTAAACACTAAATTACATAATATCACATCTAAATGCATATGGAGATATCAAGTCGCAATGTGGTGAGTGGAACAGCACGTTCCCCACATCGAGCCATGTATAGAGCCATGGGACTTGGAGACGAGGAGATCGAGAGACCGTTTGTAGGCGTCTGTCATACTGGAAACGAGGCAACGCCATGTAACATACATCTACCAGATTTGGCCGAATATGCAAAAAAAGGTGTAAATGATGGTGGTGCAACTCCAAGAATTTTTTCAACAATAGCCGTAAGCGACGGCATAGCCATGGGTCATGAAGGTATGAAGTCATCACTTGTCTCACGTGAAGTTATTGCAGACTCTATAGAATTGATGGTACGTGCACATCAATATGATGCACTAGTGGGCATTGCAGGATGTGACAAATCACTTCCTGGTACGATGATGGCCATGGCTAGATTGAACGTACCTTCGATCTTTGTGTATGGTGGAACAATAATGCCAGGAATACTTGACGGAAGAGAGCTTACCATAGTAGATGTGTATGAAGCAGTTGGAGCATATGATTCTGGCAAAATAACTCAAAAAGATCTTGAGGATATTGAAAAAAATGCATGTCCAAACGCTGGCTCGTGTGGAGGCATGTTTACTGCAAATACAATGGCATCAATATCAGAAGCCATAGGACTTGGACTTCCTGGAAGTGCATCACCTCCAGCAGAAGATGAGAGACGAAAAAAGATGGTATATGATACTGGAGTTGCATGCGCAAAACTTGTCGAATCCAAAATACGCCCAAAGGATATACTCACATTTGAGGCATTTGAAAATTCAATCACAATTTTAAATGCAGTTGGAGGATCCACCAATGGAATCTTACACCTACTTGCACTAGCACACGAGGCTGGAATTAAACTAGATTATAATGACTTTGAGAGGGTACGTAAAAAAACACCACATATTGCAGATATGAAACCTGGTGGAAGTTTTGTTATGAACTCTTTGGATAAAATCGGCGGTATTCCAATCGTCTTGAAAATATTGCATAAAAAAGGATTATTGCACGGCAAGTGTATTACAGTTACAGGTAAGACACTTGAAGAAAACCTTGAATCAGTTGTTACAATTCCTGATGGACAGTCAATTATCAGACCTGTGGAACGACCCTTACATGAAACTGGAACTTCGGTCATATTGCATGGGTCGCTAGCTCCAGAAGGTGCTGTAATAAAGACGGCAGGAATGGAGATGAATAAATTTCAAGGTAAAGCCCGTGTCTTTGATCGTGAAGATCATGCGTTTGAAAAAGTATCTGCTGGAGATATAAACAAAGGAGATATTGTTGTAATCCGCTATGAGGGTCCAAAAGGAGGTCCTGGAATGCGCGAGATGCTTGCAACTACTGCTGCACTTGTGGGTCAAGGTCTTGGAAAAAGTGTGGCCATGGTTACAGATGGTCGATTTTCTGGTGGTACACGAGGTTTCATGGTTGGACATGTAGCTCCTGAAGCATACGTTGGTGGTCCTATTGCACTAGTACAGGATGGCGACAAGATCTCCATAGACATAGAGTCTAATTCTATTATTTTGGATGTTTCATCTGAAGAGCTTGAAGAGAGAAGATCACGATGGATACCTCCAAGTCCGAATTATTCAACTGGTGCGCTTGCAAAATATGCATCTCTAGTAGGTTCTGCAGCTCATGGTGCGATAACTAGTCCGATCCTATAGATGACTAGTGCAGTAAAATACAGAATTGGTGCTTTTTTTCACAGCGATCATTGCAACTCCGTCACTTGGGCAACGACCACATTTGTAACATTTTACCGCTCTAGCAGTAGATTTGACATATTCTGTGTCTTGCTTTGCTAATTGTAGCATCTGACTCATACTAGTATCTAGACAGGCAGGCATAAAAAGGTACCGTAATTTACGGTACTAGTACATATAATGGCGTGTTAGTTGTTCATCTATTCACATATCGTACGAGGTCACATCCCTGCCTATAATTATCAAAAAAGTTCTGCATTTACACACAAAAATACATAGTTGACCTCATACATAAATACCTCACTCTTTCATGTTAGTTTATGGGTGAATACTTTTGGGCAAAAGAGTGCAAAGTATATTCCATTAAATAATTCTGCAACGCCTTTTGAGATATACAAAAGTATATCAGAAAATTATGACCACTCTTTTCTCTTTGAATCACTTGCAGGACCAAATGAGATGGTAGAGACCACCATAATGGGTTTTGATCCAGATTCTATAATTTACGTGTATTCAGATAGTATTGTCACAATCAACAGAGATGGAAAGGAAGAAAGAAAGGTTGTAGAGGATCCATTTTCATACATTCGAGAGATTCTCGGTAGAACAGATGATGATAGATACAGATATGCTGGTGGTGCAGTTGGAGTCGTAAATTATGATGCGATAGGGTTGTGGGAGAAAGTGGCTCATTGTGATTTAGACGACAAACCCATCATGGAGTTTGGAGTATACACTGACGGAATAGTGTATGATCATGCAAAGAGAAAGCCATTTTATTTTTACCACAAGGTAGACAGATATGAAGAGTTGGAGACGGGGGGCAAGATTGGAAAATTTTTTGCCACAAAACCCAAATCTTTAACTGATCTCAAAATGTTTTCAAAGATGGTAGAGCGTGCAAAAAAATATGTCATAGCAGGAGACATATTTCAGGTTGTGCTTTCACGTAGATATACATTTGAGACAAAAGGTGATCCATTACAAGTATATCAAAAATTGCGTACGTTAAATCCATCACCTTATCTATACCACATAAAGACTGCTAAACGCACCATCATAGGGGCAAGTCCAGAGATGTTACTACGAGTCGATAACGATACAGTGGAGACATTTCCAATAGCTGGTACATGCAAAGTCACAAACTCTGTAATAGAGAACAAACGTCTCAAAGAGGAGATGGTGCACAGTGAAAAAGAGATTGCAGAACATACCATGCTAGTAGATCTTGGTCGCAATGATGTTGGTCGTGTCTGTATTCCAGGCTCCATCAATGTAAAAGAATTGATGAAAGTAAAACAATTTAGTCATGTGCAACACATGGTTTCACACGTAAGTGGCAAACTTGCAGAGAATAAAGACATGTTTAACGCATTTAGTGGCATATTTCCTGCAGGAACTGTGTCAGGGGCGCCAAAGGTGAGAGCGATGGAGATTATAGATGAGTTAGAGTCAGTTGCACGAGGCCCATATGCAGGAACCGTGGGTTATTTCTCTTTTAACGGCTGTTGTGATTTTGCAATTACAATAAGAAGTATATTCTTTGAGGGTCAAAAAGGATTTATCCAAGCTGGAGCAGGAATCGTATACGACTCTGATGCAAAATCAGAGTTTGAGGAGACAGAGCACAAGGTAGGCGCAATGTTGGATGCATTAACGGAGGCATCAGAATGAAGTTTCTCATCATAGACAACTATGACTCATTTGTATACAATATCTCTCAATATCTTGGCGAACTTGGAGTATGTTGTGATATCGTACGTAATGATGCACTAAGTAAAGAACAGATAGAGGGTATAGGATATGATGCAATAATCATATCTCCAGGTCCTGGAACACCAAATAAAGTACGCTATTTTGGAGTATGTTCTAAAATAATAAAAGAATGTGGGCCAAGTATACCGATACTTGGGATCTGTCTTGGTCATCAAGGAATAATATCAGCGTTTGGAGGTATCGTGACAAACGCTAGTCGTATTAGACATGGAAAGACTAGTCCAATAGATCACCATAAAGATGATATATTTGATGGTGTTTCAAATCCATTCCAAGCTACAAGATATCATTCACTTGCAGGTTTTGCAGAATCCATACCAGATTCGCTCAAAGTTATCGCTACAGCCAAAGATGATGGAGAGATAATGGCCATTAGGCATAGATCGTATCCAATAATTGGGGTACAATTTCATCCAGAATCAATAATGACTCTAGAGGGTAAAAAAATATTGGAGAATTTTATAAAATTTGTAAAAAGGAGATGCCAATGATCATAGATTCAATATGTGCAGGATCCGATATCTCAAAAGAGGATTCATACCACATGATGAGCAGAATTCTCAATGGATCCATCTCTGAAGAAGAAAAGATACGGTTATTGAGAGGTCTAGCTGCAAAGGGCGAGACTGATGATGAGATATCTGGAATTTTACGTGCTATGCGTGATGCGGCAACGACAGTCCATATACCTGATGCCATCGATGTGTGCGGTACCGGCGGGGACGGCTTGCAGACAGTAAACATATCCACGGCAACTGTATTTGTTGCAACTTCACTTGGATGCAGAGTTGCAAAACATGGTAATCGATCAAGCTCTGGCGGTGTTGGAAGTGCAGATATATTCGAATCAATCGGGTGCAACCTACAAGCAGGTCCAAAAGAGGTTGCATCATGTATGGAAAAAATGAATATGTGTTTCATGTTTGCGCCAAGATATCACCCATCTATGAAAAATATTGCAAATGCTAGGGCATCCATAGGTAAAAGAACTGTATTTAATCTGCTAGGACCGCTATGCAACCCCGCGTGTGTTAAAAGACAACTAATAGGCGTATCATCATTAGATATGCTAAAACGTATTCCAAAAATTCTTTTAAAGAATGGCTCAGAAAAGATAATCACGGTTATATCAGATACGGGTATGGATGAACTCTCAACTGCTGGCAGTTGTCATATGTTGGAGACAGATTCTAAAGGACAGAGAGAGCATATAATATCTCCAAAAGATCTCAGATTAGAAGAATGCAACATATCAGATCTACAAGTTGAAAACAAAAAAGCTCTTGCAAGTTTCATCAAAGCGATAGATGGTTCTGCATCGCGCGCAGTATGCGATACTATAGCTCTAAACGCAGGAGCTGCTATGCTCGTATCTGGAGATTGTGATAATATCAAAGAAGGATTAGAGGCAGCATTAGAGTCAATAGAGTCAGGCAAGGCGATGAAACAATTGAGATCATATGTAAAATACTGTGGCAGTCTAGAGATTTTAGAGAGGATCTGTAAAGATGTCTGAGAGAATATTAGATAGACTAGTTGAAAATTCTCGTAATGCAATAGATTCTGGTGTGTATAGAATCAAGGAAGATTTTTCTAGTCTACGATCCAATTTTGATTTAAAGAGTATAATGTTAAAGGATGCACATCCCACACTCATATGTGAGATAAAATATTCATCTCCTTCTGCAGGACAGATTAGACATCATGAGAGTCCAGTAAAACTTGCTCAAGATATGATTGCAGGTGGTGCATCTGCACTCTCCATTTTGACGCAACCTCATATGTTTTCAGGCTCACCTGAAAACCTCATACAGGTAAGAAGAGCTATAGATGTTCCAATTTTAATGAAAGACATAATCATAGATACTGTTCAAATTGATGCTGCCGAAAAGATGGGCGCTGACTATATACTGTTAATACAAGCAGCGTATGCAGATGGAGGAGTTGAAGAGATGATAAAATATGCACATTTACGCAATCTAAAGGTGCTATTGGAAGTACACACTGAAGAAGAGATGGATTGTGCATTACGTACTAGAGCAGATCTGATTGGAGTAAACAACCGCAGTCTACAAACTATGCAGATTGACACTAGAACAGTTGCAAGATTGTTAAAAGATAGAGATGGTAGAGGATCGTTTGTGGCAGAGAGTGGTATTAAAAATATACAAGATATCTCTATGATGCATGCTGCAGGAGCTAGTGCATTTCTTGTAGGCTCAAAGATAATGATGTGTGATGACGTACGTAAAGCAGTCAAGACTCTAACTGAGGCATACTGATGAACTCTTATCCAAATGATGGTAAATTTGGTAAATTTGGAGGCAGGTACGTCCCAGAGACTCTTGTTCCAGCAATTGAAGAGTTGGAGAATAATTACAAAAAGCTGCGCAACGATGCAGGATTTAAGAGAGAGTTAAAGGAGTATCTACGTACCTTTGCTGGAAGACCAACTCCACTGTATTATGCAAAGACGCTCACAGAGTATGCAGGTGGTGCACGCATATTCTTAAAGCGCGAAGATCTTTTGCACGGTGGAGCTCACAAGATAAACAACGCTTTGGGACAAGCGTTACTTGCAAAACGCATGGGTAAAAAACAGATACTTGCAGAGACTGGTGCAGGACAACATGGAGTAGCCACAGCCATGGCATGCGCATGTCTCCGCATGAGATCAACAGTGTACATGGGTAGTAAAGATATGAGACGACAACATCTCAATGTTTTTAGGATGAAACTTTTGGGCACTTTGGTGATACCCGTAGATTCTGGAAGCTGCACTCTAAAAGATGCCATAAATGAGGCTATACGTAACTGGATAACAAACGTAAAAGATACATACTATCTTTTAGGCTCAGCAGTAGGTCCTCACCCATACCCAGTCATGGTACGTGACTTTCAAAGAGTCATTGGCGATGAGATACTATTGCAGATGCGTAAAGAGTATGATTCAGAACCAGATATGGCAGTTGCATGTGTTGGAGGCGGCTCTAATGCAATAGGCACGTTTTACCCACTTTTAGGCACAAAGACAAAACTACTTGGCGTAGAGGCAGCAGGTACAGGACTGAGATCTGGCATGCATTCAGCTAGTCTTACAGCAGGTAGGGCAGGCGTGCTTCATGGTATGATGACGTATATTCTCCAAGATTCACAAGGGCAGATAAAAGAAGCACATAGTATATCTGCAGGCCTTGACTATCCTGGAGTAGGTCCTGAACATTCTAGTTTAAAGGAGAAAAAGAGAGTCTCATATACGGCAGTCACAGACAAAGATGCAATTGATGCATTTTTACTTTTAACAAAAACTGAGGGAATTATTCCTGCCTTGGAATCATCTCACGCAGTTGCAGCGGCTGTAAAAATTGCAAAAAAAATGCCAAAGAGATCATCTATTGTAATCACGCTGTCTGGAAGAGGTGACAAAGATGTACAGATAGTAGAGTCTTATCTTGCAAAAGGTGCAAATAAACATGTCTAGAACAACAGAGTGTTTTAAAAAATTGCGCCTAGATGGAAGAAAAGCTTTGATCTCTTACGTTATGGCAGGATATCCAAATGTAAGCGGCACTATAGAGATGATCGATGGAATGATTGCAGGAGGATCTGACATTATAGAGATTGGATTTCCGTTTTCAGATCCGCTAGCAGACGGTAGTGCAATACAAAGAGCATCAAGTGTATCTCTAAATAATGGCATGAATTTAAAAACGTATTTTGAGATCGTGCACAAAGTACGTCAAATGCATCCAAATGTGCCACTATTCATGATGACGTATGCAAATATCCTCTACTCGTATGGATATAAGAAAATTGTCATAGATGCTACATCTGCAGGACTTGATGGATTTATTATCCCAGACATCTCACCTGAAGAGTCTCTAGAGTACCGCACGATAGCAAAAAAGAACGGTCTAGAGACGGTATTTCTAGTATCTCCGAATACTGATAAAGTGAGACTAGACAAGATAATTTTAATCTCTACTGGATTTTTGTACATGGTTGCAGTATACGGTACTACAGGTGCACGCACAAAGATAGACTCGTATACACTAAAGGTCATACGAGAAGCAAAGAAGAGCATCGGTACAAAAATTCCCATTGGGGCAGGTTTTGGCATAAGAACTGCAAAAGATGCCAAAATGTATGCAGAGGCAGGAGCTGATGCAGTAATCATAGGTAGTGCATACATAAAGATGGTAAAAGATGGGGATAATAGATCCTTGAAATATCGTACAGCAAAATTTACGCGTAAAATAAAGTCTCATTTGGATACAATATCAACATAACCCACATAAACTGCCTCTCACATACACAATTGTGCAGACTACAAAATACATCTTTGTAACAGGAGGCGTAATGTCTGGCCTCGGTAAAGGAGTTATCTCATCATCCATTGCTAAACTCTTACAGTTGGCAAACCAAAGAGTATCGTGTGTAAAAATAGATCCATATCTAAATTACGATGCAGGAACTATGAATCCAGTAGCCCACGGTGAAGTGTATGTTACAAAAGACGGTGGCGAATGCGATATGGATCTTGGCAACTATGAAAGATTCCTAAATCAAGATATACCAAAATCTCACAACATAACTACAGCTCAGATATACTCAAAAGTAATAGAACGAGAGAGACGTGGAGAATATCTTGGAGCATGTGTTCAGATAATACCACACATTACTGACCAAATAAAAGAGATGTTACGTTCAATATCTGCCGACGAGAGACTTGACATGTTGGTGATCGAATGCGGTGGTACTGTAGGAGACATTGAGAGTTTGCCGTTTTTAGAAGCTCTAAGACAGATGCGTGTAGAAGAAGGACCATCGAATGTAGCATTTGTTCATGTTACGTTGGCACCGTCACTAGATGTTGTTGGTGAACAAAAAACAAAGCCAACTCAACATAGTGTGCAAGAGCTACGCAGAATAGGAATACAACCAGATTATCTTGCCGTAAGATGTACTAGTAAATTAGAGGAGAAGACTCGTCAAAAACTTGCTCTCTTTACAAACGTCTCCCCTTCCAACGTTCTCTCTTCACATGATGCATTATCGATATACTCTATTCCAGATATTTTACATCAACAAGGTGTGGTCGACTCGCTCTTTAAAAAATTCGGTATAACTGGCATAGTCGATGGGTCAACGAGCTGGAACGCATGGAGAAAGACAGTCCAAGATCTTTCCGAATACGGACAAACTGTACGTATAGCCATGGTTGGCAAATATGTCACGTTACCAGATAGCTATGTCAGTGTCATAGAGGCACTAAAACATGCTGGAGCAGTATGTAATCTTGGTGTCGATGTCAAACTGCTTGATTCAGAGACACTGCCTAAAGATCTTGGCAGTTACGATGGCATTCTAGTACCAGGTGGATTTGGGGACAGAGGATCAGATGGAATCATAAGAGCAGCATCATATGCTGCCAAAAATAACGTACCTTATCTTGGCATATGTTTTGGATTTCAGTTGGCAGCTGTTGCACTTGCACGTCAGGTTTGTGGAGTACATGATGCAAATTCAATAGAGATAGAACAAAAATGTGCACATCCGGTAGTAGATATTCTCCCAGAGCAAAAAAATGTCACAGATATGGGAGGCTCTTTGCGTCTTGGTGCAAATGAGATCAGAATAGAACAAGGTACTCTTGCACACAAAATGTACGATGCAGATACAATATCAAAGAGACATAGACACAGATATGAGATAAACCCAAAATATTTGGATGTATTTGCCAAAGGAGGAGTGGTTTTTTCTGCTAGCAGTGATTCTAGACGTAGGATGGAGATATTAGAATACCCATCAAATGAGTTTTTCATTGGTGTGCAATATCATCCAGAGTTTGATAGTAGACCAGGTTTGCCTGAAAATGTTTTTTCGGCATTTCTTACAGCTAGTACACAAACCTAGATGTGTTTATGTATATTTTATTATAATAATTGTATCAAAGCATATGATTGTATATTTTAGTTTTTATTACAGATATATGAACCGTTATCTATATTGAACAAGAATTTTTCACATATAAAAATCACACTTGTTCGTAGTACAATTTTAGCATGCATTACTGTAACACCATCACTTGCCGTGTTTTTCATAATGTTTTATCTCAATTATGATCTACTAGTTGCAGGTATTGCAGGTGGCATTGTACATTTTATCTCACTTGGATTTGCAATCAAGATATACAAAAGAATTGCAGGATTTAAAATATAGCATATATGCACATACCAATGATATGAAAGAATTTGAGGAACTGCTTGTATCAAAAGTAGGTCTAGACATTATGCAGGCTAGAGTATTTTTGTACGTCACAATATACGGTAAATCAACAGCGGTAAATATTGCTGCAAAACTTGGCATTGCCAAAAATGATATAATGCCGATAGTTGAATCGCTAGTTACACTAGGTGCCTTTATAGATATGCCCGATGAGATCTTTGAGGCAATGCATCCTCGATTTACAGTTGTAAATATGTATAAAAGAAGATGTGAGCATATGGGCGTAGAATTTGGAAGAAATAAAATCGTTGACAGTATCGGTGCTGCATTAGAGAGACCATATGAGCATGCAAGGGCTAAATAATGCCAAAGTGAGAGAGAGATCATATTGAATAAAGACTCGTGTAAACATCAGGTCACGTATTATGGCGTAATCAACATAAACATCTATGAAAAGACCATCGGTTCAGTTGACGTATGGAGATGTAGTATGTGCAAATGTATTTTTTGCGAGGAGAAACAACTCGGTATAGAAGCAATTACAGACATTGTAGGTATGCCCAAAATAGAGCCAGATGAGAGATGGGCAGTTACAGTATGTAGACTGCAAAAAGGCAAAGAAAAATGGAATCTTGTAAAGATCAAAGAAAACACACCTCTTCAGCATGAATGTTTAGGGGAGAGTGTCATGAGTTTAAACGTCGCAGACTACAAGATAGATAATGCTGATCACTGGAGTTTTCTTGTTAAAGACAATGTAAACAAAGCAGTAGAGATACAAAATGAACCTTGATGTACATGTAAAACAAATTAATGGTACACAAATGGCAGCAAAGATAAAAGGTACATTTACCATCTCTAGAACAACTTTGGATTTTACAGCGATAGCATTTGGTAGAATTGGTGGACAGAATGTCGGCGTAAAACTCTCGGATGTGGTTCAAGAAGAGCTGAAAAAATTAAATCTTGATCCAGAGGATATTGCTATGCAGTTACAGAAAAATCTATTACAAGGCGATCTTACAATACCAGATAACGTTACAAAAGAAGAATTTATAGATGATTAAAAACGTGCTTCATCAAGAGCCGTACTGCATTTGCATGTACGTGTTTTTGGCACAATACCAATCAGTTCTACAAGCAATTTTTTAATGGATTCAGAATTTTTGTGGAGTGTTTCTATTATCTCTTTTGTTGTAACTGGTTTCTGAGCCCACACATCATAGTCGGTAACTGTAGCTATTGATGTGTAACAGATTTGTGCCTCACGTGCAAGTTGACATTCTGGAACTAGTGTCATTCCAATAATATCTGCATTTACGCTTGTACGGAAAAAGTTTGATTCTGCTCTAGTTGAAAATCTGGGTCCTTCTATACAGACGTATGTTTTATCAGTATGCATTTTCATTCCAGTCTTTTTTGAAGCATTCAACACGACATCTTGCATCTGTTGACAAAATGGATCTGCAGAAGAGATATGGAATACATCACCTTTTTTAGAGAATGAATTAATTCTAGATTTTGTAAAATCTACAAACTGCGATGGCAGTACAAACGAGCCAGGGACAAGATCCTCTTTCAAGCTTCCTACAGCAGATGGGGATACTATGCGTTGAACTCCAAGTTCTTTCAACGCCCAAATATTTGCTCGATAATTTATCATGTGGGGCAGTATGGCATGTTTTTTTCCGTGTCTTGGGATAAATGCTACTCTTCTTCCACTGTATTCGGCCAAAGTTATTGACTCAGATGGTTTACCGTATGGCGTATCCACATTTATCTCCCTACAGTCGTTTAAAAGTCCAGGATCGTATATTCCAGTCCCTCCGATTATGCCAATCTCTGCACTCTCTGTCAATAAATCACCAACGATATTCGCTTGTAAGAAGATAAAAGTTTACAGCCGTTTAGATCTCCAAGCTCTATTACAAACGCCATTGCTGAGACTTTTCCACCAGCCTCTTTAACTAGAGTGGCAGCTGCTGCAGCAGTTCCTCCAGTTGCCAATAGATCATCACATATGACTATTCTTTGATCTTGTTTTATCTTGCCTTTTTCAATCTCCATTGTGTCAGAACCGTATTCAATATCATATGAGATCTTTAATGTTTCACCAGGTAGTTTGCCTGCTTTGCGAATCATAATTAATGGTTTTTTATAATGCAATGCTAGTGCAGTTGCGATTATAAATCCTCTAGACTCTATTCCTACAAATGCGTCAACTTCGGATGGATGTAGCTGTTTTGCAAACTCTTCAACCATTAAAGCCATCGCATGAGGATCTTCCAATATTGGGCCAAAATGACGAAACATTATGCCTTGTTTTGGAAAGTTAGGGATTGTATCTATCCTATCTTCTAATTTCATTACCATTATATTTTATATCATAAATAAAAATGATTCATTCATACTTGCAAAAGAGAGATATTTACACATAATTTGTTTCAAATGTGTTTAAAATCAACAGTATTGTAAAAATACGATGCGTTTGTGACTGTGGATCTTTTTTTTGGAATTTTATCTAGACCGTAATTTCCAGATTCACATGCAGCTTGCACAGCTCCGCAAGCAAAACAAAACGCCCACAAAGAGTCTTTTTCTTTCATCATGGTAGTACAAAATGCTGCAGATAAAATATCTCCAAGTCCCACCATATCTGCAGGCGTCCCCTTTGGAATATTCAACGAGTATGCTCTATCTTTAACGTATAGTGTTACATGATATTCATTGGTATACAAGATATGCTGTACGCCTTTTTTTTGTAATTGTCGTATGGATTCAGATTCTACACAGTTGGTTAAACACCTCATCTCATCTTTGTCTACTTTGATAGCATCAACGCCAGTAAAATCCATCTTTACAGGCACAATTACAATTTTACCGTTTTTCATCACTCGTATAAATCCCTGCGGATCTATGAATACAAACCCCGCAGTTTTGCGCAACGTCTCGTATAGTTTAAAATCAATCTCACAAAATATCGGGCTTGCAATTATTCCATCAGAATCATCTCCCACATATTGGAGTGGTTCACATGTATTCTTTAACACTAGTTCTCTTGGAGATTTTTCAGGCCAAATCTCAAAGCTTGTAGTTGGCGTATTGCAGATACATGATGCATGGTTTATCTTTTCATCATCAAGGCGTACTGTATATTCGGCAAAATCTCTACCATATCGTGTTACAAGTCGTACATCAGCACCTAGGTGTCTAGCCATGATGCCACAATAACATGCAGAACCGCCAGCTAGTATCGAGGTCTTTTCTTTTGTATGTATATGGTCTATAGAGCAGTGAGCGTATACGTCAAGTTTCATATAGTATGTATGCTATACGTACGAGTATAATTTTTTAACGCTTGTAAAATACTGTAATTTACAAGCAGGGTACATGTCATCTCTAGAATTGACAAATGTACGTATAAAATAAAATAATATAAGCAAGACGTATTTGATGTACATTATGCCATTAAAGCGAGCTAGCAGAGGCCGTAAGAAAGGCGGCAAAGGCTCATCTGGAACAGTTCAATGTGTAAACTGTGGACAGACTGTTCCAAAAGACAAAGCAAAAAAAGTCACAACGCGTCTCAATCTAGTAGAGCATACATTAGCAAAAGAGCTACGCTCACAAGGAGCATATATTGCATCTCCTAGGGTTTTAAAATGGTACTGTATCTCATGTGCCATACATTATGGCATACTAAAGATACGCTCAGAATCATCACGCAGGCAACGCGGTAAACTCCGTTAGCTCTTTTTTGTTGCAACGATTACCCTGTGTACAAAGGTCACTCCAGCCATAACACATACTGCAACAAGTGCATATTCTAGAAATCCGACCATACCTATAATTGCCACCACCAAGAGTCGTTCTGGTCGCTCACCTATTCCCACTCCACGTAAAGGTACGCCAACAGATTCAGCACGCGAACGAGCATAACTTACCAAGAGTGAAAGTGTAACAGCAAGAAATATCACAATTGGATTTGCATGATTGCCAACAAGCATTCCAAAGAATATTGCAACTTCAGCTATCCTATCTGAGACAGAATCTAAAAAACCTCCCGTCTTTGTAATATTTTTGGTTACACGTGCAACCTGTCCATCTATAATATCAAAAAATCCTGATGCTAACAACAATACACTACCTAAAGATATTGCATGCCATGCCTGCATTCCTTCGATCCACTCAGATGAAGTGTATGAGATTGCCGCAGCTATTGATAGACATAATCCTACAGCAGTCCATGTGTTGGGCGATATACCTGTTTTTGCAAATGTCGTGCCAAGTTTTTCAAGAGATGGTGCCAAAACCCCACGCAGTTTATCAAGCATAAGAATACCCCCTCATGTTATTATAAAAGCAGATCATTTTGTACGTGCAACATCGGTTGCAATGATGGTCGAGAGTATCTTGGCTGCAATGATTGCAGTCGAGCCGTTGTCATATGTTGGATTTAACTCTACAATATCAGATCCCACTATCTGAGTCTCTCTCAAAGATGCAATCATATCAAATAATTCACGCACAAATATTCCTACAGCTTCAGGATTACCAACTCCTGGTGCAAATGCAGGATCGAGTACATCCAAATCAAAGCTTGCATACACTGTATCATATTTTGAGACAAAATCAGATATCATTTTAGGTCCAAGACCCATGCGCACATCTTTATCGGTGACTGTGTTTAATTTCAATTCTTTCAGATATACAAGCTCATCTTTTGCGTATGCTCTAGCTCCCACATGCAAAACATCATCAGATCCTCTCTCATCTATGATTTTGCGAAGGTATGATGCATGACTGAATTCAGAACCGATATAGCCATCGCGGAGATCATAATGTGCATCAAATACCACATATCCAGTTCCTTTTGGAAATGCAGTGTATGATCCATACGTTAGAGAATGCTCTCCACCAAGTATTATTATCGGTATTTTTTTTTGTGCTAGCTCTGAGGTCATCTTTGATACCATATTGAGCATTGATTTTACATCGACGGTATGTTTTATGTTTCCAAGATCATGTATTGGTACATCCTCCAAGTCCACACCAAGCTCAGGATGAAACACCTCTATATTGTTAAAAGCATCTCGTATAGCATCAGGTCCAAAACGTGTTCCTGGTTTGTAAGAGTGTGTAGAGTCAAATGGAATACCAAATACGATAGCAGCAGGATTCATGTTTGTGGAACCAGATATGAGTGGACCTGCTCCTTTGTAAAGTTCTGTAAAGCTCATTCTATATTTTCTACATATCTGGTATAAATTAGCAGCGGGACATTTGTACTCATAGCATTATCTGTGGCCTACGTGAGAGTAAAAGTGGAGAGTTTAGTGGAGCATATGGCATGTTGGCAATTTCATTTTTCATAGATTTTAAAAATTGTTCAAAAGAGATATTTGATGTACTACTAGTACGACGGTCACGTACACTAAGATCTCCAGATTCCACTTCTTTTTTTCCTAGCACCAATGTATAAGGGATCCAATCCTTTTCGGCTTCACGTATTCGTCTTCCCATACTCTCATTTCTATCATCAACGTCTACGCGTATACCATCATCTGTGAGTCGTTGGGCAAAGCTTTTGGCATTTTCATCAAATTCAGCGTTTACAGGAATAACACGCACCTGCGTTGGACAAAGCCATATTGGAAGTGTGGGTTTTACACCAAGCTCAGAATTGGCTGCAGCATTCTCAAGTAGTGCGTATATGATACGCTCTACAGCACCACTTGGAGAATTATGTAGTATGATTGGATTACGTCTGTTGTTTTGCTCGTCTACAAACTCTATTCCATATCGTGCTCCATTCTCTACGTCTATCTGATCAGTAGAGAGGGCAGATGCCTTTCCAGATTTATCTACATAATTAAACTCCCACTTTAGTACAAAGTAAAAGAATCTCTCTTTCCACATCTCAACTAGAACTGGTCTATCATGTTTTTTTACCATTCCGTTTATCAGTGTCTTGTTTTCTTTGTAAAAATCTCTAGTAAATCTTATGGCCATCTCATAATCCTTGTCCCCTATTCCAAGATCATGTATTACGCGTCTTGAAAGATCAAAACGTATACCTAA
Organism: Cenarchaeum symbiont of Oopsacas minuta; assembly: GCA_029948415.1. Classification (NCBI taxonomy): domain Archaea; kingdom Thermoproteati; phylum Nitrososphaerota; order Candidatus Cenarchaeales; family Candidatus Cenarchaeaceae; genus Candidatus Cenarchaeum; species Cenarchaeum symbiont of Oopsacas minuta. Next base: position 144,160 of record JAJIZT010000002.1, read on the forward strand.
TTCCATTACTGCTTGATCCATATCTGCACAAAATGCATGACAATCTGGCATTGTGAATGCGCGCAGACGTCGTAAACCAACCAACTCTCCGGACTGTTCTCGTCTAAAGCTATATCTTGTAAGCTCGTACAGCCTATACGGGAGATTTTTGTAAGACATTTGCATACCTTCGGCCATCAAAAATTGACCAAAACATGCAGCAAATCGTAGAAACATATTTTTGCCTTCAGAGTCTATATTATACTGTCTAGCTGGAAATCTATTAAAATAGCTCACCATACTAGGATGTTTTGAGTCATACATCAATGGCGTCTCAACTTCTGAACCACCATATTTGATGACTTGTTCTGTCACGTATCTTTCAATAAGAGATTTTATCAGTCTACCGTTAGGATAAAATCTCATGTTACCTTTGTCAGATGCTGGTTCATAGTCGGCGATAGCTAGTTTTTTCATCAAAGGTACATGTGGAGGTATTTGATCAGCGGTACGTTTTTTTGCAGATTCGTATTTAGCAAGTGCTTCAAGTTTTTTGTGTTTGGTAAAATCAAATTCCCGTATTGAAACAAGATGTCCATCTGTATCTAGTATACACCAATCAGATTCTAAATTTAATTCAGATTTTAACGCATTAGATACGTTGGATGGTTTTTCAGTCTTGCTTATGTGCTTAAAGCTCTCAGATAATGGATGACCCTTTACTTTTATGCTATATGATTTAGTCCATCCAAATGGCGAGTGGTGTACATCTAGTCCAATACCATGCAAGTTTTGTTCCATTTCATGCAACATATCAATTGCAACCTGTGGTGATGAGAGATCAGAACCAAGATGAGAGTATGGATAGAGTAGTAATCTAGTACAACCTATCTTATCAATGGATTTTTTTATCTGGTTTGTTGCATCTAGGCTCACATTTGCATCATCACCTTTTTCTACCGTGATAAATGCCACGACTATATCCTCAAATCGACGGGTACTCTTTTCTTCTAGAGTCTCTGCAGATGCTATCTCTTTTTTTATAGGTGTATACTCTACATAATCGCAGTGAAGTTGTAGTATCCGCACACGATACAGTCGATGATAAATTGAATTAAATGTTGCTACACAAACAGTTCATCATATCAGGTCATCTAATTATCAGTTTAGGAGTGAGATTTTTGCATATCAAGATATATCCAACAAAACTGTTAATTAATACACAAATAATCTCGACCCGTGGATCACCATCATTTTAAGGGAAAACGCATACCTCACATCAAACTAGAACCTGGAATGAGCATTAAAGATCTCGTGTCCATGTACGAGTCCACAGGATACAATGGAAAGCAGCTTGGTATTGCCGCAAAGACATACGAACGTATGATAGAAGATGATGCAACCATATGTCTTACAGTATCAGGGGCCATGACACCTGTAGGATTTGGAGGCATATTCAAATCTCTCATAGAGCGGGGATTTGTTGACTGGATGGTATGTACTGGTGCAAATGTTTATCATGAAGAACATTTTGCATGGGATCTTCCGGTGCGTCAAGGACATTTTGAAGTTGATGATTCAAAGTTGTATGAAAATGAAATTGTTCGAATAAGGGATGTTTTTGTAAAGTTTTACGAGACACTAGAGGCACAAGATCAAATAGTACAGAAAGCATTTATGGACATACTACACGAAAAACCGTTTACGACAGCAGAGTTTTGCAATGAGCTTGGAAATGTAACATCAAAATATGCGCCACATCCAGAAAAGAGTTTTGTAGTATGTGCACACGAATATGATCTACCATTGTACGTATCGACCATAAAAGATTCTTCACTTGCTCTAAATCTTGCAGTACATAGACTACGTGGCAAGATGTATAGTGTCGATATTGCACGAGAGATCCTAGAACAAGGAGCAATCGTGCAGGCATCAAAAAAATCAGGTATTATAGAGATTGGTGGAGGAGTGCCAAAGAATACAGCACAACAGACAGGACCACTTTTGGATCAGATACTCAGGCAAGGTCATGGCGGACAAGAGTACATTGTACAGATTACCGATGCACGTCCTGATACAGGCGGACTCTCTGGAGCTACTTTACAAGAAGGTAAAAGCTGGGGCAAAGTGCAGAACGCACATTCTGGAATGGTTACAGTGTATGCCGATGCCACAATCGCATTCCCCATACTTGCTCTATATGTTATATCTGCTCAAAAAAAACGCAAGCCAAAGAGACTCTATCCAAAGATTGGCAAGATGTATGAAGATTTAAAGAGAGATTATTTCAAAAAACCTGATCAATATTATGATAATCTAGATGAAAGATATAATAAAAAACAAAATTGTTAGAATTTGTCATATCTAGCACGTTCTACATCTCGTTCGTCTTTAGTCTCTTTTTTCCATTCTTTATAGTGTGCTTTGCACAAGAGTGTCTTTTTTTTAGAAGATGCCACATCTAGTCCAGTATTTTCTACTCTTTGCGTATTGATCGAGCGCAGTGCATCATTTTCGCATTCAGATATGTCACATTTTGCACCCTTTCCTACAAGACCCATACTAGGTCATCAGAGTTTGTCATATATATTCTTGAGATGATCTTATCTTGTTTCGTTTATAAAAGGACATGTTGTGCATACATTATGGGTAGTTCCAAGAACAAGTCTGCAGCACAAGTACAAAAATCACAAAATACGTCAAAAAAAGGCAAAAAAAACAAAGAAGAATCTTCAAGGCAATCAAGAGCAGAGATTATAGTCACGTTAACTGAGGATCAAGTGCAAAAATACCTCAAAGGTGCAAAAGCAATCACTGCTAGCGATATTGCAAAACAATGTGGCGTAAAAATTTCAGCTGCAAATACATATTTGAATACAGCTATGGCAGATGGTAAAATGACCATAGCTGGTGGACATAGCGGTCATCGAATCTACAAATTGACAGAATAGATAGACATTATATCTCCAGGCTTTACATCAGAGATTATAGACATGTTTTCAGTGATATTTCCAATTGGACTCATTGGTCTGTCAGTTACAATATCTGTAGTAAAGAAACACATACTTCCATTGGATGGTAAAAATGCCACATCACCTATGGTAAATATAGTTCGTGCACGTTCAATTCCTACGAGTATTGACGATTTTACATATATGATATTTTTTCCCAATCTGTTTGCATTACCTTTGAATGGAAATGCACGTAACAGTGCACCTACTGTAAGTGGTGCAAGATGGCGCTTTAAGGTTCCTTTCGATGTATGACCATTAACGGATACTGCAAATTGCGTACGGATGACAGGATTTACCATAAATTCACCACCATGTATTCATCTAGTACAAATTTGATACCAATAGGACTTTTATCATCATTTCTCACGCTTGTTATCAATGGGAATTTTAGATAATATTGATTCATGTCCACAGTGAGTCCATTGTATTCAAAACCATTTGTAATTAATCTCATTCCAGTTTTTGTTTTGCTCAATATTGGGGCATTGATGCCTGTTAGTAATAGACCTTTTGTATAATAGATCTTATGCATATTGACAAAAAAATCAATTATGATGAAACGAAAGATCCAAAATCAAGTGTAATACACACATGGCATGTGTGATTCAGACAAGCGTATGATTCTCAAACTAGAAAAGAAAAATACCGAATTGAAAGCAGAAATTGAGAAATTTAAAGCAGAAAGTGAGCAATCTAAAGCAGAATTGCATGATTACAAGAAAGGCAGATTGTCCAATGACACTGTGTTTGATCAGATAATTGATGATGACCAAAACCTTTACGCCACTACGGGATTAGAACGTAACGAGTTTGAATGGATCCTTGTACGATTTGAAAATGCTGTTAAAAATTCACCAAATGCACCACGTTTCTCCGAATATGCCAACGAGTCAGGAAACACATGCATTCTCTCTGTAAGACGAGTCTTGTTTATTGCATTGTCTCGCAAACGCAACAACGAAAAGCAAGAAATATTTGCAGCATATGCCCACATTGATCAGAGTACAGTCAGCAGATATCTAGCATTAGCAGATGTGCTGTTGATGAAGATCCTTCCAACTGCCGAAAACATTGCAGCTACAATACGGAAAGAACGCACCATCGAAGCGTTTAAAGAATTTGTTCCAGGCAAGAGTGCAGGTGAGCTATATCTTGATGCCACGTTTGTACAGGTTCAAAGACCACAGGTAGATCAAAAAAAGGCATACTCTGGAAAACGCAAGCGATATGTGTACAATATCCAGATAACCTCAAACAAAGATGGACTAGTACTTGATGTAGGCCATCCTGAAGAAGGTTCTGCACACGACATGGAAGTACTACGACGCAATCCACCAAATTTTGGCAAATGGACAAAGAACATGAGAGATCCTAATACAAAACAAGAACATCGTATCATACTGTATACAGATAAAGGATATCTTGGTGTAGAGAAAGATTATCCTGGAATAATTTCAAAGCAACCATACAAAAAACCCAAAGGTTACGAGATGACAGAGACAGATCAGAAATACAATCAAAGAATTAGTCGTAAACGTATTAGAGTAGAGCATGCGATAAACCGACTAAAATGGTTCCGCAGGATGAGTGCTGTATATGATGATAGCAAGGAAGAGTTTTACAAAGAGATCCAAGTTGTCACTGGGCTGACAAATCTGCACATCCTGTTCAATGACCGCAAGTATGTCAAACCTATGGAACGAGTCTGTTCTCAAATAAAGTAGCACACCTCTGTGCAACATGCCTGCGCATGATGTTACCGTTTTTGTCATATTTCTGACATTTTGATCTGTTTGTAGAACTCTCTCAAGCTTTGATCATACTTGTGACATTTTGATTTGTTTGCTCATGCTTTGATCATGCAGTATCCAGTCAAGAACTGATCTAACTTTATTGGTAATATGCATAAGATCTAATGAATTAATTTTCAAAATTGATGATGTAATTTATGCCTAAAAATTTAACATTTTCAATTTAAAATTGGATTGTGCACAAGGTCTAATGCAATAAACAAGACTAGTTTTACAAAGAGAATACACGTATTTCCTGGTTCGTTGGCATGTTCGGAGAAACGTGGTTGCATCTAGCGAATGTTTGACGGCTTTTTTCAAACTGTGTTGGAATCCATCAACTCGTCTCTAGTTGCATCGTATATCTCTGTCGTTGTCAATTGTGTGATCCAAAACCTTGTCTGAATGCAATCGAACATTCTCGTCTCTTTTGCGCAGTCTTGTAATATGCTAGATCTGCTTTCAACACTGCAATCCTCTGCTTGTCTGTAAGATACGTATGTGACACTTTATCTTTTGTTTTATCACAATTGATTTTTTGTCAATATGCAAAGTCTATTCTAGTGGATATGCATCAACGCCGCATGTGTTACGGACTGTACGTGCAAATTCATGAGTAAATCCATGTACGGTATATACGGTTTTTGCGCACGACTCTTCAACTATATGTAAAAGTTCCATGTAATCGCAATGATCACTATATGCAAACATCTTGTCACATCTATGAGCAAGTTTGTTATTTGACATGGCAGCCCATCCACTAAATCCTATGGTGATTGCACCATACTCTGACTTTAGACGTTTTACAAAACTGTTAGTAGATGAAAGCATCGGGGCAACTAAAATCCAAGGACCATTTTGAATGGCATTAGATTTTTCTGCATCGTTGAAAGATATGGCATCGGGGATATCAGCGCCCAATGATCTACATACGTCGTTGATCTTTTTTATACGTTCGTGATAATAAAGTGGCTTCCAATGTCCGAACATTTTGCACAAGGTTTGAGCTTTTCCCACCTCATAGCCCATAAGTATGACAGGGATACCACGCGAGTATATTTTAGAGATAAACTGGTTTACTTTTTCCATCATCTCTTCTATTGGTGAGAATATGAATTGAGGTTTGCCAAAAGTACATTCGGTGATCAATGTTTTGCACTTTGGAATCTTTGCACCCATAATTCCAGGTCTGTTACGTGTACAGATATCCGCAGTATAAAATACATCATCAAATAACAGTCCACAGCCACCAAATACGTGACCGCTTGGAATCATCTCGGTGCAGTTATACTGCAGTATGGTATTTTGAATCAGATTCCCACGAGCTTTGGCAATATCTGCGGTCTCTTTTGTGCACAAAACAGTCCCAGTAGATCTTGTCGATGGGAGATGATCGGTATGCGCATGCGATGTAAAATTTATTCCGTTCAAAGCAAGCTTTGGATCCAATCTTATAGAAATTCTACTATTATTACATTCTATTCCATTTGATCTCTTTAGTATTTCCACCATGTATGCAAATATTATTTGTGATATAAATCAAGATTCAGTATTCAAAAATGTATATCGATGGTAAAGAATTATTCAATCGATGATTTGTATAATCATATTTTTGTTTATGATGTGAGAAGATTTTTGGGCATTACTAGCAAAAACGCATAATTAAGAGAGTGTGTTTTGATATGTACATGCGCCGTCTTGGAATTCTCATATCTGGACGTGGTAGTAACATGATTGCAATTCTAAAGGCAGTACAAGCTGGAAAAATTCAAGCAATACCGGCAGTGATCATATCAAACAAACCTAATGCGTTGGGTTTAGAGTATGCAAGATCCCACGGAATACCTACCAAAGTCATACAAAGTAAAAATTTTTCTGGAACACGAGACGAATATGACAGTTTGATTGAAGATGTGTTAAAAGAGTACAAAGTTTACCCACATAATGGCATAATATGTCTTGCAGGGTTTATGAGAGTACTTGGGCCAAAATTTGTTAAACGGTATAAAAATAAAATTCTAAATATACATCCTGCACTACTTCCATCATTTCCAGGAATTGATGCGCAAAAACAAGCTATAGAATACGGCACAAAGATATCTGGTTGTACAGTTCATTTTGTAGATGCAAATGTGGATACAGGTCCCATACTTTTACAAGCTATGGTTTTAGTTAATTCTGATGACACAGTAAAGACACTCTCAGAGAGAATACTTTTAGAAGAGCATAAACTGTATCCAAAAGCCATACAAATGTTATCAACCAAAAGAGTTAGAGTGTATAAAAGAAGAGTGATCGTATCTTAGGATGCACCAAAAAAATACAAAACAACAAGATCTCTAGTATTTTTAGAAAAATTATGCGATGCGCCAGCTGGTACAAAGAACGCTTTGCCTGGAGAGACAGCATATGTTTTCTGTCTAATGTTCACATATCCATCACCGCTTATAACATAATACACCTCATCGGCATCATGTGGTTCTTGTGTATCTTTTTGACCTTTTTTTAAACAGAGTATTCCACATTCTAATGTATCCTTTGAGAAAAACGTATGGAATAATTTTCCACTCTTCAAAATTTTTGTAGCATCAGCATGTACGTCAAATTCAACCTTCATGCTTTGATCATAGATTAGACATAATAAAGACCAAGTATATACAATTATCTCTACGATCATGTCAAATTTGAAATATGTTCCATTCCAACTAGGATATACTCGGTATTTTTTCATCATTTGAACCAAGTGCCTAATGTACAAGGGTATTAAAATAAGAAAAATAACAAAAGATGCATGGCTGGTGTAAAACTCGACGGTTTGATGGTTGCAGGGCTAGTCAAAGATAGGGTAAAAAGTGCAGTCTCTCATCTAAAAAATGACGGCATCGAACCTTGCCTTGCAACTGTGCTAGTAGGAGATGATTCAGCATCGGCAACGTACGTACATAACAAACACATAGCATGTTCAAAAGTGGGCATAACCACAAGGGATCACAGAATGCCATCAACGACCACAAAAGATGAGCTTGAAGACTTGATAGATGAGCTGAATGCAGATTCAACAGTACATGGAATTCTAGTGCAGATTCCACTGCCAAAGAGTATCGATGAGTTTATGATAATCTCACGAATATCTCCGCTTAAAGATGTAGATGGACTTACCCCATACAACGTAGGGCTCTTGGCGTATGGTAAATCTACGTTTGTTCCATGTACCCCAATGGGCATAATGGAGATATTTGATCATTACAAGATCCCCATATCTAGAATGAATGCTGTGGTAATAAATCGTAGTGCCCTAGTTGGCAAACCCATACAAAATTTACTTTTAGCAAAAGATGCTACAGTAGCATTATGTCATTCAAAGACAAAAGATCTGCCATCATATACACAAGAGGCAGACATCATCGTTACTGCAGTTGGAGATAGAGACAAATTTGAGCTAAAACCTGAGATGATAAAAGATGGTGCTGTTGTTATAGACGTAGCAACAAACAGACACAACGGGGTACTCTCTGGCGATTGTGACTTTGATAAAATGATACAAAGAGCATCATTTGTAACTCCAGTTCCAGGAGGAGTAGGTCCAATGACTATTGCAATGCTGTTAAAGAATACAGTTACTGCAGCATCTTTGAGGCATAGCGTTGAAGATTAAAAAAAAAGCACTGCGTGAAGAATACATACGACGTAGAGATGGAATATCTTCAAGTCTTATAAAGATACACTGTGATTTAATACGTTCAAGGCTATCACGTGTGCCAGAATTTTCAGAAGCAAAGACGGTGGCAGGATATCATTCCATTGGTAGTGAAGTTGATACTAGGGATATACTACGTGATCTTCTTGTACGCAATATACGGCTGTGTCTTCCCCTAACAGAGTCTAGTGGTCGGATGTATTTTATGGAGGTAAAAGATCTTGATTCAGATTTACAGTTGGGAGAGTATGACATTTTAGAGCCACGCCCCACATGTAAGCAGTGTATAAAACAAGATGTCATACTTGTCCCAGCAGTATGTGTCACGAATAGGTGTCAGAGAATTGGATATGGTATGGGATGTTATGATAGATATTTGAGTAAATGTAATGCATTTACAATTGGGCTTGTATTTGAATCACAGATTGTAAAATCTATACCTTTGGAACCTAGTGATGTTCCACTAGATATGATTGTAAGTGAAAGACATACGTACAGACGCTAAAAGTTTCTAGTTCCAATATCAGTTCGGCAATATTTACTAGGCCACGTTATCTTTGCACATGCATCATATGCACTAGATGCTGCATCGGCAAGCGTTTTACCCAATGCAGATACTCCAAGTACTCTACCACCGTTTGTCAATATATCTCCGTTTACATTTTTGGTTCCAGCATGGTAAACATTTACAGAGTCTTTCACATTTAATATTCCATTTATTGGTTCACCTATAGGGAATTTTTTTGGATATCCGCATGATGCCAATACCACGCAAACTGCACTTTGAGGTTTCCACCTCAAAGATGGCATCTTTGCTAGAGTGCCTTTTGTACACGCCTCTATATATTCAAAGAGATCAAAATCCATGCGAGGTAATATCGCCTGACATTCAGGATCACCCATTCGGACATTAAATTCTAAAACGTATGGCTTATCGTTTTCAAAGATCACTCCAGCGTATAAAAATCCAGTAAACGGATAGCCTTCAGATTTCATTCCATTTACAGTCTTTACCATTATTTCATTGAGAATCTTTTCGTGTTTTTCATCAATTATAGCTGGCGAATATGCTCCCATTCCTCCTGTATTTGGACCAGTGTTACCATCTCCAATGCGTTTATGATCTTGGCTAGTTGCAAGAGGAATATGATTTGCGCCATCACATATTGCAATAAACGACATCTCTGGACCCATTATACGCTTTTCAACTAGTATGCGCGTACCAGCATCGCCGAACTTGCCTCCAAGAATATCTCTTATCGATGTGACTGTCTGCTCTTTTCCATCACATACAATGACTCCTTTGCCAGATGCTAGTCCATCAGCTTTGACGACTAGATGATAATCAAGTTTTTCAGCAAATTTTAGAGCACTCTCTGCATCTTTAAAGACGCCATATTCAGCAGTAGGTATTTTATGGCGCAGCATAAAATCTTTAGCCCACGACTTGCTTGATTCAAGTCTTGATGCAGCCTTTGTTGGTGCAAATATAGGTAGATTTTTTTTTGTAAACTCATCGGCAATACCTGCTGCAATGGGTGTTTCAGGTCCTACTATGGTAAAACATTCATTCTCTGATGCAAAATCTCCGAGTGCGCCAATATCTGTATCTTTGATCGATATATTGTTCAAAGTTCCACCATTTCCTGGTGCTACATATACGCGCTCTAATTTTGGGCTAGTTTGTAATGCACGCGCAATAGCGTGTTCTCGTCCGCCAGAGCCGACAACGAGTGCGTTCACAAGTGTGAATCTCTCTTGCCCGTATATAATCCAACAAACAGACTAGTTGCAAATATCTAGTACATGGTATATCCTGATTAAAATTTCACATACAATCAATATGTATTCACTCGTAGAGAATCTAAAAGACTAATTTAGATGGCATATACACTTGCCCTAGTAGTAATGACACTTGATAAATTTGATCTAGAGGAGATAGAGATGCAAGCTCGCAAGAGACTAGATGGATCGGAACTGCGCACTAGACTAAAGACCTCGAGGGCAGGTGGACCAAAGATGCGTTTTGTAGAAGGGCCACCCACAATGAATGGGACACCACATGCAGGTCATATGCGCGGTAGAGTGATAAAAGATCTTTGGTTCAGATATAGTACACTTTGTGGTGCAGATGTAAAATTTGTAGCAGGTTGGGATACGCAAGGACTTCCAGTAGAGTTGCAGGCAGAAAAGGAGTTAAAGATAACAGGTGGTAAAAAAGGCATAGAATCATTTGGTATAGAGTCTCTTGTTAAAGAATGCAAGCGTTTGGTACAAGATTACAACAAAAAATGGACAAGTGTGGATAAACAGATAGGCATCTCTTTTGATTATGATTCTGCATACTGGACAATGTATGATGAATATATCGAAAGAGAGTGGAAAGTTTTGCAACGAGCAAACGAGAGAGGAATATTGGAGTTGGATTATACGGTGATCGCATATTGTCCTGGATGTCAAACTTCGCTAAGCCATGCAGAGGTCAATCAGAGATATGAAGAGGTAAGTGACCCTTCAATGTACTACAAGGTAAGATTCAAAGATAACGATGCATATGCAATAGTGTGGACCACGATGCCTTTTACAATGGTCACCGATGCGATGATTGGATTTAATCCAAAAGGGGTGTACAAATTTGTCAAGGTTGGTAATGAGACATGGATAGTCGGCGAAGAGATGTTGGAAGATGTTATGAGGGCTGCAAAGATCGACGAATATAATGAGATTAAAACCGAAAAAGGATCCTTCTTTGAAGGCATAAAGTACGAGCATCCACTACTTGATGCTATACCCGAGCTTGGAAAATTTGTTACAGAGAAAGGGTATCATATCGCAGTAGCAGAAGAGTTTGTCGATACTGCAAGTGGTAGTGGAATCGTACATCTATCTCCTGCAAATGGAGAAGAGGATATACACATAGCCGAGAAGAGAGGTATTCCAGTATTTTGCCCCATAGATGAAGAGGTAAAATTTACAAAAGATGCAGGAGAGTATGCAGGTCTATTTGTGCGCGATGCTGACAAGATCATAGTAGAGGATCTGCGCTCGCGTGGCGCACTTGTTGCATTACACAAAAAAAGACACAAGTATCCACTCTGCTGGCGTTCTAGTCATCGTATCGTGTGGCTTGCTAGAAGAGGATGGTTTTACAAGCTTGAAAAACTTGAAGAGTTGGCAGTAGATGCGGCAAAAAATGTCGAATATTTTTATGATCAGCCAAAGAATCGATTTTTAGCAATTGTGGGCGAGAAACATCCATGGTGCATATCGCGCGAAAGGTATTGGGGGTGCCCAATTCCAGCATGGAACTGTACTGATTGTGGTAATACTGACTGGTTTTATTCACGTGAGCAGATAATCCAAGCAGCATCGCACCTTCCAGATGGCAAAAACTTTGAGCTGCATCGACCATGGATAGACCGTGTGAGAATAAAATGCTCAAAATGTGGCAGTGTAAATACGAATAGAGAGCCGTATGTGTTGGATACATGGCACAACAGCGGAGCTGCACCATTTGCATCTGCAAACGATCTAGAATACAAAGAATCGATTCCCGTACCATTTCTTACAGAAGGGATAGATCAGACACGTGGATGGGCATATACCCTACTGATAGAGAATGTCATACTAAGTGGTAAAGCTCAAGCTCCGTTTGCATCATTTCTGTTCCAAGGACATGTTCTTGATGAAAAAGGTGGTAAGATGAGCAAGAGTCTTGGAAATGTCATAGATGCAGCAGAGATGATAAAAGAAAATTCTGCAGATCTTTTGCGCCTATATTTTACTTTAAAGTCAAGCCCCATCGAACCATTAAGCTTTAGTGCAAAAGAGATGCACACTAGATCATATCAGATACTTAGTACTTTGTATCATATGCATCTGTATTTTGAACAAAATAGTACGTACGATGGATACGATCCGTTAAAGCATACTGTATCTTGGGCAAAAGAAAATAATCTGCTCCAGTCTCCAGATGTTTGGATATTATCAAAATTGCAGGGACTCTCAAAACAGATCAGTGAGCATTATTCTACTTGTCGTTTTCATGAAGCAGCACGTAAGATAGATGAGTTTGTGATCGGCATGTTGAGCCAAGTTTATGTTCCAATTACACGTCAAGAGATTTGGGACGAGAGTGATTCGAATAAAGATCGTAGACTAGCAATATATGCTACACTAGGAGAGATACTTTATTCTCTCAACATAATGTTACATCCAATCTGCCCGTTCATTACAGACTATCTTTATGGACAGGTATTTGGCAAAAAGGATAACATTCTACTTCAGCTATGGCCAAAGGTACGAGATGAACTTGTCGATAAAAAGACCGAAGATGCATTTGACATACTACGGCTAGCCATCTCAGTTGGTGGAGCTGCTAGAATGAACGGAAATTTAAAGCGAAGATGGCCTCTTGATGATGCCATCGTTTACCTTCCAAAAGGTCAAAAGGAGCAGATTGAAGGGCATTTGGAACTATTACGCTCACTTCTCAACGTAGAAAAAGTATCTGTTTTAGAGTATATAGGGGATGCAGGTTTGGAGCAGCTAGTCGGACTTCAAAAAGTAAGAGCTCCCATACTTGCAACAGCAGAACTCAATCACAAAAAGATAGGACCGCGTGCAAGAGAGTTTATGCCAGAGATGATAGATGTATTTAATTCGACAGATAAACAGGCAATGGCTGAAGAGATCTCAAAGAATTCAAGATATGTATTTCTGCTAGGTGATAACAGTCACGAGGTTGTGATAACCTCAGATGATGTAGAGTTTGGTTTTGAATCAAAAGATGATTGGTGTATATCCAAAAGAGAAGGTGTCATAGTATCTCTTTCTTCAAATAGAAGTAAAGAGATGATGGTGCGAGGTCTAGTAAAGGATCTTGCGCGTCGTATACAAAGCCTCAGAAAAGAGAGAGGTTTTAGTCCAACTGATGTACTAGATCTAGTCTCAATAACAGGTCTTGATGATGAGCAAGTACACGCCATCTCTACAAAAAAGAAAGAGCTTGGGTTTCTAGTTCGTGTAAGACAGATCGATTTTAATGATATAGACGCACAGTACAAAGATGAGGATATCGACGGTCAAAAAATACGGCTTGCTATACAATAAATTCCAAGATGGATATATTTACAGATCTGCTAGTCTATAAATACAAAGATTGTGTACATATGATACGATGACAAAGCAGGCAAATCTAGATTCGTGTCAAACAGAACACATGGCAGATCTTTTAAGACAGGGTTCAGAGCTAGTCAATCGTACAAATGTACCCATGATATTATACAGAATAACTACCGATGAGTCAAACGAATCGTATGAAGAGACTATATGCACACTCACTCGCGAGTATGTCATAGAGCAGTCGGTAACTTATGGTGGCCCTGTACCCATGAGTATAGGAGAGCAGATGGTCTTTCCCATATCAGATTATCCAGCAGTTTTGATAGCAAAGAGTATAGATCTATTTGAGCGTGTATTAGAGCAGATAAAAAGAGAGCTCGTATAATATCCAAATATTACATTTGATATACGGAAAAATGCTAGTATACTAGTCGATATTTATAAGAGCGTTTATGGTTTACATTTTGTGAGACTGTTAGAATTTCAGGCAAAGGAGATTTTTTCCCAATATGGAATAAACCTGTTAAAAGGCACAGTATCTATGGACATAACCAAAGCCAAAAAGTATGCAGATGAGATTGGATACCCGTTGGTGATAAAATCACAGGTTCCAGTCGGTGGCAGAGGCAAGGCAGGTGGCATACAGGTATGCAAGAATAGTGACGAGTTGTCTATAAAATATCCCCAAGTGATGGAGCTAGAGATCAAAGGTGAAAAAGCACGCACAATACTGATTGAAAAGATGGCAGAGATAAAAAATGAAATGTATTTGTCATTGTTTTTGAATAGAAGTAAGAGATGTTATACTGTCATAGCATCAGCTGAAGGCGGAGTAGAGATCGAATCTGTAAGAAATCAAATAATAAAAAAAGTTGGTCTTGGCACAGTAGATACTACAACTGCCAAAGAGATAGCATCAGAGATGGGACTAGAAAGGGATGTTGCAGAAAATTTTGTAGATATTTTGATAAAACTTTCAAAACTTACAGTAGAAAAAGAGGTAGAGCTTGCAGAGATAAACCCGCTTGCAGTTCTTGCAGATGGCAGAATGGTGGCTCTCGATGGTAAAATGGTTACAGATGACAATTCAAACTTTAGACATAAAGAGATGCAAAAATATCAAGAGAGATCAGAGCTTGAAGAGCGCGCAGAGAAGAGTGGTTTTGCACTAGTTGAGCTTGATGGCGATATTGCAGTTATTGGTAACGGTGCAGGACTAGTAATGTCGACACTTGATATGCTATCTGATAACGGTGGCAAGCCAGCATGCTTTTTAGATGTTGGTGGCGGGGCCACTACGGAATCTGTTTTTGAAGCTCTCACTCTTATCGGAAAAATTGGTAGAGTCAAAGGCATCTTGGTAAATCTGTATGGAGGAATAGTAAAGACCACCACAGTTGCAGCTGCCTTTATTCAAGCATATGAAAAATCAGTAATTGATGTTCCCGTCTTTGCAAGACTACGTGGTGCTGAATCTGAAAAAGCAAAAGAGATGCTAGCTGGCACAAGTACAAAATTGCATGATACAGTAGAAGAGGCCATAAATGCGGCAGTGATGGGCACTCAAAGATGATCAACATTATGGAAGAGCTGTGCGGAAGAGCTAGCGATGTAGATTATAAAAAGAAAAAGGTCATAGTGCAGGGTATAACTGGCAAATATGGTGCACATCATGCTCACCTTATGATCGAGTATGGGACAAATATCATAGCTGGTGTTACTCCAGGTAAAGGTGGTTCAAAATTTAAAGATACTATTCCAATATATGACAACATGGAGGAGGCAGTAAAGGCTACAGGTGCTCGCATCTCGATCGTCTTTGTTCCAGCAAAGTTTTTTCTCGGTGCAGTCACAGATGCGTTGAATGCAGGAATAAAATTACTAATAGCAATACCAGAGCATGTTCCAATACGCGATACATTACAGATGCTAGAGTTGGCAAAAGAGAAGAATGCCACGGTGATAGGCCCAAATACTCCAGGTCTTATCGTGCCAGATATCATCAAAGTTGGCATAATGCCTGCAAGCCCGTTTAGTTTAGGAGATATTGTAGTAATATCAAAGAGTGGTACACTTTTGTATGAGATCTCAAATGCGCTCACGCAATCTGGCTTTGGTCAATACATAACAATAGGTGTGGGTGGAGATCCAGTAAACGGTACAAGACTAGTCGATGCATTTGAAGCTACAAAAGATCTGCCAAAATTGCGAGGCATTGTAATTGTAGGAGAGATTGGTGGAGATGCTGAAGAGATTCTCGCACAAAGGATAATCGATACAAAATTTTCAAAGCCCGTAGTAGCATATATTGCTGGCAGGGCAGCGCCAAAGGAGAAACGGATGGGACATGCAGGTGCCATCGTGTATGGTAACTATGGTTCTGCAGAATCAAAGGTAGATATGTTTGGTAAAGCCAATGTTCCTGTAGCAAAACGCCCCGAAGAGATCCCAGTATTACTAGCTACAAAGATCGGAGATAGAGTCGATTAGATTAAAAGTGAGTGTCTTGGAGATTAAAATATGACTATTACAGATCCAGCAAAGAAACAGCTGGCACAAAAAGCGAGACTGCATATGAAGATCTGTTTTTCATGTGGTGCTCGCAATTCCCTAATGGCCACTAGATGCAGAAAATGTCATAGTGTATATCTGCGTCTAAAAAATCGTGCACTAGGCGTTAAGAAATAAAACTCTAGTTGTTTAGATTTAATTTTTGTTGCAATAAACTAACGGTTAGAGATAAAAAGCTAGTACGTAAATCAATATACGGACCGGTCGTCTAGTTGGTTAGGATGACGCACTCACACTGCGTAAGAACAATAGTTCCGCAAAGGTCGTGGGTTCAAATCCCATCCGGTCCATTACCACTGTGGATTCAAATCCCACTCTTGCTGCGTTTTTGTATGACGGCCATACCGTTTGGCATGGTACCTACAAACGTCCATCCTTTCTCGATCATGCGCTCTGCATCGTTTGAGATCATCACGCGCTGACTTGGCACATTTTACCGATGCCCAATTTCTGGAACATCTCTAGTACCGTGTCAAGCTGTTCTGGCGTGGCCTGTGAAATTGCACTTTGCATTTGCTCTTTTTGTTTTATAATTGGATCATCTTTTGTCTGTTCTAGATCCAACAGTGGCTCTGATCGTTTGTACGAATCGCGCATCTCTTGTATCAGCGACTCTGGAAGTATTCCTGTAACTGTCTAGAGTTTTGAAGTACCATCCACAAGATATTGCATCATATAGTCATGAAAGTTTAGATTTCGTTGTCTACATGTCTCCTTTACACTCATCAATATCTTGTGTGATGTAGCGCCATCATCTGTTCGATGACCGTTTGTAATCTTTCGTATTACCACGTTTGGTCTAATCGCTCTCTCGGCAGTATTGTTATGTGAATCAGTTCCAGTCTTCAAGAACGTGAAAAGCATGTCTTGTTCACGTTTTAGACGTTTGACAAATCTGATACAATTCTTTTCTGTATATTTTTTGGATAAAAGAGACGATAAACGACGCTCGAGTTTTTTTATAACATCTGATTTATCACGAATGTCTACAGCATCATGTGAGTCATTTAGGATCTTTTTCAAACATTTTCCAAAAGCAATAAACTCTTTTTTGGGATTTTTATACTGTAGAGTCTCATGAATTTCTCTCATATAATGAACATGACATCTTTGATGACTGTTTCCAACATAATTCCACGCAGACCATGAATCACTTGTCAGTGTATCCTTTTAACACTCTCATTGGAGCTATTCTACCACGTGATTTGTCAATCTCATATATGGTCGTCCATTTTCCAACAAATACCCACAACCAATGATTCTTCCCGTTGATGCGCCAGCTAGTCTCATCCCCATGTATATTCAACTCGGTTTTTAGATCTCTTATCATCTGTTCATATAATGGGCCAAATGCTGTAGCAGTTTTTTTTACTGCGTGATTTATGGTAGATTCATTCATGTGTATGCCGTATATCATTTCTAATAGTTGGGATATTTTTTGATATGATAATCCAAGTGTTTTGAGTACAATTAAAAATGCTGCTAGTCGTATTCCAAATCTTTCATTTGGTAATGCAGTATGGATTTTTGGTGTGATTGTTTTTTTGCAACATTTACAATATCTTCTAGATATCGTATATTCAGTATTGCATACCTGTGCTGGAATAATATCTTCTACTATACGTGTGTATTTGTGCACAATTTTGGATAGTTTGTTTCCGCAGACATGACATGATTTTTGATCCACTTCGGTTTTGTTATCAATGTGAACTGGTCGTTTTCTGCTGGTTCTTGCATGTTTGAAGTTTTATAACTGAATCTGGTTTGTTGGGTTTTGCACGAATATTCTTTGCTACAAGAGCATTTATCGTGATTTTTAATTCTTCATTCTCATTTTTTGTCTGTTGTGTAGTTTCTTGATATTCTAGTATCGCTTTTCCTTGTTGCTGTATCTTTTCTCCTTGTTGCTGTATCTTTTCTCCTTGTTGCTGTATTGTTTCTCCTTGTTGTTTGTTTTCCTTGCGTAATAATGCAAGTTCTTTCTCTAGATTCTCAGATCTAGGACAAATGTGGTCTATTTTTTCATTATTCATGAACGATTTTTTGTATTATACACCTGATCCAAAAATGTAATGATGAAAAATATTGGATCAAATGGTCAGATTACTTCAAAACTCTAGATAGTTACGAAAAATGCTAGAATTGTTTATAAAGATAGCACATGGATATGCATAAGGTCTATTATGCACCTGATCCAAAAATGTAATGATGAAAAATATTGGATCAGATGATCAGATTACTTCGAAACTCTAGATAGTTACAATTATTCCTTTTACTCATAATTATGATCATAACAATATCTTCATCTACATCGTTAATAAATTGTTTCAATCTCTCTGTCATTTTTATCACGCAACATTATCGAATATCGCCATACTGATCATGCATTATCTATCCTCAACATTGTTATTAATTTGATTTTTCTCTTCTTCAAATATCGATCTTTTTTCTGTTTTATCATATGTGATGTATGCTCATCAAGATCTTTGAAATATCTCTTCAGATGTTTTTCAAAACTCTCATCGATGATTTTTATTGCTTTCTCAAGATTTTCTTGGTTTAAATTATCTGGCTCATCCTTCCGACCCAGAAAAAACTGTTTTTTGCCTGCAAGCGAGTACAAATACTCTGTCCCGTGATTTTTCTTTACAAACAAACCCATCTTTATCCCGTGTCATGTTGCATGACAAACCTTTAAATAAAGATATGTGTCATGTAATATGACACGCAATGAACACCAAAAAACAAACCGAATCCGTAGCGATCAGGTTCAATAGTAAAATACAACCAGCACATAATAGAATCAATGAAGTCGCCGAGAGGCTGACCGATATGGGAAACATAACGCCAGCTAAAACAAGCAGCACTGCCAAACAATCCAGAGTAACAAAACTACTTGCAAATCCAGACGTAAGGCGGTGGTTTGACAACCTCTCACGAGGTAGCAAACTAACCGCAGAGATACGCGTAAGGCGCCTAGATATGTTCTGTGAGCAACACCAAATGACCCCTACACAACTGTACGAGCTTGCACTAAAGGATCTGAGAACTGCAACGGACCTACTAGAGGATCACGTGACCATGATGGAGTCAAAACAATACTCTCCAGGGTACATTGAAGATTATGTAAAGGCTGTAAAATCATGGCTCAGACACTTTGACATCGAGATCAGACGCAAGATACGCATAACTGATTCGCGCCAGACTCCCACACTGCAGAACGAGCGCGTGCCAAATGCACAGGAGAT
The DNA here is from genome assembly GCA_029948415.1 of Cenarchaeum symbiont of Oopsacas minuta. Taxonomy (NCBI): domain Archaea; kingdom Thermoproteati; phylum Nitrososphaerota; order Candidatus Cenarchaeales; family Candidatus Cenarchaeaceae; genus Candidatus Cenarchaeum; species Cenarchaeum symbiont of Oopsacas minuta. The sequence goes on from JAJIZT010000002.1 coordinate 163,583, forward strand.
GGCCGAAATCTACAGCAGAGCCGGTCTCAGAGAATCTGCAATGATCTCCCTGATGGCAAAATCCGGTCTAAGACCTGAAGTACTGGGAAACCACGATGGCACAGACGGCTTAAGGATGCGCGATTTGCCTGACATTGTAATACACCAGGGTAAGGCAAAATGCATCAGGGTACCAAACAGAATAACAGTAAGACGGGAGATATCCAAGACAAGAAAACCCTACTTTACATTCTCCAGCACACCTGCCACCACGTACATCCTAGCATACCTGAATGATCGACTATCACAAGGCGAACCCTTGCACGGGGATTCGCCTGTAATAGCGCCAGATTACAAGTACAAGACAAACCGCGGAGAAAACCAGACAAAGCCATTTCTGCCTACAAGGCAGATTAGCAAAAGAATCCGAGATACATTCAGGCCGAGATTTGCATGGAGGCCATACGTTTTGCGCGCATACTTTGACACACAACTGCTTATCGCAGAGTCAAAGGGAAAAATCGCACACGACATACGAGCCTTTTTCATGGGCCACAGCGGAAACATCGAGGCAAGATACACGACAAACAAAGGAATACGTAACTATCTAGAGTTTTGAAGTAATCTGACCATTTGATCCAATATTTTTCATCATTACATTTTTGGATCAGGTGTATAATACAAAAAATCGTTCATGAATAATGAAAAAATAGACCACATTTGTCCTAGATCTGAGAATCTAGAGAAAGAACTTGCATTATTACGCAAGGAAAACAAACAACAAGGAGAAACAATACAGCAACAAGGAGAAAAGATACAGCAACAAGGAAAAGCGATACTAGAATATCAAGAAACTACACAACAGACAAAAAATGAGAATGAAGAATTAAAAATCACGATAAATGCTCTTGTAGCAAAGAATATTCGTGCAAAACCCAACAAACCAGATTCAGTTATAAAACTTCAAACATGCAAGAACCAGCAGAAAACGACCAGTTCACATTGATAACAAAACCGAGGTGGATCAAAAATCATGTCATGTCTGTGGAAACAAACTATCCAAAATTGTGCACAAATACACACGTATAGTAGAAGATATTATTCCAGCACAGGTATGCAATACTGAATATACGATATCTAGAAGATATTGTAAATGTTGCAAAAAAACAATAACACCAAAAATCCATACTGCATTACCAAATGAAAGATTTGGAATCAGACTAGCAGCACTTTTAATTGTACTCAAAACACTTGGATTATCATATCAAAAAATATCCCAACTATTAGAAATGATATACGGCATACACATGAATGAATCTACCATAAATCACGCAGTAAAAAAAACTGCTACAGCATTTGGCCCATTATATGAACAGATGATAAGAGATCTAAAAACCGAGTTGAATATACATGGGGATGAGACTAGCTGGCGCATCAACGGGAAGAATCATTGGTTGTGGGCATTTGTTGGAAAATGGACTACCATATATGAGATTGACAAATCACGTGGTAGAATAGCTCCAATGAGAGTGTTAAAAGGATACACTGACAAGTGATTCATGGTCTGCGTGGAATTATGTTGGAAACAGTCATCAAAGATGCCATGTTCATTATATGAGAGAAATTCATGAGACTCTACAGTATAAAAATCCCAAAAAAGAGTTTATTGCTTTTGGAAAATGTTTGAAAAAGATCCTAAATGACTCACATGATGCTGTAAATATTCATGATAAATCAGATGTTATACACAAACTCGAGCGTCGTTTATCGTCTCTTTTATCCAAAAAATATACAGAAAAGAATTGTATCAGATTTGTCAAACGTCTAAAGCGTGAACAAGACATGCTTTTCACGTTCTTGAAGACTGGAACTGATTCACATAACAATACTGCCGAGAGAGCGATTAGACCAAACGTGGTAATACGAAAGATTACAAACGGTCATCGAACAGATGATGGCGCTACATCACACAAGATATTGATGAGTGTAAAGGAGACATGTAGACAACGAAATCTAAACTTTCATGACTATATGATGCAATATCTTGTGGATGGTACTTCAAAACTCTAGACAGTTACGAAAAATGCTAGAATTGTTTATAAAGATAGCACATGGATATGCATAAGGTCTATTCTAGATTGTTATTTTTTATCGATGATAAATTTATTTAATGCTTTACGCCATTTATTAAAATCATACCACCCACACCCATGACATCCATTTTCATCCTTAAGATTTTCACCTTCCCAATTTTCATCTCCGTTATAATAGAATTTTATTCCAAATGGAGACCCTCGTTTGTTTTCCTCAAAACATTTTTCACATGCTCTACTTTTGAGGTGATTGTGGCTTGCAGTACCGTTAGATTTTTTTAATAACTGAAATCTCTTTTTGATATCCTCAATACTCATATCTGTTTTCATATCTGCATCTCCATATCCATCAGTCCAGCGCAATCTTGGGAATCTATGATCTATTGTTAATTCATTTGCAGATCGTTTTATCTGTTCCACAACATCTTTGTAATTGTACAACTCCAATACTTTTTGTTGTACAGGATTGGACAAACTACCTCCTGTTACTTTTGGTTTAGCATTACCTGACCATTTATCATGCATTGTACGTTTCTTGCAGTTTGCGCATAAATTATTTTTAGAGTCAATTTCCAGCCCATCTCTATTTGTACTACCTCTCTGTAATCCCTGTATGCCACCACTTCCAGCAATTTGTGTAGATCCGACGTGATCATACTCACACGTTCTACAATGCCATTCTCTATCTTCTAAAACTTCAAAAACCATTAATGTTTTTGCATTATCCCTAAATGTTTTTTTGTAAGCATTTACGTCCAAAATATTCACGTTAATTGACTTCGTAATGCTAGTCCAATATGTCTGAATAATGGTGGGGGGGCTGCATTTCCTACTTGCCACATAGCCCGTTTCATTCTACCTGAAAATATAAACCCGTCTGGGAATCCCTGCAATCGTGCCATTTCACGAACTGAAATCATTCTGTTTAATTTGTAATGGATGTGTGTTCCGCCATGATTTTCTTTTATTGTCATGGATGGAACACCTTTGTATTGTCTTTTTGCTGCATCAGTATATGTTTTGTAAAGTGATTCACCAGCTTTGATTTTTGATAATCGTTTTATCATCTTAGGTCTGTGTTCGGTCCATTCGTGATTTGTTTTTGAATTTCTATTATGACATTCCAAATCTCGTATTGCTGATTCGATGGGCACAAATTCGTTTGGTTGTAGTATTGGTTTTGGGTATGGGTTTTTTTTACCTAAACGATTTGCAATGAATATTGTACGTGGTCGTATTTGTGCAATTCCATAACTAGCGGATTCCAAAATTAATATAGACATATCAGGATACCCATATCTGGCAAATAATTTACGTATGTCATTCACAAAATTACCGTCATTCATGCTAATAATTCCAGGAACATTTTCCATAACCACATATTTGGGATTTAATATTCTTACCATTCGTACTACTTGTTTGTACAAAATATTTCGTTTATCATCTATATGTTGAAATCCTGCTATTGAAAATCCTTGACACGGAAATCCAGCAGATAAAACATCGATTGATTTACGGTTCACTATTTTTTTAATTTCGAATTTATCTATGTTACATATGTCTCCTTCAATATGGTTCACGTTAGAAAAATTTTTTTTTATTGTGTTTGATGCATCTTGATCTATCTCTATCGATAATAAAGTATCAAATCCAGCTTGACGCATCCCCTCAATATTCCCGCCAGCACCAGAAAATAAATCCACATGAGTTAGTCTATTTTTTAATTTTTTAATTTTTAATGTATCTACGTAAAATCTATTATTATATTCTGATTCTAGTTTTTTACGTAAGTTTACAAGTCTATTTATTTGAGGGGTACGTGGCATTATTTTCACTCTACAGTAATTTTTCCATTTTTTGTTATTTTAAATTCCAGATATTTTGTGGCTTCCAATATCTCTAAAATTGGCTTCGGAATGCGACATATTTTACTATACGACCCATCTTTATTTTTACTTTTACTCAAACTGACTTTAAAATTATCTTCGTCTTTTGCCCATCTTGTCATGGTGATACCCAATTAATTATTAATATAAATGTTTAACAGATCGGTTAACTAACCATACGGTTAAATATAGAATACAAATACCCTACTGTTAATGCGGTTCTGTAACATCAACGGGATCTAGTAGACACGATCTTATTCCAAATCAGCAAAAATTCTGTGTTGCATATACTGCACCATCACTATCAATAATGACACCCACGCCGATCTCAGTATATTCAGAATTCAACATATTTTGTAACTGTCTAGAGTTTTGAAGTATCATTCCCAAGATATTGTATCATACAATCATTAAAGTTCAGATCTCGTTGTCTACATGTCTCCTTTATACTCATCAATATCTTGTGTGAATTAGCGCCATCATCTGTTCGATGACCGTTTGTAATCTTTCGTATTACCACGTTTGGTCTAATCGCTCTCTCAGCAGCATTGTTATGTGAATCAGTTCCAGTCTTCAAGAACGTGAAAAGCATGCCTTGTTCACGCTTTAGACGTTTGACAAATCGGATACAATTCTTTTCCGTATATTTTTTGGATAAAAGATACGATATACGACGCTCGAGTTTGTTTATAGCATTTGATTTATCATGAATGTTTACAGCATCATGTGAGTCATTTAGGATCTTTTTCAAACATTTTCCAAAAAGAACAAACTCTTTTTTGGGATTTTTATACTGTGGAGTCTCATGAATTTCTCTTATGTAATGAACATGACATCTTTGATGACTGTTTCCAACAAAATTCCATGCAGACCATGAATCACTTGTCAGTGTATCCTTTTAACACTCTCATTGGAGCTATTCTACCACGTGATTTGTCAATCTCATATATGGTAGTCCATTTTCCAACAAATGCCCACAGCCAATTATTCTTCCCGTTGATGCGCCAGCTAATCTCATCCCCATGTATATTCAACTCGGTTTTTAGTTCCTCTATCATCTGTTCATATAATGGATCAAATGCTGTAGCAGTTTTTCTTACTGCATGATTTATGGTAGATTCATTCATGTGTATACCGTATATCATTTCTAGTAGATTGGATATTTTTTGATATGATAATCCAAATGTTTTGAGTGCAATTATAAATGCAGCTAGTCTGATTCCAAATCTTTCATTTGGTAATGCAGTATGGATTTTTGGTGTGATTATTTTTTTACAACATTTACAATATCTTCTAGATATAGTATTGTATGCTCGTGCTGGAATAATATCTTCTACTATGCGTGTGTATTTGTGCACAATTTTGGATAGTTTGTTTCCGCAGACATGACATGATTTTTGATCCACCTCGGTTTTGTTATCAATGTGAACTGGTCTTTTTCTGCTGGTTCTTGCATGTTTGAAGTTTTATGTCTGAATCTGGTTTGTTGGGTTTTACACGAATATTCCTTGCTACAAGAGCATTTATCGTGATTTTTAATTCTTCAATCTCATTTTTTGACTGTTGTATAGTTTCTCCTTGCTGTTGGGTAGTTTTTTCATATTCTCGTATCGTTTTTCCTTGCTGTTGCATCGTTTCTCCTTGTTGTTTGTTTTCCTTGCGTAATAATGCAATTTCTTTCTCTAGATTCTCAGACCTAGGACAAATATGTTCTATCTCTTCATTATTCATAAACGATTTTTTGTATTATGCCATTGATCCAAAAATGTAATGATGAAAAATATTAGATCAAATGGTCAGATTACTTCAAAACTCTAGATAGTTACCAAAAGAATTAGTCATCGACGTGTTAGGATAAAGCATGCGATAAACCGACTAAAATGCTTCCGTAGGATGAGTGTATGATAGCAAGGAAGAGTTTTACAAAGAGATCCAAGTCGTATCTAGGCTGACAAACCTGCATATCCTGTTCAATGACCGCAAGTATGTCGAACCTATGGAACGAGTCTGTTCTTAAAAAGTAGGTTCATCTCTGCAATATGTCTGTGCATGATGTTACCGTTTTTGTCATATTTATGACATTTTGATTTGTTTGTTCATACTTGTGACATTTTGATTTGTTTGTAGAACTCTCATGCTTTGATCATGCAGTATCAAGTCGAGAACTGATCTATCTTTATTGGTAATAACCATATGTGCACAGAAAAACTAGGACTTTAGAAGGTTGTAAGAATAAGAACAAAAAGAGATCTGGCCATTACAAAACTAAAAAACAAACAAAATCATTACCGCATTTTGACAGATCCTACATGTACGTTGGTATTGACGTCCACAAGGAGTTCCTTCAGGTTGCAATGATGGACAAAAAAGGTAAAATTGTCTTTAACGAGAGAGTCGATAGAGACAACGATGAGGTGAAAAAGTTTTTCTTAAAAAATGTCCCAAAGAGTGCAAAATGTATCATCATCTGTTTGGTATGGCTTGTTTATGTTCATGACAAAAGATCTAAAGCTGGATGTATCTCTCTCGAACCCATACCAGACAAAGGCAATTGCATCATCCAAGAAAAAAACTGACAAGGTTGACGCAATGATACTTGCAGACCTTTACCGTGGCGGATATATTGCATTGTGCCATGTTCCAACAAAAATTGTAGTGGAATGGAGGCCACCTTGTACGACATAGACATTGGAGTGTACAGATGAGAACGAGTGAAAAAAATGCCATACATGGATACAAGAGGGGATAAAGATTGCAGGTACAACATTTACTCAAAAGTACAACGAATCGCTTCATTTCATAGGTGATTACAGAATTGATGACCATCTGCTCGTATGATAGACTCATTGCAAAAACAAACAAAAGGATATACCAAATTGCAAGATCTAATAAACAGATCCAATTGCTAAAGACAATTCCAGGAATTGGTGATTACAGTGCTTTGGTAGAGATTGATGATGTGAGGAGATTCTCACCGTTTGTACTCGTATGCAGGTTTGGTCAAGTGTACGCAATTCTGCAGATATGGTAAAGCATGGCAGGATAACAAAAAGAGGCAGCAGAATGATGAGGTGGATTTTGAGTGAAGCGGTCCGCACACATGTAAGGTGTGCACCAAAAAGCAATGTCACACGGTTTTACAAAAGACTCGCAAGAAAAAAAGGCACGGGCAAGGCCACAGTAGCAACTGCATCAAAGATGTTACGTGTCATATACTGGATGTTAAAGATAAGTTTGAAAGCAATTACAGTTAGATTCGCAACCGCGTCTTGTGCATTGGAGATTAAACTCCGATTAATAACTGCGGCATGATCTAACGATTGGATGAAGAAAGGTTGTGAGGGTAAACCTCGTATGGATAATTCTTTAGAAACGGAAAGTACACACCTAGCGAAAGCTATGCGGGATTAACGAAAAATGCTAGAATTGTTTATAAAGATAGCACATGGATATGCATAAGGTCTAATACAAAAAATGTACGAGGTCATCTACTCTGTAATTTTGTGCGTAAATGTGGAACTTTCTTGATAATTATAGGCAGGGACGTGACCTCATACACAAACAGCTAGCCAATTGTTAAAGGTGATTTCATAAAAAATCATGCAAATAAAAAAAGAAGGGGTTTGACGGCACCCCGATAGCCTTCTGCCTCATTGTACGTCTTTTTGTGGTTTGAACCCACGGTGGTTTCAGACCCCATCCGGTCCATTACCACTGTGGATTCAAATCCCACTCTTGCCGCGTTTTTGTATAACGACCCTGCCGTTTGGCAGGACGCCTGCGAATATCCATCCGTCTGCGATGAGTTTTTCTGCATCTTTTGAGCTTGTTACGCGCTGACTTGGCACATTTTACCGATGCCCAATTTCTGGAACATCTCTAGTACCGTGCCAAGCTGTTCTGGTGTGGCCTGTGAAATTGCACTTTGCATTTGCTCTTTTTGTTTTATGATTGGATCATCTTTTGTCTGTTCTAGATCCAACAGTGGCTCTGATCGTTTGTACGAATCGCGCATCTCCTGTATCAGCGACTCAAAGTATTCCCTTGTTTGTCGTGTATCTTGCTTCGATGTTTCCGCTGTGACCCATAAAGAATGCTCTGATATCGTGTGCGATTTTTCCCTTTGACTCTGCGATGAGTAGTTGTGTGTCAAAGTATGCACGCAAAACGTACGGCCTCCATGTAAATCTCGGTCTGAATGTATCCTGGATTCTTTTGCTAATCTGCCTTGTAGGCAGAAATGGCTTTGTCTGGTTTTCTCCGCGGTTTGTTTTATACTTGTAGTCGTGCTATTACAGGTGAATTCCCATGCAGGGGTTCGCCTTGTGATAGTCGATCATTCAGGTATGCTAGGATGTACGTGGTGGCAGGTGTGCTGGAGAATGTAAAATAGGGTTTTCTTGTCTTGGATATCTCCCGTCTTACCGTTATTCTGTTTTGTACCCTGATGCATTTTGCCTCACCCTGATGTATTACAATATCAAGCAAATCATGCATCCTTAGTCCGTCTGTTCCATTGTGGTTTCCTAGTACTTTAGGCCTCAGGCCGGATTTTGCCATCAGGGAGATCATTGTAGATTCTCTGAGGCGGGTTCTACTGTATATTTCGTCCATCTCCTGTGCATTTGGCACGCGCTCGTTCTGCAGTGTTGGAGTCTGGCGCGGATCAGTTATGCGTATCTTGCATCTGATCTCGATGTCAAAGTGTCTGAGCCATGATTTTACAGCATTTAATCTTCAATGTACCCTGGAGAGTATTGTTTTGACTCCATCATGGTCACGTGATCCTCTAGTAGGTCGCTAATTAGAAGTTATTTTATTACGACGATATGGTTTACTGATAACACAATAAACGTTTTTTTCCAGTCTGCCCCTAGTTTCTCTATGTTTTGATGTTCCAGGTGGTGTAGATGTTTTAATCACTTTTCTACATTGGAATACTATGATTTCACCTTCAATTGAATCATCTTTGTTAAAGTGTGAGTTAGAATTATTCAGATATAACACCATCTTCAATTAATTTTCGTACGACCTGCATTGTTGTCTTTAAATCTAGATTAAATTTAAAAGCTATTTCATGAGGATAGAAATCTTCATCAGGTATAGTATTTTTTATTATAGTTTCTTCTATTTTCTTTTTATCGTGTATTAAATCTAGCATATCGTCATTATCTTCATATGTTGTTGGAGCATCAGATCGCTTAAATTTCACATTACTAGGTTCCAAAGATTGTTTATACGTCTGTTGTGTTAACATGGATAGTTTTATTTCACCGTGAAGTTTTTCAAGGAAATCATCAAGTAATTCTTTAAGTGGAATAAGATCTGTATGGTATATGGAATCAAACTTGGTGTCAGGATATTGAGTATGTGAACTTAGTTCACATTGTGATGCTAATGATGGAGATATATTCGTTTTATGTTTTTTATCTATATCATTAATATCAAATTGTATCATATTGCCATCGTTCTCTTTAATGCTTACCATTTTTTATCACCATATACCATTATGTTAAGTTGATGTGTTGTAGCTATAAAACGAAAACGTACTAATGATTCATGTAATTGTATGGAATTATTTTGTGTGTATGCATCCATGATTTTAAGAAATGGTTCACGCAATTCATTTTTAATATTATTTTTTGCTTTATCAAATGCATTAGGTGATAAATGACGAGTCAACGCATGAGCTAATTCACCGAACGATGCCTCCAATATTTCTCCAATGTAAAGTGGTTCTTCTAATTTCATATTCCATGCAAATCGAACTAAATTATTACTAATCGAGGCACACAATGGGAAATTAGTATCATCTAGTGCAGAGGATATGCGTTTTATATTGTCTAATACGATGTGATTTGGATCAACCAATTGATATAAAAAATTATTAGAAATATATATAAATTTTTGTAACTGTCTAGAGTTTTGAAGTACCATCCGCAAGATATTGCATCATATAGTCATGAAAGTTTAGATTTCGTTGCCTACATGTCTCCTTTACACTCATCAATATCTTGTGTGATGTAGCGCCACCATCTGTTCGATGACCGTTTGTAATCTTTCGTATTACCACGTTTGGTCTAATCGCTCTCTCGGCAGTATTATTATGTGAATCAGTTCCAGTCTTCAAGAACGTAAAAAGCATGTCTTGTTCACGCTTTAGACGTTTGACAAATCTGATACAATTCTTTTCTGTATATTTTTTGGATAAAAGAGACGATAAACGACGCTCGAGTTTTTTTATAACATTTGATTTATCACGAATGTTTACAGCATCATGTGAGTCATTTAGGATCTTTTTCAAACATTTTCCAAAAGCAATAAACTCTTTTTTGGGATTTTTATACTTTAGAGTATCATGAATTTCTCTCATATAATGAACATGGCATCTTTGATGACTGTTTCCAACGTAATTCCATGCAGACCATGAATCACTTGTCAGTGTATCCTTTTAACACTCTCATTGGAGCTATTCTACCACGTGATTTGTCAATCTCATATATGGTCGTCCATTTTCCAACAAATGCCCACAACCAATGATTCTTCCCGTTGATGCGCCAGCTAGTCTCATCCCCATGTATATTCAACTCGGTTTTTAGATCTCTCATCATCTGTTCATATAATGGACCAAATGCTGTAGCAGTTTTTTTTATTGCATGATTTATGGTAGATTCATTCATGTGTATGCCGTATATCATTTCTAATAGTTGGGATATTTTTGGATATGATAATCCAAGTGTTTTGAGTACAATTAAAAGTGCTGCTATAGTGTGGATCAAAAGTCTTTTGGGATTCGAGGTTTACTGTACAAATAATCATTCTTGAATCTTACAGTACGATAATATTCTGAAATATTATATTTCATAATTTTAGATGTTTCAGATACTGCAACTGCGTATTTACCCTGACGCCAACATTCTTCTACAGCATTCATGCGTGGAGTTGCACGTGGAAGATATCGAAGTTTTACAGTATCTTTATGATCTCTAAGATATTCTTTCACCATTCGAGAACGATGCTGTGGCGCTCTATCCAAAATAACAAATATCTTGCCAAATTTTTTTTCAAGCAATTTCAAATAATCTACAGTTGATTCACTATCAAATCTATGATAAGTTTTGAACAATTGTCTTCCATCTTCAGTTACTGCACCATACACTATGATTTTGCTGTGCATGCCAGTCCATTTTACAACTGGAGGTATATCCACAGTCCAGTATTTTTTACCTGTAATTGAATCGTATACGAATATTGATTCATCTTCTTCTATAACAGTAAAATCTTCAAATTTTGTGCCTGAAAGATCACGTTTGAGATTATTCTGCCAATTATAACACATGGAATCGTTTGCAGCATTGATGTGAACTCTGTGGAGTTTTTGGAGTCATGCCGTATTTGTGTAAGAGTTTTCTAACATATGTTATATGGAAATTAATTTTTGCTTTCTTAAAAATGACTTTCTTCATAATCTTTGGAGTTATACTTGTATTATCTATTGCATCACTGATTATTTTATCTAGTTTATGAGCTTTAATTAATGGAGGTCTGCCACTACGTGGCAGATCTCGTAGACCATCAATGCCTTTTTCATCAAAACGTTCTATCCATTGATTGACCCATTCTGGAGTTCGAAATAAACTAGCTGCGACTTCTCCTATGTTCATATTGTTTACATGAACCATTTGTACTGCAACGATTCTGTCACGTATGTTTGGTTCTCTTTCTTTCCTATGGGCGTCTTTGAGTTGTTTACTTAGATTGTCCATACATGATTGAGAATGTACCGATCAAAAAACTTTGCGGTTAATGTGAATTCCAAAAGACTTATGCTCCATACTATAGTATTGTATACTTGTGCTGGAATAATATCTTTTACTATACGTGTGTATTTGTGCACAATTTTGGATAGTTTGTTTCCACAGACATGACATGATTTTTGATCCACCTCGGTTTTGTTATCAATGTGAACTGGTCGTTTTCTGCTGGTTCTTGCATGTTTGAAGTTTTATAACTGAATCTGGTTTGTTGGGTTTTGCACGAATATTCTTTGCTACAAGAGCATTTATCGTGATTTTTAATTCTTCATTCTCATTTTTTGTCTGTTGTCTAGTTTCTTGATATTCTCGTATCGCTTTTCCTTGTTGCTGTATCTTTTCTCCTTGTTGTTGCATAGTTTCTTTACATTCTCGTATTGTTTCTGCTTGTTGTTTGTTTTCCTTGCGTGATAATGCAAGTTCTTTCTCTAGATTCTCAGATCTAGGACAAATGTGGTCTATTTTTTTATTATTCATGAACGATTTTTTGTATTATACACCTGATCCAAAAATGTAATGATGAAAAATATTGGATCAAATGGTCAGATTACTTCAAAACTCTAGATAGTTACGATTTTTTGTATTATACACCTGATCCAAAAATGTAATGATGAAAAATATTGGATCAAATGGTCAGATTACTTCAAAACTCTAGACAGTTACAAAAATTTATCAATAATTCCAACACATTCACCTGCGATAATAATAAGGGCAAATTCTGTACTTTGTTGGCCGTTATGGTCGTAACGAGACGGCGCGTGAGGCATCTTGGAGGAAAAAGCACTAGTATTTACTCCCAATAGTGCAATCTTGGTGGAAAACACACTAGATACGGTCAACGTTGGATAATTGTAGTATTTTCTGCGTAAGAGATTCTCTCATGTCAAGAAAATGAGATCACATCGTGCAAGTGCTTTGATTAAAGGTATGCACGCATACAGCATTTTGTGATATAGGTTTGGATATATCATAATTAGACGTATATCTGTCTGACTTTTATTTTATGCCATCAGTTTTCATTTGATTATTGTATCATATTGACACATTTTTGCTAGAGTATGTATCGATCAAAAGTTGTGCAACAAAATAACTCGTGATCTAGTATTTATTTAACATATATTTTACATATTCTATGTCTATACAGGATTACAAAGATGCAGGTAAAATCGCTGCAGAGGTACGTGAAAAAGCTCGAAATACAGATCACGATGGCAGAACTGTTTTAGAAGTGTGTGAGAGTATAGAGTCGGCTATATTGGATCGTGGTGCAAAATGTGCATTTCCAGTTAATGTTAGCATAAACGAGACAGCAGCACACTATACTGCAGAACCAAACGATGAGATGGTCATAAAAGAAGGTGATCTTGTAAAACTAGACATGGGTGCGCAGATAAACGGATACATTGCAGATACTGCCGTGACAGTATGCACTGATCCTAGACATGTATCTCTACTTGATGCTGCAGAAGATGCCCTAAAGGCTGCAATGTCAATGATTGCAGAGGATGTAAAATCAAAAGATATTGGAAAGACTATAGAAAGATCAATTAAAAATTCAGGATTCAAGCCCATAGCCAATCTAAGTGGTCACTCTCTAGACAAATATACCATACATGCTGGAAAGACAATACCCAATATGTGGTCTCTTGGCTCATTCTCTTTGAAAAAAGATGCCGCATATGCATGCGAACCATTTGTCACATATGCAGATGGTATGGGTTTTGTAAAAGAAGGTAAGACAAAAAACATCTATTCGATCTCAAACCGCAAGAAAACAAAGGATGCCGAAGCTGATCGTATGCTAGAGTACATTTGGGACAATTACAACATGCTGCCATTTGCCGAGAGATGGCTCAGAAAAGAATGGGATAAAACTAGAGAGTTGTTGCAATTTTTGATAAAAAAGAAATGTGTAAAAGCATATCCAGTGCTTGTAGAGGCCAACGGGAAAAAAGTTGCACAGGCAGAACATACGTTTATTCCGCAGGCAGGCGGGGTAACCGTTACTACGATGTATCCCTAATTTGGCCGTATATACGATCTATACGTGTGGAGTTTTTACATAAATTACACGGTTTGCCATCAGAGAACAACACATCTCCTAATACAAAGTCACGTTTGTGCTCGTTGCCACATGTGGTACATTTTTCAATTGTCTTGGCATCTCGTATCTCTTTTTTTTTACGCCAAAACATCTATGGTACCCCCGATGTGTTTCCAACACCTATTATTATTGCATCTCCTCCATTTGGTACAGTCTCTTGTAGCGCATGCCTTGTCTGCATCAGTGTATCATTCATTGTATCAGATATCTCTTTTGTCATTAGAGTAAGTGATTCTTTTATTGATTGTTTTACAACCACTGCATGCATTGGAATTCCTAAATTTGTGGCAGTCTCTTCTATCTGAAACCTCTCGGTTCCTATTCCACCCATCGCTATACCAAATCCTCTAGCAATCTCCCCAGTATCTTCACCTTCAAGTTTCTTTGCAGCATCAACTGTTATGATTGCAGATGGTTTACCATATTTTGATATTGCAAAATCTATTGCATCAGCTATTCGGCCAACATTAGACATTGGTCCACGTGCTTTAATGATGCATACGTTACGTCCATCGATTTTTGTCCGACACATATCTGTCTCTTTTGATGCGTTTATTCTTTCTAGCCCATACATCATCTTTGCTGTAACAAATGGCCCTATTCCATCTCCAATTGGTTGGCCTAGATTGAATGCTTCAAGTGCATCATACATTGCTTGAGCTTCTTCCATCACAGTAGGTAAGACCATCTGCAGTGGAAGTATGAGTGGATAGTTGTGCTGTTTTTTTGCTGTAAGGAATAGATGATTGACCATCTTGTGTATCATCTGTAGAGAGATTGCAAGCTCTACAAGTGTCTGCATCTTTGATATCTGCACCTCGTCTGCATCAGGCAAGATATTCGTTATTCTAGTGCGTATTGCATCTTCTTTTGAACGCATCAAATGTCTAACTTTTGGTACCAATCCTGTAGGATCCATATCTATTGGAAATACTGTAAAATAGTCTGCAAGTAAAGATGCATTCTCGGAACTTCCTTTGTGTACACTGTTTGCATACTCTGCAAGTTGTTTACGCGACTCTTTACGCAGTATGTATAATTTTTCAATATTTTTTTTTATCTCTCTAGACGTTACTGACAGCTGTATACGCTGACCATACATGACAAATATGAACAACGGGAGAATCCATATCAAAGTAAGGAGTAGATCAGAGTCAGATGGCGTAAAAAGCATATCCAAATCCGGTACTGAGAAATTCATCATTGTTTGACTCTTTTTTCCAAATTAAACTGTTCGTAGTAAAGTATGAATGATGATCTCATCAATGTGTGTTTATCGTGCCTCTCACCTCATGATTCTTTTTATTATAGTGCAAGCTTGATAGTATATGCCACAGACTAAACCGATAATTAGTATTGAAAACGTGGTAGCATCTGCATCAGTAGATCAAAAGATGGATTTGAATGTAATCACAAAGAATTTTCCAAATGTAGAGTATCATCCAGATCAATTCCCTGGACTAGTCTTTCGACTCTCAAACCCAAAGACTGCTACTCTGATATTTACCTCTGGTAAGATGGTCTGCACAGGTTCAAAGTCAGAAGATCTAGCAAGAAAGGCAGTAAAGACTGTAGTAGATAAACTTCGCAAGGGTGGGATAAAGGTCAAAAAAAATGCAACCGTAGACATTCAAAATATCGTCGCATCCATAAACTTGGGAGGTAGAATACATCTAGAAGATGCAGCAAGAACACTGCCACGTAGCATGTATGAACCAGAACAGTTTCCTGGACTCATACATCGTATGGTAGATCCAAAGACTGTGATATTGATCTTTTCTTCAGGTAAACTTGTCTGTACTGGAGCTAAAAAAGAACCCGATGTATACAGGTCCGTAAACAATCTTCATGCCATGTTGGAAAAAAAGGATCTCATGGTGTATACATGATATCATTTTATTCGTGTGCCATCAGGTACATCACCTTGTGGGGCAAGCCAAAATGGCATACCGTCAACATCTGCTGCAAGTAACATTGCCTCAGATAACACTCCAGCTATATTTTTTGGCTCTAGATTAGTAACAGCCACTGCTTGTCTTCCAATTAGACTAGTAGGATCGAATTTGTCAACTCCTCCAACGATTACCTGCAATCTCCTCTCTCCCACATCTATCATACCTTTTGCTATACGCGTCTTACCTGCGATAGGTTCAATCGAGGTTATGCGAACTGTATTAATCTCTAATTTTGCAAAATCATCATATGTTACAGTCATGCCATATACAATCTAGTGTCATCTATAAACTGTCCTCAAGATTAGATCTTTTCTTGCATAGCATCAGAGGTCTCTATCTCGTATCGAATGTCTGCTGGTAGTTGTGAATATTTTACAGAGATCATCTCAGATATCAGTTCTTCTGGAGTATCTACTAGTCGAAGTAGTTTTGCACGCCCATCGGCAAACGAGTTTGTCCAAAATTTGTTGGCATCAAATGTCCCTATTTTTGGAAGATATCTAAAAGATCCCATATATCATGCAAGTACATAATGATATATAATAATTGGTGCAAGCATACGTATGGCACTCATAGAATCATCTGTGACAATATCAGCTCCAGCAGATATAGTATGGAAGATTGTATCGGATGTAGACTCTGAGCCAAAGTACTGGAAGGGGACAAAGAGCGTCAAAAATATATCTCGTGATGGGAATACAATACACCGTGAAGTTGTTATAGCATTCAGAGATAAAAGATGCAAACAGAGAGTAGAGATCATACCCAACGAATGCATAAAGATTACATTCACCGAGGGAATCATAATTGGGACAAAGACTATCATGATTCGCACAGTTGACTCTCAGCTAGTACTCGAGACGGTTTGGGATATAAAGATCTCAGGAATGCTTGGAATGTTTACAGGTATGCTAACCAAACACATCAGAGGCGGTACCGAGCAAGCCCTAAATGCAATAAAAAAGGATGCAGAGGATGCATGCTCGCAATAGAGATAATATATTATATTTTATCTGGTTTTATGGTATTGGTTTTTTTCACATGGATATCTCTTCTCAAAACCATGATAATGGATCATAAAAAAACTCCAAAACTGAACACCAGATATATGCCAAAGATGGATGATAAAGTCTCTGTGATACTTCCAGCTCGCAATGAAAGAGAGCACATTAGAAAATGTCTTGAATCGCTTGCCGTACAAGATTATAAAAATTACGAAATTATTGCCATAGATGACTCTTCAGATGATGGTACAGGCAAGATTATAGATGATATGGCAAAAAAATACAAAAAGATCATACATGTAAAAGCAGGGCCAAAACCAGATGGATGGTTGGGAAAAAATTGGCCATGTGCGCAAGGTCGCAAACGTGCATCAGGTAAATTGTTATTCTTTACAGATGCAGATACAATACATTCACCACGCGCTACATCGATGGCCGTCTCTTATATGATCTCAGAGGGTCTTGATGCAGTCACAGTTATGCCAAAGCTTCTCAGCATGGATTTTCTAACAGCAGTTACAATGCCAATGATCACCGTATTTTTGAACACCATCTATTCGGCAGCAAAGGTAAATGATCCATCAAATAGTACAGGATATTTTTATGGGAGTTTTTTTATAATGAATGCTCACGCATACGATGACATTGGAGGGCATTATACGACTCGTGGTGAGATGATAGAGGATGGCGTATTGGGCAGATTGGTAAAAAATTCAAGATACAAGATGCGCATCATCTCTGGTCGAAACGAGGTGAGTGCAATATGGGCACGAGATCGCATAACGCTTTGGAATGCCATAAAACGGCTGATCGTTCCTATCGCAGTATCAAATCAACGTCATGCAATAGGCATAACTATAGCTGTGGCATTTCTCATGTTTATTCCATTTTTACTTGCACCATACGCACTAGTATCACCACTAGATGGACTGCATTCATATACACTACTTGCATCCTCGCTAGCATCAATCATTATGGCATTTCTCACGGCTGCAGTAGATTCAAAGATACTTGGACGTAGAATTTTATATTCAATATTTGCTCCCTTGGGTGGAGCAATAGTCACATTTGGATTTTTGGCCGGAGCCCTCATCCCAAACGGTGGCAGTGTCTCATGGCGCGGTACAAAGTATTCAAATACTGACTGTAAAAAGAGCACTCCGAATCTCTACTAGTCTCAAGATTTAAAGATGGTGCATAAGTGGAGATTTTTGTAATGCATGTTGGATATGTCCTAGTAAATTGTGATCTTGGAGCAGAAGAGTATGTCGCAGATGAGATTCGCAAGATTCCACAAGTATCTAGCACTTCACTTACTTTTGGTGCATATGATATTGTCGTAAAGATACATGCAATAGATCAAGACGAATTTGATCATGCAGTGGCAGAAAATATGCGTTCCATCTCTAGGGTTGTGAGTATAATGACACTCAATGTTACAGATTTGGATGTACAATCATGAGCGCAAATGAAAAGATAGAATACAAAGGAAAGGTATGGCTTATCGATAACAATAATCCAAAACCACTCTTAAACCACAGCGTAGAAAAATTGATAGAGTATGGGGTAACAAAAGATGCAATCACCATCACAGATGCGCCAACTAATATAAACGTCGGAGAGATCGTCGTCAAGATTTGGCCACATCATTTAGAAGTTGGAAGGGTGCGAACTATACGAAATGAATCATTTATCAGTGGAATGGTTATGAATATTGATTTAAAGATGGATGAGACTGGCGCATATGTCTAGGCGTTTTGTGTAACTGCAGGCAAACGTTTGTCCTTGTATCGTACCACCTGCGAGGCAGCATCTCCTTTACGAGGATATACACCGTATATCAAAGATGCTTTTGAGACGATCGAATCTTTTAGCGATACTACGATGAATTGACTCTCCTTTGAGCGTATCTCGAGTATCTTTGAGAGCCTCTCTGCGTTTGGCGCATCAAGATGTGCATCCACCTCATCAAAGAGGTAAAATGGAGATGGTTTTAGCTTTTGAAGTGCAAGTACAAATACAATGGCAGCAAGGGTCTTTTCTCCTCCGCTGATGGACGTAGATTCACGCTTTGGCTTGTTTGCAAATTGGAGTATGTATGAGATTCCAGAATTAAATATATCATCCTCGTTTTGAAGCTCTAGCCACGCGCTACCACCAGTCATCTTTGAAAACGTGGTGCGTATCTGTTTGTCTACAACATCAAATGCGTTAAGAAAGGTCTGGCGCTTGTCACGTTCGATCTCTTCAATGAACCGCACTATAGAGTTACGTTCTCCTTCCAACATATTTTTGCGCATCGACATTGAACGGTACCCTTTGGAGATCTCAGCGTATGTACTAGGCGCCGTTGCATTTAATGCACCAAGCGAACGTTGTTCTGCTTCAAGCTGGAGTAGTAGCGGTTCTGGATCGTACTCGGAATCGTATGTGCGATTACCACCAAACGAATCTAGTTTCTTTTTTAATGCAGTTAGGCGAATGTTTATTTCAGATATATCGCGCTCTAGTCCATCAGTGCGTCGGATTGCCTTTGTTCTTGAATTCATAGATTCACTCTCTCTTATACGAACCTCACGTACACGCTTGTCATACACTTCAAGGTCTGCAGTTGATCCACCCTGTCCTTCGATCAATCTTTGTTCGCCTTGACGCATATTTACTAGAATTTTACGCTCTTTGTCTGATTTTATCTCCATCTCTTTTATGCGTACGACAAGATTTGTATCCTCACTTGATAGAGATTCGATCTCTTTTGTAGAGAGCAAGATAGATTCAACGTGCCTTGAAATTTCTGCGTCAAGTTTTTCCCCACTAGATGAAACTTTTCCATACTCTTTTAGAATGTTGGAATATTCTTTATCAAGTGTAGATTTTTCCTCGTTTGCTTTATGTAGATCCAACTCTATTGATTCAATGCCGACGTTGGTGCGGATCTCTTTTAGTCTTGCAGCTTTGGACTGTAATAATTCTATTTTTGGACCATGTTTGCCTAGTTCTGATTCATAGATGGTATGTGCATTCTCTATTTCATTCATACGTCCTTTGATAGAATCATGTAACATTATTGCATTTTTTATGTTATTTTCAAGATCATTGTAACTATCTTGCGCTTTAATCATTCCTGCTTTTGAAGCGTGCAAGAGTGCCTCTCTATCAGATATTGATGAATCTACTTTTCGCATAGCCGTTTTTTTAAAAATGATATGTCTTTTGAGCAAGGATACAGATTCAAGTAATCCTTTAACTGACATGCTCATAGATATGATGCTAGTAATCTTGGATATGCGTGAGTTTATGTCAACAATGACTGCAGAAGAGTTTGGTTTAAAGAAATCCCCATTCATTGTAACCACCCTATATCCTAAATTAGATGCCTTGTGTGCAGCATTGTTGGATGTGGCAACTGCAACGTTTCCAAATAGAAATTCTGCCAAATGTCGATGATCCTCCAAACATGTTATATGATCAGAGAGCATTCCAGTTATTCCATCAGAATTCAAGGTTGCTTTTTCAACTGTAGAGAGGGCATCGAGTGGAATTATCTTGACTTTTGGGAGTTTTTGCTCTCGTACATATTCGGCAAGTGCCACCAAGGTCTCAAAATCGCGCACCACAATTGCCTTTACCCATTCAGAACCAGAAGCCATGATTGCACGCTCGTATTTTTCATCCCACGAGAGTAGCTCGTATACAAGTCCGATAATTCCAAGTTTTGAGGCGTGCTCTTTGAGTTTTGCTACAGAGTAATCCTCATGCATGAGATTTTTTACAGTGTTTATCTTTGAATCATATTTTGTTCCTGCCTTTAATGATTTTTCAAGTATGATCTCTAGATCTTCTAGTTCATGCTCTGCTTTTGCTTTTTTCGCCTTTAATGTTGATATTAGAGATGAGATATTTGCCACGTCGCTTTCGTGACTTTTACGTATAGATGTCACACTCTCTTGTAGGGTGCGTAATTTTTCTATATTTTGTACGCATTTGTTTATCTTTGTTTTATTTGCCGCTTTTTTTGCAGTGCATTCAGATGCGCCGTTTTTAGCTTTTATGAGTACAAGTTCTTCATCGTGCAACAAAGATGTGATCTCTTGTAGGTTTTTGTCTACTTGTTTGCGATGTTTTGCTTCTGCAGATTGTCTTTGTAAAATTTTTGTTCGTCGTTCATCTGACTCTGCAACAAGTTTTGCAACGCGGTTACGTTTTGATTCTAATTTTCCAAGTAACTCATATGTAGTATGTGCATTTGACTCTGCTGTTATCTTTAGTTTGTTCGCATTTTGTAATTTTTCTTTTAAATCTCTTGTACGATCTTTAATCTGCTCTATGCGTTTTTTACTAACTGCCAAAATGGCTCGTGTCTCTTCAAAAGATCCCATTGCATTTGAGAGCTGTTTATCAATATGGGATTTTTCCTTGTTGTATTCATTCATCTTTGTAAGGAATTGGGATTTTTCTGATTCTATTGATCTTGACTCTGTTCGAATTTTTTCTAGATTTTGCTCTATAGACTTTACATTTACTGATAGTGATTGCAAGGTTTGTGATTTTTCATTCTTTATTACATCTAGTTTGTGTATTTTGCCAGCTGTGAATTCTGCTTGTAGTTTTATAATCTCAGATTCCATATAATTATGACGCATCTGTAGGTTTCGCTGTATCTCTAGATCGTCTATCTGTTTTTTTATCTGTATCATGGTGGCAAAGGCAACGTTTAGTTTATTGTCTGCAGCCTCTAGCTGTTTTTGTGCAGCTGTTTTTTTTTCATCAAATGTAGACATGCCTATCAAATCTTCAATCGCACGGCGTTTCTCTTCAGAGGTAAACTCGGATATGCGTGTAACTGTACCCTGTTGTACTGCATTTAGCTGATGTAGGCCAGCATTTGCCATCTCTAATAGATCTACCACGTGTGTGCGTTGGGTTTTTTTCTTGTTGATATAATAGACATTATCACCACCAACTGAGAGCTCTCGAGTAATCTCTACGGCATCAGAATCAAATGGAATCTTTCTATCAGAGTTGTCAAAATGTATGCTTACACGAGCCATGCGCGTATTTCCTCTAGAGGATGAAACATCATGTATGAGGGATCTGATCTTGTCTACTCTCATTACCTTTGGTCTCATCTCACCGCTTGCAAATATGATAGCATCAAGTATGTTGCTTTTTCCTGATCCGTTGGGTCCAGATATTGACACAAGGCCTGGTCTAAAGTCAACTATTGTGTTACGAAATCCAAAAGATTTGAATCCAAATATCTCAACTTTACGTATATGCACCATGGTTTATCAGATAACATACTATATCATAGACCATATTTAACAATATTTCTTGACCGTTAAAGACAAAATATTGATCGTACTGAAAAATTTCACGAGTTTGTTAGAGTACGCGATCAAATGTTAAAACTAGCGATCAAAAGTTATTTTTGTATATTTAACAGTCATTTCAGTAAAGCTAGAATTCTAGATGCTGAAAATTAATATCGATAATCTCCAACTCGTTTCTTTTGTGCCGACTTTTTTCATGCATGTATTTTTTGCACTTGTTTTATAGCGCCATTGAATGAAAAATATGTCTTCAAAAAAAATAGATTTCATGTTAAAGAAAAATGTCGCTAGTTCAAGTATTATCAAGATACAGGATCATTGGGTAGAGAAAACAGAATCAATGCATATCCGCCTATTAAAGATGGACTCGATTGAAAATGAGTTATTGTAGTAGATAAATTCGTGTCCACATCATCTTTACAAACTACAAGATAGATTGATTCTTTTTGATCCTAGAAGAGATGTTATTTTTAGAGGTTTGGATAAATTCATCAAGTATTACAATGTGGATTCATCTTTCATTGTAGAGATGAAATTGAGATATAATAATCGGGAAGATGATTTGTTTGAGATTTTGACGCGATATATATCAGAGTGATATATTGACTTTTTCATAACCCTTAGTCTGTTGCAAGCTTCCTAATATTGAAAATGTCAGAGTATGATTTTGATATAAAAACTCGAGTTATGCAACTAAGTACATAACCCTGCCTAGAATACTTTACCAAAAAACAAAAAGATCAGTAATAACTCATTACAATTATTGGCATATATCAAAGATGGAAAATACATCTATACGCTTCCGATGAATTCATTGCACATTACAATTACACCAAGAATACATGTGAAATGATGGTTTGATCTTAAGTTACAAAGATCAAGATGGATGATGTGAACGAGTGGAAGATGTTGATATAGAATGTAGTTTGTATACATATGAATTATTGACATTATTTGGTTTTAGATTCAAGTAATTTTTTAAATTCATATATTACAATGTTATGAACTTTCCCATCTGATCTTACAGTAATTATGCTCCCGTCATCATTAGGTTCTAACTCAATGATAATTTTTTTATATGGTCTAGTCCAATAATAAATAGCTGCGATGACAAGTCCTACAATAAATAACAATAAACCAACTACTATCAAAGTAACCAATACACCTACACTATAATTCCGGTTACCTTTGAAAACTATTTGTTCATTTTTCATAGAGGACGTTATTTCAAAATCTCCATGTCTGGATTGTTTTATGATTTTTTTATAAGCTATCTCAGGAGTACAATCACTATCAAATTCAGCATACATTGCATTTACGTTGATTATATTGAAGTATTAATATGTTCAGAGATTAATTCTGAAAAGATCGTTATTTATGAATAGGTTTCGATAACTTTAGAATCTATGTTGGCAATGCTTAAACAACATGTAAACAATATACATTACATGAAGGCCACATTTGGTGCAGGATGTTTTTGGCATGTTGAAGAGATGTTTAGCAAAATTCCAGGTGTGATATCCACATCTGTAGGGTATGCAGGAGGAGATGTAACAGATCCAAGTTATGAACAAGTGTGCACCGGTAACACTGGACATGCAGAATCTGTCCAAATAGAGTACGATCCAGATAAAGTCCCATATGAGGAACTCTTGCGCGTGTTTTGGGAGAATCACAACCCCACAACACCAAACAGACAAGGTCCTGATGTTGGAACCCAATACCGCTCTGTGGTGTTTATTCATGATGTAAAACAAAAAGAGGCTGCAGATGCAATCAAAAAACGCATAAACGAGTCTGGTAAACATCCAGATCCCATAGTGACCCAGATTGTTCCAGCAGGCAAATTTTACAGGGCAGAAGAGTATCATCAAAAATACTTTGAAAAAAATTGCTAGATCACTAGCAATTGCACCATACAATTCCCTCTAGATAATCCACATATGTTATTTGACTAGAAAATCAACTCGTCTGTAGATTGGCATCATGTCAAAGTTTTGATATATTTTCACATGTTATTTTCTAGTGGATTCTAGTAAAAATTCCAACATTATTTTCGGAATATTTTTGTCGGTCACTTTGGATATACCTTTGAATTCTACTGTATTGTTTACCTCATGGGCAACAAGACCTCGTTCTTTATCTTCCATCATATCTACACCAAGTATTCCACCACCGACGGCTTTGGATGACTTTATAGCAAGATCTTCCATCTCTTTTGTTATCTTGCACATTTGAGGATCTGCACCAAGTGCTATGTTTGTTTTAAATCCATCAGATGATGTTCTATACATTGCAGCTATGGCATATTCTCCAACGGTGATAACACGTATGTCACGTGGTGGACGTTTTACCAGTTTTTGTAGATAATAAATTCTATCATACGGACCATCAGATATCTCTCGTGCTTCTGTTACAGCTTCAAGTGTTTCACGGTCAGATATTTTTGCCACTCCACGACCCCAGCTACCAACTAGTGGTTTTATTACAAGTGGGTATTTTGCAGTATCTGCCATATCGATTGCAGACTCTCTTGTAAATGCAAAAAACGTACTAGGTGTTGGTACATTATGTTTTCGTAGTTTTAATGTCATCAACATTTTGTTTCCACATATGCTAGCAACTGCTAGTTTGTTTATTACAGGTACATTCAAAAATTCCAGATATGCAGTATAATGTAGGCCGCGAAAATAGCTTATACATCTCTCCAATGCACCATCACCAAAATCTAATGTGGTTTTTTCAGTATTGATATGAGATGATTTTGCATCGATCATCTCCACTTGTATACCCATCTCTGTGGCTTGTTTTAAAAGCATCTTTTCTTCGATCCGCAGGCGGTCAAATACAATGCTGACTTTGGGCATTACTCTCCCCAGTCTTCGCCTATACTCTCTGCTTTCTTTAGTTCCATCTGCGAGCCATCTTGTTTTGATATCTCATAGTCGGCTCCGCAGTCAGGACATGAAACAATCTCGCCAGAGGTGGCATCACCTGGAACATCTATTTTTGCATCACATTCTGGACAGTTCATGTTTTTGCTGACATTTTATCTTGTAATTTATTCGCTTCTGTTGACTGCATGCCCCACAACGCCACAAACCCCATAGCCAACCTCTGATCAAAGGTAGAATCAAGCCCATACGTTGAAGATTTTACATTATATAACGAATATTTTGAAGAGCGCCCTACCACACGTAGGCTGCCATGGTGCATACGTATCCTTACAGTTCCAGTCACGTATCTTTGACTATTTGATATGTATCCATCAAGATCCTCACGTAGTGGATCCTCCCATAGACCAGAGTATGCAAGCTCTGCCCACTGATCGTCTATAGTTGATTTAAAGCGGGTCTGATGTTTTGTGTGAATCAATTTTTCAAGATCTCGGTGTGCCTCTATTATGCACGTAGCAGCTGGCGCCTCGTATATCTCACGAGATTTTATTCCGACGATACGATCCTCTATGTGATCTAGTATGCCAACTCCTGCAGCACCAGCTTTATTGTTTACATACTCTACAAGAGATACAGGATTCATCCGTTTACCGTCAACTGATACTGGTATGCCACAGTTGAATCCAATCTCAATATATGATGGATTTTTTAATGCATTTGATACTCGAATCCATTCAAATGCACTCTCGGGAGGTTCTTTTGATGCATCTTCTACAATTCCTCCTTCTATAGCGCGTCCCCAAAGATTTTGATCAATGCTGAATTTTTTTGCTACTTTGTCTATTGATATACCATGTTTTTTTGCAAACGCCAGCTCTGTATTTCTATCAAGGTTCATCTCGCGTATTGGTGCTAGTATTGGCAAGTTTGACTTTGCATGTAACGTGGCATCAAATCTGACTTGATCATTTCCTTTGCCAGAGCATCCATGTGCCAAAGCAGATGCATTCTCTTTTGCTGCAACTGTGATCAATTTTTTTGCAATGAGTGGTCTTGCAAGAGCTGTAGCTAGAGAGTATTTTTTTTGATATAGTGCATTTGCTTTTATGGCAGGATATACATAATCAGTTACAAATTCAGTCTTTGCATCAATGTGGACATGTTTTACGGCACCAAGTTTTTTTGATTTGGCGGCGACTTTACGATAGTCATCTTGCTGCCCCACATCCACGGTAACGGTAACTGTATCCATGTCATATTCTTCTAGGAGGTATTTTACGACCACAGATGTATCAAGTCCACCTGAAAAGGCAAGTACTGCTTTTTTAGACATATTTTACAACCTCCATGTGCATCTCTTGCATGCTATTAAAACATAATGTGGCCTATTCATACGAGGTTGTATCCATGCATATAATTATCAAAAAGTGTTGTATTTACACACAAAAAGAATAGTTGACCTCTAATGCCTATTCTTGCCATAGATCAAAAGCTATAGCTAAAATCCGATCATTATTTAACTATCTGCCAACGCTTTTTTTTATGAAGGTATTATACGTGATAGCGTGTGTGGTGCTAGTCATTCTAGTAACTGCCATACTATATACGCAGATTAGAGTAGAAGAGGATGTACAGAATCTACGTGTCACCGTCTTTGCAAATGCAGGGCATGCAGCTCCCATAATAGGCATGGAGCGTGGAATTTTTGCCAAAGAGATTACAGATACCATAATTGATCTCAAAATCTTTGACAGCGGTCCGCAGGCAATAGAATCACTTTTTTCTGGATCATCGGATATTGCATATGTGGGTCCAGGGCCTGCGATAAATGGTTTTCTAAGATCTGATGGTGAGATCATAATTCTTGGAGGTGCAGCTAGTGGAGGGGCAAGCTTTGTGGCGCATCCGAATTCTGATATAGATTCCATCAAAAGTCTTGATGGAAAACGTGTTGCAACTCCACAGATTGCAAATACTCAAGATGTATCACTTCGACATCACTTGAATGAAAACGACCTAGTCACAGTAGAACGTGGTGGAACAGTATACGTGATAAACGTTCCAAATCCAGATATCTATGTTTTATTCTCAAAGGGAGATATTGATGCTGCATGGGTTCCAGAACCGTGGGCTACACTTTTGGTAAACAAATTAGATGGAATACGGATATTTGAAGAGAAAGATGTATGGGATAACGGCGAGTTTGCATCTGTACTGCTTGTAGCACGTACAAAATATACAGAACAGCATCCACAGATCATACAAGAATGGCTCAACGCTCATGCAAAATCAGTTGCATGGATAAATTCAAATCCTAAAGAGAGTGTAGATATTTTGCACAAATTTATCAAACGTGAGCTTGGAGCCTCTTTTGAGCGTGAAATTATCGCAGAATCTCTCTCTAGAATAGTGATCACATCCGATCCAATCTCATCATCAGTTGAAGAATTTGCTAGCATGGCTCATGCTCTAGGATATCTTGGTCGTGGAGAGTATAGCCTTGATGGACTTTATTACGGTATGGAGGATTCAAGATAATGCCAGAGATAGAAGCTAGAGATGTTGTAAAATATTTTGCACATCAAAAACATACACTATGCGCTATAAACGGTATCAGTCTCTCTGCTAGTGCAGGCGAGTTTGTATGTATAGTTGGCCCATCTGGATGTGGCAAATCTACGTTTCTTCGCATTCTTGCTGGTCTTGAAAAACCAGATTCAGGTGAGATCTTTATCAACGGCAAACCTGTACACGATACAGGACCTGGACGCATAATGGTATTTCAAGAAGGTGCCCTCTTTCCATGGCTAAAGGTAAAAGACAATGTGGAATTTGGCTTGAAAGTTTCTGGAATTCCATCAAAGGAGCGCTCGCAGATATCTTCAAGATATCTTTCAATGATGCAACTAGACAAGTTTGCCGAATATTATACATACCAGATATCAACTGGCATGAAGCAAAGAGTTGCAATAGCTCGCGCACTTGTAATGGATCCAGATGTTTTGCTGATGGATGAGCCATTTGCAGCCCTTGATGCACAGACAAGAGATCTTTTGTTAAGCGAGATGCAAGAGATTTGGATGCGTACAAAAAAGACTATACTCTTTGTAACTCATAATGTATCAGAGGCCACAGTTCTTGGTACTAGAGTTGTGGTCTTTGGAGGTAGACCATCTTTTGTAAAAGGAGAGTTCATAATAGATGCACAAAGACCTCGACATACTGATGATTCAAGTCTTGTAAATCTACAAAAAGAGATACGTAAAAAATTAGCTAGCTCCTCAGAGGTTGAAAAATAAATGGTATCACACATATTAAAAAAGATTATATTTTTTGCTGTAATAATTTCAATTTGGCAGATAACTGCTAGCTTTGATCTCTGGCCAGATCAGATATTTCCATCGCCTTATGAGATATCTGAAGATTTAGCATATGGTGCACTAGATGGTAGTCTCTTTTATGGAATCGGTACGAGTATGTTGAGACTGATTATTGGACTTGTAGTAGCTATAGCAGGTGGAGTAACACTTGGTGTCTTTATGGCACGTGTTGAAACTGTAAATCAAACCATTGGATCACTAGTGCTTGGTTTACAGTCCATACCGTCTGTAGCATGGGTACCACTTGCCCTCATATGGTTTGGAGTCACAGATGCTGGAATAATTTTTGTAACCGTTATCGGTGCCGTCTTTGCAGTTACGATAAACACGTATACTGGAGTCAAAAACATAGACCCACACTATGTAGAGGCAGCTCGTAATATGGGCGCTAGTGGAAGTAAACTGATATTCTCTGTACTGCTTCCAGCTGCATTCCCGTATATTTTTTCAGGATTTAAACAAGGATGGGCGTTTGCATGGCGGGGTGTCATAGGAGCTGAGATACTGTTTTCATTCCTAGGTCTAGGATTTTTGCTCAATGTTGGTAGGCAGACTGTGGACGTATCTCAAGTTATGGCAATAATGTTGATCATAATGGTCATTGGAATGATAGTTGATGCCCTGATATTCTCAAGGTTGGAGAATAGGATCATGCGTCGTTGGGGATTACGATGATGGATTTTATGCAGTTGAGAGAGTATCATATGAAAAGACTGCCCTTGCACAATTAAGATAAATTAAACCCACATACAAGTAGAGAGTATGAAAGTTGGCGTCGTTGGAGCATCTGGATACGTTGGTGGCGAGACATTGAGGTTGCTGATAAACCATCCAAAAGCTGAGATCATCACAGTGACATCTAGGCAGCATGTTGGAGAGTACCTACATAGAGTGCAGCCTAGCTTGAAGGGTTTTACTGACCTAAAATTTTCAGAGCTAGACTATGATAAAATGTCATCAGAGTGCGATATTGTATTTACTGCAGTACCGCATGGAATGGCAACTGGAATTGTAAAATCATTTTATGATCGTAGAGTAAAAGTCATAGACCTGAGTGCAGACTATCGCCTTCATAAACCCAAAGATTATGATAGATGGTATGGTTGGGAGCATCCACATCCAGACTATCTTGAAAAATCTGTCTTTGGAGTTCCAGAACTACATCGAGAAAAAATTAAAAATGCACAGCTTGTCTCATGTCCTGGATGTATGGCAGTTACTGCCACACTTGCACTAGCTCCACTGATACGCAATAATATCATAGATACAAAACACATAGTTGTTGATTCAAAGATAGGATCTTCGGGGGCAGGTGCAGGAGCTGGGACATCACATGCAATGCGTGCTGGCGTCATACGTCCTTACAAGCCTTCAGGACATAGACATACTGGAGAGATAGAGCAAGAGCTTGGCGAGATTGCAGGCGAAAAGATAGGAATCTCGATGAGTCCTCATGCAGTAGATGTGGTTCGCGGTATTTTGTGTACAAGTCATACATTTATGAAAAAAAATATTGATGAAAAAGATCTTTGGAAAATATATCGTACAGCATACGGTGATGAAAAACACATAAGACTCATACGAGATAAAAAAGGTCTATACAAATTTCCAGATCCAAAATTTTTGGTTGGTTCAAATTTTTGCGATATTGGATTTGACATAGATAGAGAGAACAATAGACTAGTCGTATTATCTGCATCAGATAACCTCATGAAAGGTGCTGCAGGATCTGCAATACAAAACATGAATGTCATGTTTGGTCTAGAAGAGACAACGGGGCTCAAATACACCCCACTCACACCGGTGTAATCTAGCCATGATTACAATAAAGATAGGCGGTAGTGTCGTAGATGATCTCCACGAGTCTACCATACTAGATATTAAAAAAACATCCATTGAACAAGGTTTGGTCATAGTTCATGGTGGGGCAAAAGAGGTTACCAAAGTTTCAAAACAGATTGGAAGAGAGCCAAAATTTGTCACATCTCCTAGTGGTATAAAAAGCAGGTATACTGATGCAGAGACTGCCAATATATTCACCATGGTCATGACAGGTCGCATCGGCAAAAATATAGTACGCATTTTACAAAAAAACGGCATAAATGCAATAGGACTCTCTGGGATAGATGGTCGCCTGATACAAGCAGAACGCAAAAAAAAATTACTAGTGATAAACGATAAAGGTAGAAAACAGATGATCGACGGAGGGTATACTGGAAAGATAACAAAGGTGGATTCAGACTTTATAAAATATTTAATAGAACGCAAGATGGTTCCAGTAATATCTCCAGTTGCAACAAGTGAAGAGTATGATTTTTTAAATGTGGATGGAGATAGAGCTGCAGCATATGTTGCAGGTGCTATAAAATCAGATTGCGTTTTGTTTATCACAAACGTGGACGGATTGTGGGACAAGGATAAAAATATCATAAAACATCTTGATCTACAATATGCAAAAGAGATTAGACCGACGATAGGTCCTGGAATGGAGAAAAAGGTTTTAGCATCTATAGAAGCAATAGAGATGGGTGTGAATACTGCAATTATAGCAAATGGAAAGAGGGAAAACCCCATATCAGAGGCGCTAAAACATAAAGAATGTACGGTGATAGAGAGATGAGCGAAGAAGAGTATATGGGTAATCTGTATCAGAAATTTCCAGTTACAATCCATAAAGGTAGTGGTGCACGTGTTTGGGATGATACAGGTAGAGAGTATATCGACTGCATGGGAGGATATGGTGTAGCACTTGTTGGGCATAGAAACAAACGCGTCGTAAATGCACTGCAAAAGCAGCTAGGAGAGATCATCACCGTGCACAGCTCGCTATACAGTACAACTCGACTAGAATTTCTCAAAAAACTTTTCTCAATTGCACCCTCTAAACTCTCTCAAGTTCATCTAAATAACAGTGGAGCTGAATCAGTAGAGGCTGCGATAAAGTTTGCTCGCAAATACACTAAAAGAAAACGTATGGTTGCCATGAGAGGATCATATCATGGAAAGACCATGGGAGCCCTCTCGCTTACATTTAATCCAAAATATAGAAAAAGCTTTGAGCCGCTAGTAGATTTAGTCGAATTTGTTCCATTTGGAGATATTGATGCTCTGCAAAATGTAATAGATGATCAGACAGCCATGTTGATCATAGAGCCAATTCAAGGTGAGAGTGGAATACATGTAGCACCGAATGGATTTTTACAAAAAGCGCGGAGTATATGCGATGACTCTGGAACATTGCTAGTATTTGATGAGATACAGTGTGGACTTGGTCGTACAGGTCGTATGTGGGCATGCGAGCATTGGGATACGATACCAGATATACTGTGTGCTTCAAAAGGAATTGCAGGTGGCATTCCAATGGGTGTGACTCTAACAAAACCTGAGATTATTGCATCAATCTCAAAAGGCGAGCACTCTTCTACATTTGGTGGCAATCCACTTGCATGTGCAGCAGCAAAAGCTGCAATTACAGCACTTACCGATGATGGATTGGTAAAAAATGCAGCAAGTGTCGGTGCAGTGCTTATAGATGGTCTCAAAAGTCTTGCTAGCAAACATCCCATAATCAGAGAGGTTCGCGGTATGGGGCTAATGGTTGGAGTAGAGTTGAAATTTGATGTGCGAGAGATTCTTTTGGATGCAATAAAAAATGGAATGCTCTTACTATATTCTGGTAGAAATGTATTACGTTTTCTCCCACCACTCTCAATATCAAAAGAAGAGGTGCAAAAGGTTTTAGTGACTCTTGATGAATTGTTAACCATGGAGGAGAAGAGAAGAGATGCAAATTGATTCAACTGATAAAAAAATTATAGATATTTTTAAAAAAAATTCTCGTGAATCATTTGCTACAGTTGGAACCATGACGAGTATATCTGAATCAGCTGTTAGAAGACGTGTAAAAAATATGCTCGATGCTGGAGTGATAAAAAAATTCACAATAGAGCAAGACGATGTAAATTCGACAAAAGCCATAGTGTTAGTCTCTGTAGATTCTGCAACAGATACATCGCTTGTATCAACAAATCTAAAAAAACTCAAAGACATACGTACAGTCTATGAGATTACAGGGCAATATGATATTGCAGTAATAATGAGTGCAGATAACATCTCTTCGATAAACGAGAGTATTGATGCATTACGTAAAAAATCTGGAGTTGTCGACACCAACACTGTGATAATATTACGTACCGTATAATGACGGAAACCGTTATAAAAAAGATGAAAAATGACTAAAACTGCACAAATATGTTTATATCCGTCATATAGATGACGGATCTCATGGAGAATCCAAATTTGTATGCTGATGCATATAACGAGTATGATTTGAATCATAAAAAAATACGTATTCTAGATAGCACATTACGTGAAGGAGAACAACATCCTGGTGTCTCATTTACCAACAAGCAACGCATACAGATAGCATGGATGTTGGATTATTTTGGTGTAGATCAAATAGAGATATCACCAGTGGTCTCAGACGATCATAAAAAAGCAGTTAAAACTATAATAAAACAAGGACTACAAGCAGATATTGTATCACATGGTCGTGCATTACGCTCTGATATTGACATCTCTATTGATTGTGATGCAAAATGGGTGGCAGCATATCTTGGAATATCAGATATCCATCTACGTGACAAGTTGAGAATAACGCAAGAGCAGGCAATGGAGCGTGCAATAGATACTGTAGAGTATGCAAAAAAACATGATCTGCATATACGATTTACTTTAGAGGATGGTAGTAGAGCTAAACCAGAGTTTATGGAAGATATGTGCCGTGCAATAACCAAAGCTGGAGTTGATCGCATTAGTCTACCAGATACTGTTGGTATACTACGGCCACGTGGAATGTATAATTTTGTAAATAGAGTACGCCAATGCACAGATGCTAAACTTGATGCACATGTACATAATGATATGGGATTTGCTCTTGCCAATGCTTTTGCTGCATGTGAGGCAGGAGTAGATCAGATACATACGACGATAGATGGTATAGGAGAGAGAACTGGCATACCTGCACTAGCAGAAGTAGCAGTTGCCCTCACATATCTATTCAAATCTCCCAACGATTTTCGACTAGACATGTTGCAAGATCTCTCAAGACTTATCGAGAGTTATACTATGATAAAACCATACGACTCTAAACCCATCGTGGGCACATCAGCTTTCAAGCATAAAGCTGGAACGCATCTAGCTGCCATACTGCGCAATCCTGCAGCCTATGAACCAATACCACCTAGATCGGTTGGAAATCGCAGAAGAATAGTCTTTGGTGAGCTTGCAGGAAAGACAGGTGCTGCACACTTGATGTCCATATTGGGTTTGAATCCTAACGAGGATGAGGCAAAAGGATTGGCATCTGGATTAAAGAATCTTCGAATGGGCGATCTAATGGATATTCCGCTAGATGATAGAGTAGAAAAAAAGATAATAGGTGACAATGATCGGTCAAATGGTGGTGAATAGACACGACAAAATGTGAAGAATGTGATGCAAATATTCCTATACCCTCAGATGCACTCGCAGGCGAGATTACAACCTGTTCTGAGTGTGGCGCAAGCTTTGAGCTGATAAAGGATGGAGACGAGATGATCCTAAAACCAGCACAGAGTGTAGGCGAGGACTGGGGACAGTGACCAATCAAAAGGTCACCGTCTTGTATGATACTGTAAGGTGGGAAGAAAAATCCCTAGCAGAGGCTGCAAAGAGAACAAGTGTCAATTTGCATATGCAGGATTGTAGGAGTGTGCGTCTTGATCTAGATGCACAACCTCCAGAGTATGGTACGATTCTACAAAGATGCGTCAGCTATTATAGAAATATTCATTCTACTGCAGCCTTTGAAGGTCTTGGTTCTGTTGTAATAAACTGCTTAAAGACGGGCATATACGCTGGAAACAAGCTCTACTCTCACATGTTGTTGCGCAAACACGAGATTCCAACTCCAAAATCTAGCGTTGCATTTTCAAAACAGAGTGCAATTAATGCAATAGAGGAGATTGGATATCCGATGGTTTCAAAGCCCACAGTAGGGAGTTGGGGGCGCATGGTGGCAAAGATCTCTAATGCAGAATCTGCAAATGCAATACTAGATACACACGAGATGCTACATCCCATTTACCATATACATTATCTAGAAGAGTTTGTAAAACGTCCAGAAAGAGACATACGCGCCATAGTGGTAGGAGATAGAGTAGTGGCGGCAATATACAGATACTCTGGTAGTGGAGAGTGGAAGACAAACATGGCACTTGGAGGTAGGGCTGAAAAATGCCCAGTTACTAGCGAATTAGAAGAGATTTGTTTAAAGGCAAAAAAAGCAGTATATGGTGACATAGTTGGAGTAGACCTTATGGAGAGCGAGGATAGAGGTCTACTCGTACACGAGGTAAACAATACAACTGAATTCAAAAATACCGTACGTGTATGTAATGTTGATATTCCAAAACTCATGATAGAGTATGCAGTAAAGGTGGAAAGATAATTGTTTACAGATACAGACGAGAATCTTGCACTCAAAGTATTAATCCATGCTCTTGGACTTTACACTCCATCTTTATCAGAGAAACCAATAGCAGATTACCTTGCTGGCATCTGCTCAGATCTAGGGTTTAGAGATGTACACATAGATGAGGTAGGAAATATCATAGCTGTAAAAGGAAACGGAAGACCAATCACAATGTTGTGTGGACATATGGATACTGTACCTGGAAAGATTCTTGTCAAAAGAGACGGGGATCAGATCTTTGGTAGAGGTTCATCAGATGCCAAAGCTCCACTCTTGGCAATGTTGTTTGCTGCAGCATGCGTTGGTAAGAATGATGGGACTATAATTTTTGTTGGTGCAGTAGACGAAGAAGGAAACGCAACTGGAATCAAAAACCTTGCATCACAAAAGCTAGACATTGATTATGCCGTGTTTGGAGAACCAAGTGGTATAGAAAAGGTAACCATAGCATACAAGGGAAGACTTGCAGTGACCTTGCGTGTAAACGCCAAAGATAGCTCACATGCAAGTGCCCCATGGCTCTCAAAGAACGCCATAGAAGAGGCAGCATATTTTGTCAAACGCATTAAAGAGAGCATAGAGAATGATTCAGAGACTAGATGGAATTCAATTACTGCCACTCTGACAGAGATTAGCGGAGGTACAAGTCACAACGTTACTCCAAGCGAGTGTAGAGCTACAATAGATATACGTATTCCAGTTGGGACTAGCTGTGGAAAGATAGAAGAGATGGTCTCAAATACAGTCCAGTCTGTATCAGCAGAGAGAGGAGTAGAAGCGTTTCATTCCATATTAGATGAGACAGAGCCATTTGAGGCAGACCATAGCTCACCACTAGTACGGGCGTTTAATCTAGGTGCAGCACAAGCTGGCATTGGCAGGATCTCTTTGACGCGCAAGACAGGTACTGGAGACATGAATGTAATTGGACATAGATTCAACGTACCAGTGGTCACATATGGTCCAGGAGATCCTCATGCATCGCATACTGCCAACGAGTCTGTATCAGCTAGCGAGTATCTTCAGGGAATAACTGTTTTAAAGTGTGTATTGAGTCACCTTAAACGATTACACGATAGAAGGCGTAACTGATGCTTTGGTTTGTCGGTGCAGGACTTGCTGGAGTACAGTCACTGACAATGCAGGCAAAAGATGTAATATCAAAGTCGGATGCAGTATTTGTTGAACAATTTACTAGTCCAACTGGAATAGAATATTTTGCAGAGATTGAAAAATTGGCACTAGGTAAAACACATGCTATAAAACGATGGGCAGTTGAAGATGGTAACAAGATTTTAAATGTTTCAAAGACTGGAACGGCTGTGCTGATCTCTTGGGGGGATCCATATGTGGCAACCACGCATACAGAGTTGCGCACTCGAGCCATAACTAGTGGCATAAAAACAGGTACCATACACGGAGCTTCAGTCCTGACTGCAATGGTTGGAGAATGTGGCTTGCATCAATACAAAATTGGAAAGACTGTCACGATTATGAGCGAGTCAAATCAATCTACAACACCATATTATACCATATACAAGAATATGATCCAAGGTGCACATACTATATTGCTCCTAGAGTACAATCAAGACAAGGATTATTTTTTAGATCCTGTAGATGCGTTGAAAATTTTACAAGAGGCAGAAAAAGGTCAACGTAGAAGAGTCATAATTAAAGATACTTTTTGCTTGGTTGCATCAAGAATTGGCTCTCAGAATCAAAGAATTGTTGCAGGGAATATATCCCACATTATTAAAAAAGAATTTGGCAATCCCCCACATGCTTTGATTATACCAAGTAGTCTACATTTTACAGAGTCAGATGCAATAAATGCACTTGCAGAGTGTATTGATGCACCATCAGATAACTCTCAGAAAACTCCTAGTATTCCAAAACAGATGCTCAAAAAATATGTACCCATGATAGAGCATGCAATATCAGAATCTAAAAAACTATGCAAAGGTGATGCGCATCTTGAAGAAGTGTTGGATGGTGCATCTAGGTATACAGATGATGCAAAACAGTTTTTGGATGATGGTCAAGAGGATCTTGCTGTTTTATGCATAGGTTATGCAGATGGTTTGGCTGATGCAGTTAGAATTGCACGAGGTTTGGAGCCAGCTGGTGCATCAAACTAGCATCGATTATTTTGTGCCACTTTTAGATGAAATTTGCCTGTTTGATTTCAATCCCTTGATGTCAAGTGCTGGTAGAGGATTTTAGACAATCAATAAAATGCAATTTTCTTTATACATAATTTGGGTTTTTCAAATATCTCGCATCGGTTAAAGTTAAACAGCATGTAGCCTTTACTCTTTTCAGGATCATGGGATACTTTATCGTTTGATAAGATCATGGCGGTTTACTATATTCAAAGTGTTTATTCCAATCTGCACATGTTGGAATGATCCACATCTAAATACTTACAATATGCCAAAATTGTATTAAAACTCTTTTTCTTGATCTTTGGTGTGGGTTTTGAAATTTTTCTCAGTTTTTTCAACTGCTTTATAATGACGTTCAGACCATTTGTTTTCTATTATTCAATAAAACATAATTATGTCATATAAGATTATATCCAATTGGTTCGTATGAGGTTAGCTACTCTATTTTTGTGCAAATATAGAACTTTCTTGATAATTATGGGCATGTACGTAACCCCATACTTTTCTGGTGCATCTATGGGAGTTTTCTGAAATCAGATTGTTTGTTGCATATCAGTAGATCATATATAAAAAAGTATATGGTATGTTTATAACGTGATATACGGTATAATACATTATGGAAAAACAGAGTATTGAACATAGAATAGATGTACTAGAATCTAGAGCTGATCATGGAAAAAAACGAGATATTGAAAAAATTAGTCAATTGATACATCAAATTAATTCTGCGTTTGAAAGTCATGCTAAGCATATCGCAAAACAATTTGATAAAACTAGTACATATATCGCAAAGAGATTTGATGATATGGATTATAGATTAAGTAAAATTGAAGCAGATATGGAAATTGTTAGAAAAGAATTATCTAATGTTTCAAATTGGACTAAAACAAGTGATCATATGTTTCAGCTTACACGTACTCATGCTTATGAAATACCAAAAATAGAAGTTCGATTAGATAAATTAGAAAAAGTAAACACTACTGATTCAGACTCGTATTCTGAATCAAAGTAATCTACTTGATATTACTAGGCCGCATAACTCGAGTTTTTATACCCAAACCATATCTAGATATTTTCAATATTAGGAAGCTTGCAACAGACTAGGTAAATGTGAATCTCAAAAGACTTTTGCTCCTTACTATATCAATGCGATAAATTAAAAACTCCAAATTCCCATTCATTACTCATGACAATATCTGAAAAGAAATTATTGGTAGATATACTAGCATCATCACTTGGAGCAAAAAGGCACACTCCATCATCTAAAGAGATGAATCACCTCTCAAAGATAGGGTATGTAAAAGATGGTAAAATTACAAAACTTGGTAGATCTCGCATACGTTTAGTATTGGCAGGCGGTGTCTTTGACATAATACATCCAGGACATATTCATACGTTAAATGAAGCCAAAAACCTTGGAGATATGTTAATAGTGGTTGTAGCCACAGACCTCATGGCAGAAAAAGGAAAAAAACGCACTCCACTGCACACCAAAGAGCAACGTCAAATTCTAGTCTCATCGATTAGTATGGTAGATGTGTGTATGATTGGTAGTGAAAAAGACATCTTTGAGACAGTAAAGATTGTAGATCCAGATATTGTTGCACTAGGTTATGATCAAACACATCAAGAAAAGACAATACTAGATGGATGTATCAAACGTGGATTACACACAAGCGTAGCAAGACTCCAATCTCCTATGCCCGATATGTCTAGCTCTGAGATTCGTAAAGAGTATGATACAGAGATACACGGTCTCTAATTTTTCCGAGATGGTATGAGAATTTCCACCATGGATCCATCATATAGTTTGCATGCGCGTCGAAGATTCATCTTTGATATTACTTCAACTAGTCCATCATCATGATGTGTTCGCTCTAATCTTATCAGATGGCATTTTTTTCCGCCCAAAATACATTCATAACATTTTACCCAACCATACGTGCGCTTTCCATCCGAAAAGCCATCTATCAAGGCATCGGATTCTTCAGATGTTACCATGTCTAGTGTAGCCATACTTGATCTATCATCTAATTTCACATTCAAGGTTCCAGGATATGGAACATAACCGATCTTTTTCCTAAACTGTTCAACATATCCTTCAAGTGACATATAGTATGCACCTTCACCAATTCCCGATGACATTTTTCCCCAGAGTATCCTCCCACTGTTATTTTTAGGTGCTAGTGATTTTGAGATTGTTGCAGAGATCTGTCTTACTTTGGTGGCACCTTTTTTGGTCACCATTACGTATGTTTTGCCGCCACGTATTGTGCGCTCTACATATCCAACATCTTCCAATTTGGCCAAATGAGTCGATGCAGCCTGTTGTGAGCGGCCTATAGCCTTTCCAAGAGATTCAGTTGTGACACGTACAAAATTAGAGCCAGCTCCCATTGAAAGAAGATGTGCTAGTGATAAAAGATGGTGTGTATTTAATTCGGCCAATTTAGGATTCGATGCCTAGATCTGAGAA
This sequence comes from Cenarchaeum symbiont of Oopsacas minuta, assembly GCA_029948415.1. NCBI lineage: Archaea > Thermoproteati > Nitrososphaerota > Candidatus Cenarchaeales > Candidatus Cenarchaeaceae > Candidatus Cenarchaeum > Cenarchaeum symbiont of Oopsacas minuta. Next base: position 203,183 of record JAJIZT010000002.1, read on the forward strand.
TGTTTTGATTACCATATCAGATGTACTAGTGACATTTGCTATACGATGACCCACAATGAACTCGATTCCAGCATCTTTTGTTGTATCATATAGCCTCTGTGTTATTATTCCATCTAGTATGAGATATTTTATGCCAGTCTGACCTGTTATCTTTTTGACAAGGTCGCTTATTGGTGTGCGAAATACTTCAGAACCATCAGAATCAAGTGTGATAGCCTCTAGTGAGCCACTTATTGATTCATACATCTTTGATACGATAGATACTAGTTGGTCATTTTCAACGCTTACCGTAGGTTTTACATTACCTTCGACTATGGTCTTTGCAATAGGATCCAATATCTCAGATATACGCTCTGGTGTGAGCTCTTCAACCTCTATTCCTGGATCTGCTTGTAGTTCCACATCAATGTGCACCATTGATTTCAACTCTTTTAGTATAAAACCACCTGATCTGTCCCCATCAAGGAATGCCACAACTTTGTCTTTCTTTTCACAAAGGCTAATTATCGAATCATCTATCTTTGCACCTTGTATTGCTATTGCATTATCATATCCAGAACGTAATAGGTTTATGATATCTGCCCTTCCTTCTACAAGTATTATCCATCTAGAAGATTCTATACCAGAACCGCACGGTAATTTGGAAGATCCATATGATCGTACTCTTCCTGCACCACCCTCGTGCACATCCTTTAGCATTGTATCTCCTTCGCTGATTGCCTTTGTCTTCCATCTGCGTTTGATCTCCTTTGCTCTTTTTACAATGTCATCTCTCTTGGCAGCACGTACATCATCAATTGATACGAGGCTAAATTTACAGTCAAATGGTCCAACTTTGTCTATTCCTTCTACGGCTGCAGAGATGAGCGAGCATGTGTCAATATCTGTGCTCATTGGTATAATGGCATGCCCTGTGGTTGTATTTGTGGTTGATTTTGAACGAACTTCAATGCGTCCTACTTTGGAGATGCGTTGTAACTCGTTTAGATTCATCTCTGGGCTCAACAGTCCCTCTGTCTGTCCAAATATGGCACCTATTATATCAGCACGCTCGACTAGACCATCTATTTCATATGATAGTTTTACGTTATACTTTACAATACCAGATTGAGGCATTTTCCAATATTTGCCATATTTAACAGTCTTATATGCGTGCCTAATTACCGCCGTGTGATAAATTTTCTTGTATGCTCGATCTCAAGATACAAGGTATGAGTCCACAAGTGAGATATCATAAAGTAATTGTTGACAATATCAAGATGATCTTGAGTCGTGTTGCGTTAGGTATAAAATCCCCACATCAATGGCAGGTTGTATGATCGATGAAAAGCTCATAGAGTTGGGCATAATACTACCTGACCCGCCTACTCCTGCAGGTGCATATATGCCAGTTATAGTGGCAGATGGAATGGCGTTTGTATCAGGTCAGATACCCATGCTAGATGGCAGGGTAAAATATACAGGCAAAGTAGGAGAGTCAAATATTTCAACAGCAAAAGAGTCAGCCAAATTATGTGCAGTAAACATACTAGCCCAGCTACAAAAAGAACTAGGCTCTCTTGAAAAGATCAAGAGAATTGTTCGCATTAATGGATTTGTGAATTCAGAGCCAGGGTTCAAATCACATCCAAATGTAATTGATGCAGTATCTGATTTTTTTTACGAGATACTAGGTGAGCGTGGGCGTCATTCACGTTTAGCTGTTGGGGTCATGTCTTTGCCACTTGATGCGATGACTGAGGTAGATGCCATCGTTCAAATACACACCTAGGTCTTGCTCTTTGCAAGATTTTTGTTCATCTCTTTGATAAAAGCACCTATTTTTTCTTTTGGCACTGTAGCACCACATGCCTTGTCATGACCACCGCCAGAACCATCGAATTTATCCACCGTGTGATTTACGAGACGGCCAAGATGTATTTTACATTTGGATGATCCTCTTATCGAGATGGCATATATTCCATGGTCTATGCGTTCTTTGTATGCAATGCCAACATCTTTTCCTGAAAGTCCTAGTACAAAGTTTACAGCTCCACTAGCTCCCATATCATCTACCTCCATGTATGCAAGGTTTGTCAATACTTTCATCTTTTTACGTACCAAGGCAATCACAGTCCCCAACTTTGCCACTTGTGTTTGAGCAAAATCAAAAAATCCTTTTATCTCGTGTGGGTATTTAGATGAGGCTAAACTCTTAACAAGATCTAGTAAAAAGTCCATCTCTTTTTGATGTCCTACAATGTTGTATGTGAGTGCAGTTGCGTTTGCTAGAACAAACTGTCGATCATACATTGCAAGTAACTTTGAGCTCTCTGTTCGATCATCCATATAATCAGTTACTGCAGCACACGCTGCAATAAACGGCGCATGTGCGTTGAGTTTTTTAGAAAATGCAGTATATACTAAAACTGTAGCACATTCGGCAGTATCATGTATGACGTTTACCTTTGCAGCCTTTAGACGACGCTTGATCTTTGGGTCTAGATCATGATGATCTATATACGTTATGCTTACTCGCTTCTTTCTCAAAGTTTCTAGTATATGTGCAAACTTTTCTTGTGTATGTTTGTTTAAACCCAAATCGCATATGTACAGCGCTTTTAGTTTTTCATTTGCGGCAATCTCCTCCAATGCTTGCATCTGTCCAGGGTAATCTACTAGTATAGTCTTGCCACCAAATGCTTGTCTAATCAAGGATGCTGCACTTAATCCATCTGCATCTTCTTTGTGTGAGAGACATACTGTGAGTGTCTTTGTTGGTTTTTTCTTTACAATACTCTTTCTAGTGGTCGCCACATTCAAGATCCTGCATTAGCCTCATTTAAACTAAATTTACCTGTTTTTTCTAGTCGATAGTTTTTCAAAAGTCTGGTCGCTCATCGCATATGACTCATAAAATGTACTTCCATTCTTTTGTGTTTCAATGTCGATGCGTTGTAATCGTTTGAGCTCTTTACCAGTTGCGGCAAGTATCATATCATCTATGCTCTTTTGGTAATGGCGTTCAGTTCCTGACATGTAGTTTTTTTGTTAAAATTGGTTATACATGGCAGCGTTGTGATATTAGACAAATTACTAAGTTTACGTGCTGTATATATTCAGATTTGTCATCTACAAAAAGGATAAACTCGTGTATACGAGTCGTGAGATTTTGTGTTTTTACTAATTCTAGGCACATGTTCTCTTGTCAAAAATGTAAATATGGCATTCATTAAAGTTAATTCATGTCACTAGGAACAAAGAATACAGGTCTGCGAGGCATACCAGTGGCAGACACAAAGATATCCAATATCGATGGTAAACTTGGAAGGCTCATTTACCGCGGTTATGATATCGATGATTTGGCAAAAAAATCTACATTTGAAGAGACAACGTATCTATTGTTGCATGATAGACTACCCACAATTACTCTTTACGATGAGTTTGTCTCAAAGCTGACAAATTCAAGGCAGATTCCAAAACAGATGCAGACAAACATGGGAAACTGGCGTAAAGATGCAGACCCCATGGATATGCTACAAGCGTTTGTTGCAGCCTTGGCTGGATATTACGATGAAGAATTTTCAAATAAAGAGGCAAGCTATGATCGAGCGATAAACATTATTGCCAAAGTTCCCACCATAGTTGCTAGCTGGCAGCGCATACGTAACAACAAAGAGATAATCGATCCAGATCCTAAACTTGGACATGCTGCCAATTTCTTGTACATGTTGACAGGTGAAAAGCCAGACAAAGAATCTGCAGATATATTCGATGTGTGCCTCATACTTCACGCCGATCACACTTTTAACGCATCGACTTTTGCTGCACGGCAAGTGGCATCTACAAGAGCACACATGTATTCAGCATGTAGTGCTGCAATAGGAGCGTTGAGTGGCGAGCTTCATGGAGGTGCAAACTATGAAGTAATGCGCATGCTATTGGAGATTGGATCAGAAGAGAATGTAAAGAGCTGGATTACAAATAGGCTAGCAGTAGGAGAACGTGTCATGGGAATGGGTCATGCAGTGTATAAAACGCATGATCCTAGGGCTCGTATTCTAAAAAAACTCTCATCAAAGCTTGCAGAAAAAACTAGACAACCATGGTTTAAGATAAGCAAGATGATCGAAGATGTAACAACTATCGAGATGAAGAGACTCAAAGGTAATGACATTTATCCAAATGTTGATCTCTATAGTGCGTCAGTATATTATATGCTCAATATACCGATGGATCTAAACACACCGATATTTGCCATCTCGCGCTCAACAGGATGGACTGCACACATAATAGAAGAGAAATTTGCCGAAGCTGCTCCAAAACCTGCATTGTATAGACCAAAGGCCGTCTATGTAGGAAAATATTGTGGACCTGAAGGGTGCGAGTATAAATCACTAGATCTTCGTGTAGACTAGTTGCGTGTTTTATTCCACTTGCTTACTCTCGAGTTGACATCATGTTGGTATAATACATTGAATATCATCTCGTAAAAAGAGATTCCCTTGTTCTGCGCCTGCATGTCCAGCCATTTTATGCCGTCGGCTAGTTCAGGGTCACTAGATGACATCTCGACTAACGAGTCTACCATCCTAGTAAAGAATACACTCTCTGTCATACATGATGATAGTACAAACTGATCAAAAAGGGCATATTCAAAATATATAGACAAATTGGGTAAGATTATCTTGGTATTCATGCCCCATATCATCTATGCTGCAGGCGACGGGCAACATATTGTGTGGGCACATAAAGATATGACTGGAGTACAGACAGCACTTGAGAGTAGGCAACATGCTTTAACATATCATGGATGCCATGATGAAGAGTCAACGTACGTTGCAGTTCATGTAGGGCTGTTTTGGTGTATTGGCACGTTTCGAATAAAAAACGGCGAGTATGCCCGTATCGTTACAACGCCAAAGAGGGCTCCATCATTGTGTACGCAGAGTAAATCATCTAGTAGAATAATTGCCGAAAAGACTCACTTTATCAGCGAGTTGATAAAAAAGCGCAGTATAAAAATATCATACGTGTGTGATACAGATGAGGTCAATCCTGCAGAGGTTGAGCTTGCCAAGTTTTCCGCACAATAACAAATCCAACATCAGCAAGGTTTGTCCCTGTCTGTCCGGTCAATACATGACCTCCATGTTTTGTAAAAAAAGCTGCAGAGTTGTTTTCTTTTAAAAGATGCATCATCTCTTTTGTGTTACACGAGCGTGCAGTATCTGCTATAGCTCCAGCATACTTTGTGTTTCCATCTATGCCATCAGTTCCAACCGATGCAATCATACATCGTACTCTAGCTTTTTTATACAATGCATATAGTCGCAGTACAAGTTCTTGGTTTCTCCCGCCTCTGCCTCTTCCAACAACATTTACAGTAGGCTCGCCATGAAAAACAATGCATGAATCTTTTTTAGAGTTTGTACGACGTACTATATTTTCAGATTCTGTGCACACGTTACCAAATATCTTTACTGTTTGTGTATGCAATCCTTGCAATCTAGCGTTACGTGCAATCACTCTGGCACAATCTGCACTAGTTGCAATAATGTGGTTTTTAACACGTGTATTTGTAGGTCCTTGCAATACAAGACCCTCAGAGCCAGAGATGAGATGCTTTATTACAGATTTTGGTATCTGTGTTTGAATACGCAGACGCCATATGTGATCTAGTGCATCATCATAGCTTGTATCATCTAGTACTGTACAACCTGACGATATATCTTGCATGTGATTACCTTGTACATCTGACATTATCAGAGCATCTCCGTTGCACCGCATAGATGATACAAGTCTGCCTCCAGCCACTTGAGAGATGTGTCTTCTCACGCAGTTTATTGTAGATATTTTTGCACCAGATGCAAGCAGTATGCGTGTTGTATCTGATGCATCATTTTGGCTTAGTGGGGGAGCAGGCATTGAGAGTAGTGAAGAGCCACCACCAGATACTAGGAATAACACTCGTTCTGTAGAGCTCAATTGCTGAAGATATCTCAAAATGGCACGTGCTGCAAACGCACTAGAACGATCTGGTATCGGGTGTGCTGCATAACGTATCTCTAGTCTAGGCAAGGATTGTAAAACTCTGCCTCGTGGCATTACAACTATGCCTCCTGCCACTATGACATGTTTGGAGGCTATCTGTGCCATAGAGTATGCTGCCTTGCCGTATGCGATGATGTGTACGCGTTTGCCAGATACATCACCAAGGTAGAGTGGAACAAAGTTTTCAGGTTTTGCAGCATTCAAGCCTAATTCAAGTAGATCAAGTGTATATCTAGAGCGAGGTAAAGAGGATTCAAGAGAGATACGATTTTTTATCACAGCAGTATTGGATTGGGTTTTGTATAAAATAGTGTTTGTATACACTGACTTTTTCACAACCTTTCTAGAATACTTGGATCATCAAAAAACAAAAATAACAAACCTTTTACATTTCCACAATCTTGGATATAGACAATGGATGGCCCACTAACAAAATCAATACAAGAATATCAATGTGGAAGAATATCTGCCATTAATGTAAAAGATAATGGCACATTCATCTAGTCGGCGATAAAAATAACAAGATGTAATACAGAGGTTGGAGGCAGAGGAGAATCATACGAGGTGTTAAAAAATGGTTTCTCAGATATTCGAGGATTTGTCATGATTATTGCAGATCGCATATGAGCACTGATAATAAAACGCTAGCTACACGATTGGCATTTTCAGATGGGGATGTTAAGTTGAAGATGTCTATAAAATACCAACATGAAAAATTAATCTGCTAGTTGAGATTCAACATTTTGTATAAGTTCTTTAATATTTAGTTTATCGACTAATTTATCACCATTTTTGGTTAAAACGTAAACTACATTATTCTTTCCAAATTCATTAATTGTTACTTGAGGAATTATATAATCTGCAAGTTTTAATTTATTGAGACGATTTACTAATGAAGTATCAGATACATTCAATTTTGTTTTAAGATTACTATATCTGAGACCTGATGATTGGTGAAGTGTATTTAATATTTCTAGAATTATATGATCGAAATAATCCGATTTATCCAATAATCTTTAAAAAGAGATCGTGTTAATGACTTTGTTTCATAACCATGCCTAGAATACTTGAAGACTACCGAAAGACAAAAAGATCAGTAATAACTCATCACAGTTATTGACATACATCAAAGACAGAAAATACATCAATCAAGGCAAACAGTTAGTTCTAGATTCAAATCATGATGAATTGTGGGCAGAGATTAAAAACATGAACAAAAACAAAAATGGCAAACCTTTCACATGCCCACAATCTTTGATACAGCAGATGGTATTCCTAAGATCATTATTTGGTCTTGGATACAGACAAATGGATGGCCTATTAACAAAATCAATACAGGAAGAATTTTCCATAGGTTTTGTTCAATTATGGCGCAGAATCTCTGTCATTAATGTAGGATATGATGAAGACGATGGTGTATTTACATTTTCAAACTCATTAACAGGTAATGTGGAAAAAATAAACGTAGCATTTGATGGCAGTGGGTTCAAAGGTAGTAAAGGTGGAGAATGGAGACGTATAAAATGGAATATCCGTCTAGGATTTATCCGAATAACTCTGGCAGTAAACGCAGATGATAAAAAAATCATAGCAATGACAATCACTGATGAACACACTGGAGAGCTCTCACAATTTCCAAAACTATTGCAAAAAGTCATAGATGCATGTAATAAACAAACTCGTTTAAAACAAAATAAAAAACCTGGAACAGGCATAACTGCATTTGGAGATGGAATTTATGCTACAAAACAAAATGTAAACTGTTGCATCAAAAATGGTGTAAAACCAGTTCTTAAAGTAATGATAAACTCATCAGGTAGATCTCGTGGGTGTATGGCTCGAAAGAAATTAGTAGATGCACAGCTTGGTGGTGGCCACAAATATATTTCAAAGCTTGATCGTAATCAAAGATTAGAAAATCAAAAAAAATGGTTAAAGGATAATAATTATGGCAAAAGACAAGCAGCTGAGATTGCATTCTCCACACTCAAACGCGTCTATGGTGATGCAGTAATGGCAAAAAACTGGACAAATATGCGTCAAGAGATCGCATTATACATACAACAAAATCATAGATATGGAGAATGATGTGAGGTAAAGACATGGTATGAGGTAAAAGTGTAGCGCAGTATATGTGAAATGGCATGTACAAAAATTAGTAATGAAACAAAGTCGTGTTAATAGGCTCTGTCCATGAATACGAGAATTCATCAATAATTCCAACACATTTACCTGCAATCACATCCAAATTAACGATATCAAAATCACTCAAACCATCAAAATACACAAATCTAGATTTTTGAGTATAGCCAAGGCTAGAGAGACGAATCCAATATCCGTTACCAGAGTTAGATCGTTGCCAATACGTGAAGATTATGACACAAGACAAAAAAGCCCAATTCAATTTTCTGTGTATCAAGCTTGCGTGCACTCAAGGTACCAGATAGTCTTCTTTTCATAGATGAAAACGTAGATTCTACATTACTACGTTTGCGATATATTTTCAAGAATCCTTGTAAATCATCACGATGCCATCGGAGCATCCTGCCCATTGCATCAAATCCTTTTACACGAATATTTTTTTTTGGCATTATTACAGGAATGCGTCCCATATCTTCGATGAGTGTGCATATAGTATGTGAAAGATATGCTGCATCAAGTATCACATAGCCTGAACCTTGTGGTATTTTTTTACACATTTGTTCAAATACAGGTGCATCATGACGTCTTCCATCAGTAACCACATGTGCTATGATCATACCATTTTTTGCTCTCACAATGTGTAGTTTGCGATAATCACGCCTAGAACTAATACCATTTTTTGCATCCAACCATGTACGTTGACCATTTATTGCAAATCCAGTAGAATCTCCATACAGAGTACCTTTCATACCAGGTCTGCTGATGTATCCACGTGATAAAATCTTCTCGAATTCTACAAAAAGATGCATGTAGTGCAGATCTTGAAGGTACTTTTTTTAAGTAGAGGGATTCTAGTAATTTTGGTGTGTCTTTTAGATAGTCTACAAGCTCATCGAATGACAACTGACGCATTGTCTTAAAGACAAGGCAGGTTGCCATTCCGATGGGGTCAAAGCCATGTTGTCCTAACGGACTTGAATCCCATGGCTTTATCCCTTGTTTTCTTGCTTTCATAGATACTGTGATCAACATATTTTGTGTTCTGTCGAATTCTCCTTTTCGTCTGTGCTTTGATAATTTCATTAAAATTGATTTGATCTACTGATCAAAAGTTTTTGCGGTCGTATGAAACCATGATCTAAAAGTGTTACGGCGAATTTTTGGTGCTATTCATGGACAGAGCCGTGTTAATATATGTATATCGAATTTTAGATACATCGATGTAGGTATGAGGTCAGCTACTCTATTTGTGCGTAAATGCGGAACTTTCTTGATAATTATAGGCAAGGACGTGACCTCATACCGATATAGAGATGGAGTACATATTAATTTGAAGTTTACTTTCTAAAAAGAATAAACTATATATATAAAGAGTATATCAGGTTACAATATGAAAAAGAACAGAATTTATGAATGTAAAGATACACCTAGTGGTAAATCTTGCAAAAAAGTTAGCAGTAAGCCTGCACCTAAAAATACGGTTACTTTTAAAGAAGAATAACCAAACAAAACCACTTTTTTTATTTTATTATTCATATCAATTTATGATCTTTAATAATATGTGAACAATATTCAAGACCCTGACTTCTGTCTCTGAATGTACTGGTTTTAACTTGCTTATGACTTATTAAATCCATAATAGTGGATACTGATTGGTGTATACTTGGTTGCACAATCTGCCTACATATCACAGACAAAACTCAATCCTAAACAAATAGATCACTCCCTAATTGAGGTTTATTGGTGAAACCAAACCACATTAGAGATGATTCACGTGGAATTTGATCATATTGTTTACGGTACGGATTTCAGCTGACATGTATGTAGTCAAAAGTTGTGCAGTCAAGTAATTGTAAGGTATAATAATAATACATATCACAAACAGTATGTGCATACGTTAAGAATACCAAAGGTGATCAACTTTGGCAAAAATTCCCTCACAGAAGCAGAATATCCAAAAAATGCCCTAGTTGTTACCACCGCTCCACCTGCGCTATCTAGCAAGTGGTTGGATCGAATGGGAATCAAAGACTATATGTTGTACGACAAGATTACCCCAGAACCGTCCATAGACGATGTAAAGAATGTCATATCTGAATTCAAATCCAAAGACCCTTCTGCAATCATAGGGCTTGGCGGTGGAAGTTCGATGGATGTTGTAAAATATTCTGCTCCAGAGATGGGTAAAGAGAAGATTCTCATTCCAACTACTTTTGGTACTGGAGCTGAGATGACAACCTATTGTGTGTTAAAGTTTGACGGTAAAAAGAAACTGCTTCGAGAAGACAAATTTTTAGCGGATAGAGCAGTGGTAGACTCTTACTTTATGGATGGTACGCCACAGCAGATATTGAACAATTCTGTGTGTGATGCATGTGCACAGGCAACTGAAGGATATGATAGCAAGCTTGGAAACGATTTTACTAAAACCATGTGCAAACAAGCCTTTGATGTTTTGTATGATGCAATCATGAATGATAAACCAGAAATGTATCCATATGGTTCAATGTTGTCTGGTATTGGATTTGGAAACTGTTCTACAACTCTTGGACATGCACTCTCGTACGTGTTTTCAAACGAAGGAGTTCCTCATGGATACTCTCTCTCATCATGTACCACGATAGCGCACAAACACAACAGATCACAATTTTATGAACGCTTTAAAGAGATTGTCAATAAACTTGGATTTGAAAAGATGGACTTGAAAGCAAATGTCAACGAAGCAGCTGATACTGTAATGACAGATAGAGGACATTTGGATCCAAACCCGATTCCAATATCAAAAGAAGATATTGTAAAATGCCTAAATGATATAAAACAAGGAAATCTGTAAATTAAAACTTGTTGCGCAATTGGCGTAATGAATCCGAATAAAATACCCCAATCTCTTTTTTAAAATTTTCAACTGCTCGCTCATCCTTGTCTGCAAAAACAGACTCCCACGTAACTCGAGTCTTTTTTTTGACAGGTTTGATGGATATAGTTGCATGGTATGCTTGTATTGCAAGTCCACTCGTTGCAACATACGAGAGGTACTCTTTTGGTTTCCAACCGATTATCGTCTCTCTTACCATCTGACCAGATTTGAACGATATAACTCTGCTAGAACCAAACCCTCTCAAAGGGCCTGCAAGTGGTAGCGTCTTTTGAACTCCTACTGCCCACCACAGATTTGTTATATGTGAAAGAATATTCCATACTTGTGCACTTTGTAGATCAACTAGAATGGTTCTGCGTACAGTATCTGAGAAACCTGTTCTAGTCATACATTATCATCAGTGATCAAGTCTATATGTCTTAACGACTAGGTCAAGGTTACACATGGATTCATAAACTCGTTTTTTATGCAATATATGGCATGATATTTTTTTATCATATACGATTATAAACTAGGTTCATAGGATGTATATTACTTGTCAGATAATACCAATGCCTCACAGGATGCTGTTCATGAAGAGTCACAGGCTACGATTGATTTGGGGCTTGCAAAATCTCTTACCATGTATCGCAAGCTAATTGAAAACGGCGGTACCCTTTCAGATGAACAACAGGTAGAATTGGATAAAAAGCTAAAAGAGATTGAAACGCGAGATGTGGTAGAAGCAGATACACCACATGACCCACTAGAGATGACGTTTGAGAAAGAGATCTCCATAGGCCCGCCCACGTTGACTAGATTTGAAAAAGCAAGAATACTTGGAGCGAGAGCTTTACAACTTTCTCTTGGAGCTCCAACATTCATACCTATACCAGAATATGCACATACATCGCTAGAGATTGCCATGGAAGAATTAAAGCGCAGAGTTATACCGATTGTAATAAAAAGAACGTTGCCAAATGGCGACTATCAAAATATCGGTATCGAGGCGTTCAAGTGATCCAAAGTTGAATAGAGTAGAATGTGTATGACAATGACGATACAAGATAACAACTCTATAAGTTATGTCGTTAAAGATGGTCGTCAAGTTATGGGTTATGCCATCAACGTTTTGCAGATTTTAGGTAAACATAAAAAAGTTATTCTTAAAGGACGTGGAGAGACAATAACTAGTGCAGTTACCGTAGCAAACATTGTTACCGAGAGACTGTTAAAAGGTAATTCAAAGGTAGAACGTATTGTATTGAATAGTGACATTCCAAAGACAATGGGTCGTATGATTAGTACGATACAAATTACTCTAACAAAATCCTAGTATGTAGAACCTGGACCTTTTAAAAGCATGTTTTCACATTCTTTACACACTTTTTCATCTATATTCGATTCAAGGTTGTGGTGAATATCACATATGATCAGACTAGATTTGATATAGTTGCATAATCCTATAAATTTAGAGAGACTAGATGGAGTGTATGCCATATCAGATGCAAGACCATCACAGAGCTCGCCAACCATTTTTGAAATTTGCTCATTTTCCATTATTTGAGATATCATTTTTGGGTCTCCACGTGTTCCACGAATGTAATTGCTGATTGCAGCTTGTGTTACTCCGAGCATCTTTGATATCTCATCTTCTCGTATTTTATGCTCGGTTGCTAGATTTTTTGCAATGATCGCACGCAATGCAGGTATGAGAGTCTTTGATTCAATCTCCGCAGGAAGTAGCATATTTGGTATGTTTTTGGAAAGAATTTAAAGTTTGTACTAGGCCAATACAGTACATGATTAGTGCACAACAATTAGCACACATTATACAAAATGCAGTATCCAAGTCAGATTTTGACTGTATTGCAGTTTCTGGAGGTCTAGATAGCACAATCTTGGCCCATCTGATATCACACAAAAATCCACCAGCACTTGCCGTTGCAGCTAGTGATTTTGCATCACCAGATCTACCGTTTTGCTTGCAGGCTGCAAAACACTGTAATCTAAAACTAGTGATGCTGCGCCCTAGTGTAACAGAGCTTGTAAATGCTGCAAAAGAGAGTGTTGGAATTTTAGAAAATTTTAACAATATTGAAGTTCGTAATGCAGCAGTCATGTATCTGCTGCTTGTAAAAGCAAAAGAGTTTGGTATGAAAAATATCATGACCGGTGATGGTGCAGATGAACTCTTTGCAGGATACAAGTTTATGGAGAGATTGGATTTGGAGAGATTACAATCAGAGCTTGAACGAGTTTGGGGTGTGATGCATTTTACCTCACAGATAATTGCTAAAAAATTTGGAATGAGTATTGTATCACCATTTTTAGATGAGAGTGTGGTAAAAACTGCAAAGTCAATAAATGCAGAATATAAAGTTCGAGATAAAGATGGCAAGATGTATGGCAAATGGATATTGCGTAAAGCATTTGAATCAAGCATACCACATTCTATAGCATGGAGACAAAAAGCGGCGATGCAAGATGGAGCAGGAACTGTTGGACTTGTGGCACATTTTGACAAAGTCATCAGCGATGATGATTTTATAGTACAAACAGATCGTATACGTAAAGACGATGGTGTCACATTACAAAGTAAAGAGTCGCTTTATTATTATAAAATATACAGAGAGAGACACAAACCACCTTTTGGAGGAGAGTGTCCACAATGCAATGGACATGTTATGAAAAATTCAAAATTTTGTCGTATGTGTGGCGCATATCCAATCTAATCTTTATTTTTCCATTTACGTGGTTTTTTTAGGAATATACGTCTGCATCCATTACAACAAAAATAATATGTTTTACCTTTGTGCTCGTGCGTTATTGCCAAATCCGCTGCTACTTTATCGTCAAATTCTATTCCACATACTGGATCTGTTGGCATGATTTTGTTTTTTGTTGTGTATATTTATAAATTTGATGTATGCGAGGGTATGAGGTCAGCTACTCTGTATTTTTGTGCGTAAATGTGGAACTTTCTTGATAATTATAGGCAGAGACGTGACTTCATACATGCGATTACTTAGTTGCATAACTCGAGTTTTTGTACCCAAATCACATCCTGACATTTTCAATACTAGGAAGCTTATGCAACAGACTAGATAATGCAACAACATTTTAATTTGTTAGTCTATATTATTAATGATTTTTTTTTTGATTAAAGATACTGCGTGTTCAATATCTTCGTTATCTTTTATGGTAGATTCATAGTCGCCAGTACCTAAATGCCCAGTCACTTTACCATTTTTATCTATTAAATGTTTAACAAATGATGAATTTGGACTAGGGTTTTCATTTGTATTATAATTTATTTTTAAACATGTTTTTAAAACACGCAAGCTACAAACTGGAGAGTCATTAAGATAAAATACACAATAAGCTTTTTTGGGTTTATAAATAATATCTAAAAATTCTTCTAAAATTCTATTTTTTGCATCATCAAATAGATTTCTTGTAGAATTAGGTATTTCATTTGGGGTATGTTCACCATCAAAGTATTCTTCTTCAGTATATTCGTGTACGATATTATTAGGGATATATTTATTTAAAATTTCTTGTGATGGTTTTTCCCGTTTCCATATCTTACATGCTATAGTTGCTAATTTAGAGGACCGTGATTGTATTTCTTTTGTATTCCATTGTGTAAATGTGGCAATGAATCGGTTCAACAATAATGGACTTTGTTTGAAACCACCAGACATATTTAGTTTATCTTGAAATGATTTATCACCTAGCTTTTGATTATATCCAGTTAGTGTGAGATTGCCTATTTGGTGTACATGCTTTTCAGCAGTTGACAAGTCTGCGGCATTTAATTCATCTTTCCATGCATTATAGTTTTGTGGCATTATGTGTTCTTTTTGATAATTTGGATCATCGTAACTAATTTTTTGATATTCTTTATTTATTTTCCTTTCATGGTTTTCAAATTTACATAAAATATATTTTAATATTTTTGTATTATACATATTTTTTGCCATAAATTCTTTGTGAAATTCATCATCATCTGGAAATCTACGTCCATCTTTAAGCATACCAAATATTAGACCCTTAATTTCTTCAGAATTATTATCCACGAGTTCATCCATTTTCTTAATTAGCCGTGGTAAGATTTGATTAAGGCCTTCTCTATGAAGATTGCAAACAGCACGTCGTAAAAGATAACTTTCAATGGTTGAAAAAATTTCAAGGACTGATTCTTTTTGAATTAAATTATCATCATGATACACCAATATTTTTAATAAAAAAGGTCGTACAACATTTGCGTTTAATTCATTTATGCTTCTTATAGCCGCTTGTAATTCTAGATCTGATTCTTTTTTATCATATAATAATTTTGTGAAAAATTCAGAATGATATTTAAGATCTTTTACTAATTCTTCTATTTTAGTTTTTTTTCTTTTTTCTTGTTTATGATATTTTTTAAATTCTGCATATATGTCTTCTATTTTTATAACCTTATGATTTTTAATTATTAAATAATCTTTCATGAATTCATCAAAATGTGCATAATTATCAAAATTATTTTCCATCGGTTGCCAATAATTAGTATATATGTCAAACTGTTCACGAGATTCTAAATCCATCAAAATATAATTTCGTATTAAATCCGTCTTTGATAAAGCCAACCCAGTAGAGTTAAGGCTTTCAAAGATGAGTTGTGAATTATCTTTCGCATCAAGAGTAATCTGAACAATACTTAGTTTTTGAATTCCTCTATATATCAATTCTAGATTTGTTTTTTCAACCATTCCTTCAAAATATTCAAAATTATTTTTTAATATAATTGAATAATCTTTGGGATAGCTTTCATTATCAATTATGCACTTTAATGTATTTTCATCAGTTTGTGTTAAAATAAGCTTATGTTTATGCTGTGGCCTATGTATATTTAATAATAGTCCATCAATTTCTTCTTTTGCTATTTTACATTCTGTATTTTTTATCGAACGGCTTAATGCTGTTAATAATAATGATATACTAGTAAGTCTTTGTTGTCCATCGATTATATTATAACATGGCACATCTCCAGGATTTGTAGGTTCAGCAACATACACTACAGTACCTATAAAATATGTTAATGTTTCAGCATCCTCAGCTGCATTGATAATATCAGTCCATAGTTGTTCACATTGAATTCGTTTCCAACTATATTTTCTTTGATATATTGGTACTTTGAGTTGCATTCTACCTTCTATGGCTTGCCAAAGTTGACGTTGTTCAGTTATCATTCACAGGAAATTATTTTGTTGGTTATTTTAATTTTAATGCTTTTTTTATATGATGTCACGTCCCTGCCCATAATTATCAAGAAAGTTACACATTTACACACAAAAATATGGAGTAGTTGACCTCATGCTCCAAAGAAGATCATCATCAAGTCTTGTGAATAGGTCTCAGCAGTTACACAAAACCCATTTATCCAAGATGAGAAATTTTCACATGCCACTATTAATTTAGAAAGGTCAGATCACCGCAAATGCAAATAACGTACCCACTAGCATGATGCCAGTTATTCGACTATATAATATCGTATTTTGTAAAACTTTTCCCACATTATCTGAAGAATGATATTTTGCAAGACCATATCCAGCATACACTGCAAGTGGCAATGTGATAAAACATGCAAGAGACCACGGATAAAGTGACTCAGACCATACTCCGCAAAAGAGTGCAATATGTGATGCAAAAAGAAATAACCAATAGAGTTTAGCAGCTCGCGCTCTTCCAAATACGATAACAAGTGTCCGGCGTCCGCCACTTTTATCTGCATTATAATCTGGAAACGATGCCACAAAGAGAACAAGTGCCGAGAGTATACCAAGAGTTGCCCCCACGTGTACAGCAGATGTTGTAATCATGCCCTGTTGGATAAATACAGTTCCAATCACTATCATGGATCCTTTTATTGCCACAAAAACTTCGGCAAGTCCAGAATCAACTATACGAGTAGAGTAAAAATAGATCGAGATGATGGCAAATCCAAGCAATATTGCTATCACAGGTCCTGATATGATTACAAAATATCCTCCCACTAGGGCACCAGCTACAAGCAATCCAAGTCCCACGGTACGCACGTCTTTGGGTTTTAGAATTCCCTCTGGCAATACCCCAGTTCCTCCACTTGCAGGGGTACGTTTTGTTTTTGTATCAATGCCACGTTTAAAGTCCCAATAATCATTTAGCATATCTACACTCGCATGCAGTAACACCACCCCTAGCATTGTCAAGGCTGCAGTGTATGGATTTAGAGAACTCCAGCTGATTGCAATTCCAGCCAAAACAGCGATCACTGATGCAAGTAGAAATCTTGGTCTAACAAGTCTCAACCATGGTTTTATCAACATCTCATATCAGCGACTCGTCGCTAATCTCTATTGGTTTTCTGCTGCCAAATCCAGAATCTTTCTCGTGCCAAAATTTTACACCATCTTCTCCAGATTTCCAACATAGCCATATCTCATTACCGTATCGTTCTGCTGGAAAATCCAACAATCCATCATCAATGCTCTTTATGAGTACACCCATGGATTCCAATTTTTCTATTGCATCATAAAATTTTGTCGCCGCCGAGTTTAGATTTTGTTTAAGTGGCACATATCTAGCAAGAGAGCCATCAGAAGATGAGATCTCTTGCTCTAAACGCATGATCTCGATCTTGCACTTTACTATATGATCGTACATCTCTTTTACATGTGGAATTGCATCATTTGCCTGTTTTATTGTAAAATATCTAGACATATTTTATACGTATGATAATCTTAATTTAAAGTTGCCCAAAAAATATGCCAAAGTCAATATACTACTTTAACAATCTAAAACCATGTCATCAAAGATAAAATGCTCACATGCCTTGGTCAAAAAACTCAGCGAAGCTCAAGAGATACTAGAGCTAGTAGAAAAGGGAGAAAAATTTGGTACTTTGTGCAAAAACAGATCTATTGATTCAGGGAGTGCAAAACGTGATGGAAGTTTGGGTTATTTTGGGCGCGGCGCCATGGTAAAACCATTTGAAGAGGCTGCATTCAAATTAAAAGTTGGAGAGATATCAGACCCAATTAAGACTGAATTCGGATACCATGTGATAAAACGACTAGCCTAGACATATGCGTCAAGAACATCAGGGCGTGGATTTTCTAATACATGTTTTACCATCTTTTCACCCATGTTTTTTGCTTGTTTTATCTTGCGTTGTCCTATCCAATAGTATGCTTCATCTATAGTCTTGTTTGCAATAAGGACGATGAGTTTACCCGTATCTTTTCTTCCAGTTCTTCCACGGCGTTGAATAAAACGTATAGAGCTTGGAACATTATCATAAAATATTACTAGATTTACTTCCGATATGTCTAGTCCTTCTTCACCAACTCGTGTTGATACAAGTATATTATATTCACCATTACGGAATTTTTCTATCGTCTCTATCTGTTTTTTCTGTTTCAGGCCATCTTTACCAGCCTTGCCTATGAGTGAACAAGAGTTCATTCCTGCAGATTTCAAATTTGCACGTATCATCTCTACAGAATCTCGATAACTTGAAAAAACAAGTGCTTTGCCATCAAGATTTGATAAAAGTTCTATCAGTTTAGGTATCTTTGAATGCTCTATGCCTTTTGCTTGTGCCTCACGTGCACGTGCCATTGCGGGAACAAAATCAGGATCGTTCTCAAATAGTTCCTTTGCTCCAGCACCAGATTTTTTCTAGATCTCTCACAGAATTTTAAAAATGGCGTAATTCCGTGCGCTTCTAGTATGTTTAGTGCATACGTTATACGTATTGCCATAAAGAGTGGCTTTGCACCTCTACGATTTCTGTACAAAACGTACGGTCGTTGACGTAAAAGAGCAGAGAGTGACATTCCATCCACCATTACGCCACATCTTTGTAGTGCATCGTATCGAACCTGTAGTGCTTTTTTTACCAAGACCCTCACAGTCTCGACTTGTTGTGGCAAGTCCAACTTTATCCATTCTGTATTCGTTTTTTGTATATACGGCATTACATCTGGACTTTGTTCATTTCTAAATGCGACTTTTTGTATCCGAAGCATCTCCGTTATCTCTTTTGCCTTTATGTTTTCACTTGGTAGGGTTGCAGTCATGCCAATAATTTTTGTATTCAGAGTCAACATTGATGCAATCTGCGCATATGCGTAATCACCGATTGTTCTATGTGCTTCATCAAATATCACAAGACCAAATTGTTCCACCTTTGCTATCCCTCGTGCTAGATCGTTTCTAGTAATTTCTGGAGTGGCACATATGATACTATTTGCACTCCATCCTCTTCGTCTTTTTTCTATGGTATCCTCACCAGTTATCATTCCAACATCCATAATCGTGCTATTTGATAACAGAAAATCCGTATGTTGTTTCACTAGTACACGAGTTGGGGCTAGAAATAGTATGCTAGCCTTTCCTTTTTGAAGATAATCTGAAATTACGTGTAGTGCAACTATTGTTTTGCCCAGACCAGTAGGTAACACAATTAGAGTGTTCTTTGCACTAGCATCTGATGCAAGATCTTTTTGATAACTGCGCAACTCTATAGTATTTTTTTTAATAAATGGTTTATTTACAAAACTTGCATCGCTCANTATGCATTGGAGATTAAACTCCGGTCAATAACTGCGGCATGATCTAACGATTGGATGAAGAAAGGTTGTGAGGGTAAACCTCGTATGGATAGTTATCCTTTTCTTCAGAAACGGAAAGTACACACCTAGCGAAAGCTATGCAGGATTAACGAAAAATGCTAGAATTGTTTATAAAGATAGCACATGGATATGCATAAGGTCTAATACACAGATCGTTATAATTGTCTAGGCGAAGAATATCTTAAAGATTCGTTGATTTATTGGTCTATGCGATAAATTATTGGTGTGATGATGATTGAAAAAATGTAATTATTGTGAAATGACCATAGCATTTCCTGATGATTTTACATGTAAATTCTGCAAGCGTGGGTTTTGTGTAGAACACATCCAGTTGGAAAATCATGAATGTGGTAAAATAGAGCCTGTAAAATTTCTTAGAAAAACATGGTTAAGACGCCATAATCTGAATATCAGTTATGGCAGGTATATTGTAGTATGTGATGTATGTAGATATGTTTCAAAGGTAGGGTCTTTGATTGATTTTGCTGGAGAAGAGAGAAAAAACCACATTGCAGATACGTCATGTGATCCTAGCAAAGTTTTCCTTGAAGAAGATCTAAGTAGCGAGAAAATACAAAAAAATATTGACGTTGAAAAAATTGTACCGACAGATAGAAAATTCTGGGTTTGTGGGTATTGCATACCGCCTCAGATATTCGATGTACGTTCAGAATACATTGCACATCATTATAGGCACAACTAGAATGATCGCAGTTGGAATTACTAGGCACTGGAATTCTACATATTTTGGCACCCCAACTCTTACATACCATTTAATATTGGGAGTTTTGATCATTTCGACGTATTCCGTAATAAGGCAAATATGCAATAATATATTAACCTCGAGTCAAAAAATTATAATCATGGAGTTAAAATTACACGTATTTTTAGAATCAGATTCTGATGGCATAGTCATGCAAGGTTGGGAGTTTACTGATGTTGTAGTGAGTGGAAAAACGTTTGACCAAGCAAAAGATAAATTTATTCAAGCTGTAAAAACATCTCTCAAAGCAGATATTCTTGTTGCTTGCGATATGTTAAAGAATGCTATGAATGAAAGTAATTTTCCTCTAAATACGACATTTTTAAAAGTCCTACAGATATATAATGAATGTCTCATCAAATATGAAAATGATGATGTAATGACATTTACATCTAATAAAATACTTCTAGAAGTTTTAGATGAACACTTAAAGGTGATCAAGAGTAAACCATTAGAGTATACACCAAATGGTGAAAAAAAAGAAATAGTGATTACTGAATATGTCTAGTTATAATTGGACATGTCTAAGAAAAGTATGCCATAAAATAAAACTTCAGGATAGATTTCCATTCGGTATTATGGTATTTTTTAATGAACAAAATGAGAAAATTTTAACATGTAATAAAGAAAATAACTATCATCCTAATGAAATGAAACGAATATTGAGGTTGATTAATTTGACACCAGAGCAATTCAAATCTAAATTAGATGAATGTCCTCACAACACATAATTATTTTTAGTATACGTCAGATCTTACTCATTAATAGATATTTTTACAACACAATATCTCACATAAGTTAACCCATTTTTGATTCAATTCTGAAAAGATCAAGATTCTTAAAATCAATGACTCATACTAGTCAAGTTACATAATCTTGGTAGCAATGCTGAATAATGATAAAAATGCAAAAAAGTATATACAAAATACAAGATTTCTGATTCCTAATGGTATGAGGTCAGCTACTCTGTATTTTTGTGCGTAAATGTATAACTTTCTTGATAATTATGAGCAGGGACGTGACCTCGTACTCCTAATGATAACGAATATTCATTAATGATGAAAATCAATTTTTCCACTGATGTGAAAATATAAATAATTATGATCATATTATGACACGTTGCTTAATCTAAGGAAATTGTTCCTAATGATAGGGGGTTTTGGGTTTGTAGGTATTGCATACCGCCTCAGATATTTGATGCGCGTTCAGAATACATCGCACATCATTATAGGTACAACTAGGATGATCGCAGTTGGAATTTCTAGGCATGGAAATTATCCATAATATATCTCCCTAAATTAACAAAAAAACACCCTAATTTAACACCTGGTTGAAACCTGTGAAAACGCCCTCATATTTACCAGTGTAACGATTTAGACTAGCACCCTAACTTCACAAAAAAACACCCTGATTTAACAGCCCGATGAAAACCGTGAAAGCCCTCGCGTATTGACCAGTGTAATTAACCATGAAAAGACTCTAAGATTTACTAGAGTAGATTACTCATCAATCATACGTATGAAATTCAATCCTGATGGCATGATTTGAGATCCTGAATGCGTTTTTCCAGTTCTAAACACATGTTCCCAATAAGCATTATTTTGTTTTCCGCCAAAGACTGTTTTAGAGAGATCCTTGTTTACCCATACTGGCAAACCAATTAGATTCTTCATAAAATGTGCAATATGTGTCCACAATTGTTCTGGAAATGGTTCTTGGAATGGTTTATCATCCTCGATATGTTTTCCCATATGTATGAAATGCTCTCGAATAATTGTTCGAACATATTTTGCCCAATTGTAGACAACTTCTTCCTTGCTTATTCTATATGCTGCCAAGTGAGATTCTGGTATATCTATCCCTTTTTGGATTTTATGTTCGATTCTATTAATTCCAAGATCAAAATCGAATTTATCTATATAGATT
Organism: Cenarchaeum symbiont of Oopsacas minuta; assembly: GCA_029948415.1. Taxonomy (NCBI): domain Archaea; kingdom Thermoproteati; phylum Nitrososphaerota; order Candidatus Cenarchaeales; family Candidatus Cenarchaeaceae; genus Candidatus Cenarchaeum; species Cenarchaeum symbiont of Oopsacas minuta. The sequence continues at coordinate 225,567 of JAJIZT010000002.1, forward strand.
TCTTTTGCAATTATATTCATCAATTTAACAAGTTGGGCTATTTCCAATAATCTTGGATTTTCTCCAACATCTACTTTATAATCTAGCGTAGATGACAATAATCCAGGATAAATAAATAATGGGTAAAATGCTTTATCGATTGTACTGTATGATAACGGTTTATCTTTTGTTCTTCCAGAAAGATCAATATAGTTTCTTAATTTATTGTCAACATGTTGAGTGACACTATTTCTTACTGCATCATGGATATATTTTTTCATTTCACGATGTTCACCTTTAAAATAAGTCACAAGCTCTTTCTCTGTAAAATTATTATCATCACTAGACAATCCATGATCATTTTGGTATCTTGTTATTCTATCAGTAAATATACAATTTCCTAGTTGACGTTTAATTGATTTATCAAAAGCGACTTGGCGTAATGTGTCTCCAGCATTGGTATTGGCAGTTAATAATAAATCTGTGTTAGATTCAATGAACAATCTAATTGGCAATTGCTTCACTCCGAGTAAAATTTGTGCAGCGGTTTTATGTTGTCCATCAAAAACTAAAATTTTACTAGCATTATCGATAGTGTCAATTCGTGCTAATGCTACATGGAGCTGAGGTCGTCCTTTGTGAAATTCCTCAATTAACTTACGTAAATTATTTCCAATACCTCTAGGATTGATAATGTCGTCATGAAATAAATATGTAATAGGAATTTGAGCAAAAAATGATTTTTGTTTACTAATAGAATCACAAAATATTTCAGATTCATAAACTTTGTTATCCCCATAGTCTGAAAAACTATATTTTACAATATTATTTGATACTTTGAATTTAAAATTATATTTTGATCCATTATATGTTCTTAAAACATCTGCCAATGTGACTGAGTCACGATTTTCATTTTTAACTTGTTTTTTCATTTTTTCGAATTTTGCAAGTAATCTAGATATTTGTAAATTACTTGTTTGTTTTGATTCATTACAATGTTCATGTGTAAGTGCAAAGTTTTCAGGTCCATCTTTTCCTTTAGCTTGTAATGGAGTTATATGATCTATTTGAATAGAATCTTTGTGTATTTCAAGATCAATCGGTTCTTCACAAATAAAGCAATTACCATGTTGAGATGCATGTAGTTTATTTATCAAGTTTTTCATATCAGATGTATTTAATGATGCTAGATATTTGGCACACAATATAATGACATATTAATTCAAATCTAAATAAATCCTATGGTTTTACGACTTTGTTTCATTACTAACCATATGTGCCCAAGAGATCAAAGAATTTAGATGATTGTCTAAATGACAAATGCAAACAAAAACACTAGGGCTGTTGGGAGAAAGTCCATGTTTGTTGGAGTTGACGCGCACAAGAAATTTCTCTAGATAACAATGGTTGACAACAAAGGCATTAAACGTGCGAGTTGAAAACCGACATACAGACATTAGAAAATTTTTCCAAACAAGTGTACCAAAGAATGTAAAGATCGTGATGGAATCATCATCTGTCTAGTATGATTTATTTCGATACATGACCGATAGACTGGATCTTGATGTTGTTCTCTCAAATCCATACCAGACAAAAGCTATTTCAGCATCCACTAAAAAAACAGACAAGGTTGATGCACAAATCCTAGCAAACTTGTTACGTGGAGGATATATCAAATGTGCCAAACAAAAAGATCGTTGAGCAAAGGCAGTTGGTCCAGTACAGACACAAGCTGGTTCAAGCATAGTCTGTTACACAAGATTCCCAATATTAAAAATATCATGATATGATGGATATAAAAACTCGAATTATGCAATCAAATAGATAAAAAGATCACATTTATCCAAGATGAGAAATTTTCACATGCCACTATTAATTTAGAAAGGTCAGATCACCGCAAATGCAAATAACGTACCCACTAGCATGATGCCAGTTATTCGACTATATAATATCGTATTTTGTAAAANGCGTCGTGTATCATCTCTTTTATCCAAAGAATATACAGAAAAGAATTGTATCAGATTTGTCAAACGTCTAAAGCGTGAACAAGACATGCTTTTCATGTTTTTGAAGACTGGAACTGATTCACATAACAATGCTTGCCGATAAGCCAAACGTGGTAATACGAAAGATTACAAACGGTCATCGAACAGATGATGTGTGCTGTATCACACAAGATATTGATGAGTGTAAAGGAGACATGTAGACAACGAAATCTAAACTTTCATGACTGTATATCTTGAGGATGATACTTCAAAACTCTAGACAGTTACCATTAATCTTTGAAATCGGATTTATTGTATAATTGATGTTTATGATTGATCAGATTTGATACTAGTCTCATCCTTTACAATCGACTCTGATAACATTTTCAATACCGAATACAATATTCCACGAACTTTGAATTTCTTAATAGAATCGACATGTGATGACATTAGAATCGTTTTTGGATCTAAATCGGATGGAATTCCTAATGTACATATTAATAAACGAATATTTGCTTCTAATTCGTCCCAATTTTCAATTTTTGCATTTTTTATTTTTTCTATAATATTCCTTTTTTCTTCAAAGTCGATCGTATTCTTAAACGTAGAAAGTGCAGATTCTATTTCACCTGTTTTGATCATTTCATTGCATTTGATAAGTGCAGATTCTATTTCCTTCGTTGTAGCTTTATGGATTTTAAAGCCTATATTTGCAAATGCTTGATGGGTATTTTCCATTGAGATTTCCATACCCGGATATTTGTCAATGATTTTTTCTGAATCAAGTATCTGATCAATTATTTTATCAGTCGTATAATGTTTATTTCCATTTATTGATATTTTTTCAATAGTCAATTGTTTATCTTCTTTTTTTATCGTTGCTATAACAACCGTCATAGGTTCTTTACTATTTGTTTGATCAGCATCACCTGACACACCCCAATAATAACCATCGGGATTATCTGTAGCTTTAATCATTCCAAGTGTTATTGTTTTGATAAGAGGATGTGAATATTGTTCATCAATATTTTTTTTTCTTATAATGCTTATACATTTTTTTATTATATTGTTTGTACTAATTGCATCCACAGCATTAATAACTCTATATCGAATAAAACCTAACATAATGTTTCTCCCACGATGATATTTTTGTTCATCATCAATTGATTGTGAATCAAATATTTTTGTCTCACAATTTTTTACCTCTCGATATTCTGTATATGTTGGATATGGACTCTTAGTAATTTTACCGCCAGATCTTCTCATGACATTTATTGCATGTTCAATTGAATAATGCATTTTACTTAAATTTAATGATGCTTCTTCCATAATATAATATGCTAAATCCCATTTATGTTTGATTTTTAAATCTGTAAAATCATCCCACATTTTGTTTTCTCTATCCCAGTTTTGATATAGACATCGTTCTTTTAAACGCTGTAAATTAGCTGTTATGCTTTTTTCTAATTTATAATTTTCAATGAGCTTCTTAGCAATATTAATATTTTGTACATTTAATCGTTTTTTTGACAATTCTCTATCTTCTTTAGACATTTTATCAAGATAACCTATACTCCATTCATTCACATAATATAATTTATGATTGTGATCTTGTAATTTTCCCCATTCATCTTTTGAGATTGATTGTCTTTTTCTTAATTTCATTGCCAATTCTATTGTTTTAAAACATTCATCAATACAAATAATAAAAATTGGTATCGCACTTTGAAATTTTTTTTGATCGTATAAAATTTTAGCATCATTAAAATGCCGTTTTGAATTTTCTAAACAATAAAACATACCTATGCCCATTTGTCCATAATTAATTAATTCATCAGATTCATTCATAATTATTTTAAATTTATAAAATTATTATTTATTTTTTTCCTTCTGTGGACTTTGTTTCATAACCCTGCCTAGAATACTTGAAGACTACCGAAAGACATAATGATCATTAATATCAAATCATTGTTATTGACATACATCAAAGATA
>JAJIZT010000003.1 GCA_029948415.1 Cenarchaeum symbiont of Oopsacas minuta
CAATATGCTTGCAGTTTTGGATATACTGTATCCATGTATTTGGATGCAACATATTCCATGCAGTCTATCTTTTTCACGTGTATCTTTCGTATGCCTGAAAAAGGTCGTCATTACTAACTTTTATGCTTGTTTTTTAATAATGTCGATCCATAAATCTTTTGATTTGTTGATGGAAATTGAACAAACTTATGCTATCGGGTATACATCTCCGTAATGATCACAATAATAACAAGATGGAACGTTTTAACGGTACATTCAGAGACCGTGAAATTAACTTGAGGTCTAAAGAAAACTGATACTGTTCTTATTGGTGGATTCAAGGTTTACTATAATTACACTAAAAAACATGGGTCTTAATGGTAAAACTCCTGCTGAAGCTTCAAACATTAAAGTTGATGGTCTTAACAAATGGAATACTCTAATTCAAAATGCTAGTTTGCATACTTGTGATTTTTTAACATTCAAATAATAATTAATAGACCTTATGCACAATCAAATTTTAAATTGAAAATGTTAAATTTTTAGGCATGAATTACACCATCAATTTTGAAAATTAATTCATTATGCATACGATCTAATGATTATTTCTATATATCGTAATAAATTCTAATTGATTTTCAGTACGTAAAATGCGATATGCGAGATTTATACCATTTCCAATTTTTGACACAAATTGAACATTAGGATCAATTTGACATTCCATATAATCGAATACTTTCGTTGGTTCCTTACTACAACATAATTTATCTATAGCTGACCAAGTTTTTTTTTGAACAAAAGTAGGTAAATCTGGAAATGCGAATCGTAATCTAGTAGAAATTTTACATTTCCAAATACGATTATCGGAGATCGTCAATACTACGCACATCCTCTAATGGATCATCTGTTTCCAATCCTGCTTTACGATCCATTTTAAATTGCGTGAATGCTTTAGTAGCTGCGTCATCCCATTCAAACTGTTTAACCATTTGTTTGGTATTACCATAATCCTTATTTAAAGTAGTAGATCATGAATCATGCAACTAACAAGTAAGGTCAGCTACTCTAATTTTATGCGTAAATATAGAACTTTTTTGATAATTATAGGCAAGGACGTGACTTCATACACTAACAACAAATCCATATTTTTATAATATACCGTATTAAAACCATACTTTTCAATTCATAGAATATTCACATCCACGCCTATGCACCGATAAGTTTACAGAATCTTCTTCAAGATCTGCACTGTATGCATCTTGTTGCAGAATTCGTGAATGTTTTATCACGTGGATGATAAATTCCATCGGTAGACCTGGCAGTGGTCTTACAAAGACTTTAAACGAGGTTGACCAAAGTTACGTTTGAAATTTAGTTGGCAAAGTTCAAAAAGAAAAAATCCGAGCTCACAAAAGAACCCGAAAAAATAGACATATCTTCTACAGAAACTCCCGAGATTGCAAAAATACCTGAATCTCCAAAAATACCTAAAGATGTTCCAGAATCTGTGGTGGATCCTACATCATATAGAAAAAAACTTGATCACCTATACTGGCTTCGAATAATTCTTGCGACAATATCTGGCGTCATTGCAACATTTGCATTTGAAAATATAGAAGGTGAAGAACGTAGATGGGCATCCATTGTATTTATGATTATAGTGTATATGGTTACAATTCTAATTGCAAAAGGTATGAAGATGCAGCTTCCTTCATCGGATAGGAAAAAGATCGTAACGCAAGCTATAGGTAGTTTTGTTTTCATCTATCTGTTTGTATGGATAGTAACCTATACATTGGTAAATATGACAACAGGCGGATTAGATCTAGGACTCTCACCATTGCCATAGGTGTATAAATTGATATGGAAATATAAAACTCCAGGCATTCCAGACTCGGAATTTTCTAAAAGGGATAAAGTACCCATAACAAAAGAAGAAGTTAGAGCAATTCAGATCAGCAAAGCTAGACTGTGTGAGGGTGACACAGTATACGATATCGGATGTGGTAGTGGCTCGATAACTGTAGAGGCTGCAATACAGGTGGGAAGATCAGGAAAAATATTTGCAATAGATATAGATGCAAATGCTACAAGCCTCTCAAAAGAGAATCTTGAAAAATTCGGTATTACAAACGTCACTGTAATACATGCAGATGGCAAAGATGCTGTACGTGACTTTCCACAAGCAAACGCTATATTTATCGGTGGTACTGGAGGAGATACTAGAGCCATCATCTCTGAATGTGTCAAAAAACTCTTACCTGGTGGAAGAATTGTGGTAGGTGTCATACTTGTAGAGACGCTTTTGGCCGTAATCAAAACTTTTGAAGAGATCGGATTTGAGGCTGACATTACGCAAATTACCGTATCAAAGAGCAGAAAGACCTCTACTGGAACCATGATGCTAGCGAGAAATCCAGTTACGATAATATCTGCAGAAAAACCTCTGATCGAATAGGCGTTTGGATTTATTATAGGTATGAGGTCAGCTACTCTGTATTTTTATGCGTAAATGCAAGAACTTTCTTGATAATTATAGGCAGGGACGTGACCTCATACCATGACACCTTAGATTTTAATTAGGAAATTTTGTAAATTCACATATGCCAAGGCTCACAGCCGTGGGCTGCGGTCCAGGCGATCCAGATCTGCTTACAGTAAAGGCAGTAAATGCAATACGCACAGCTGATGTAATCTTGTGCCCAAAATCCAAGGATGATAGACCGAGCATTGCATTATCGGTAGTTTCTAGTCTTGTAGATAGATCAAAGACACGCATTGTAGAGATGGTGTTTCCTATGACAAAAGATAAAGATGTGCTAGAACAGACATGGGAGCACAACGCCGAGGTTATGGCAAAAGAGACACTCTCATGTAAAAATGCCGTCTATATTACAGTAGGTGATCCATATCTCTACAGCACATGGATATACATGAATAGAATTCTTGAAGAAAAACACCCAGAGATATCTATTACAGTAGTGCCAGGCATCGTCTCGATGTTTACGTTTGCTTCAAAGATAGGTGTAAGCATAGGTGAAGGTGCAGAAAAGATATCTGTAATACCATCATGCTATGATCTAGGACAGGTAAAAAAACTTGCTAAAAATTCTGACACGATGGTGTTTTTAAAAGATGGTAGATACTTTGACAAAGTGATAGATCTATTACGTGAGGCCAAATTCCCTCCTACATCTATATTTGCAGTTGGACAGGATTTAGATACAGAGAATGAAGTTGTAAAAAAGCTCACACTTGGTGAAGTAAACGATGATACACTGACCACAAAATATTTTTCAATAATGGTGGTAAAACGTGCATAAGGTGTATTTTGTGGGCTGCGGTCCAGGCGATCCTGATCTGATCACAGTCAAGGCAAAAAAAATCATACAAAAGGCACAGACGGTGGTATACTCTGGATCATTGATACCTCCTAAAATTCTAAAAATGTGCAGAGGACAGATGCACGATGCATCAGGAATGATACGAGAGGAGATTAACGATATACTCTCAAAGAGTGCGCTTGCAGGAAAAACTACGGTCAGACTGCACGATGGAGACCCATCGATATACGGTGCAATTAGGGAGCAGATGGACTTGCTGAAAAAGAAAAAAATATCCTCAGAGATCGTGCCTGGCATAACCTCGTTTCTTGCAGCAGCTGCAGCACTAGGAACACAGCTTACGCTACCTGGAATAACACAGAGCATTATAGTTACGCGTGCAGAAAATAGAACAAAAGTCTCAGAGAAAGAGACTGTTGAAAAACTGGCAAAACATGGTGCCACGATGGTCTTTTATCTGAGCGTTCATCTGTTGGATGGTATCGTCAAACAGGCACTAAAAGGCGCATACAAAAAAGATACACCTGCAGCGATAGTATACAGAGCAAGCTGGGAAGATGAGAAAGTAATTCGAGGAACTTTGGACACCATTGTATCCAAAGTAAGAAAGGCAAAGATAACTCGTACTGCAATTATCGTTATAGGTGGAGTAGTAGATCCAAAAAAATATGAATTTTCAAAATTGTACGATAAGAACTTTAGTCATGGATACAGACGCGCAAGCATTACGCCAAAAAAGAAACGCGATGCTTGATTCCAAGCATTGCAAGCTTTGTTTGTAACGCTTTCGGATCAGATGATGTATACACTGAGAGTCTGTTGTAAGTAGATGGCACAATACGTTTTTTTACAATACTTGCCACATTATCAGCTGGATCAAAAAATTTAACATTGGGAAATTCTTTTTGAAGAATTGGTAATAAAAACGGCAAATGTGTACTTGAAAGTGTGGCCGAATCAATACAGTTTTTTTTAAACTTTGTCTGCAAAGTATTGCGTATGATATGTGAACATTTTTTTCCATTGGTCATAAAGTCACCTGACTCTACAAGATTTACCAAAGAAGAGCAATCAATTCTACTTATTCTTACGTCTTTGTTTACAACACCAGAATCATGTATGTATTTTAAAAGACGAGGACTGCGTGAAACAGAGTGTGTTGCAAGAATTGCCACACCGCCTGTCTTTGTGGCATTAGCTGCTGCTACAAGCGGGGGAAGAACACCGATGGTTCTTTTGCCTGGAAGTCTCTCAAGCAACAATGTGGGAGTATTAGAGCCTACCACCACTATATCTGGTTTAAACCTCTCTTCTAACATCATGATACGCTCGGTTATGATTTTACGCAGATGCAAAACAGAGAGTGTACCGTATGGAAAATTCTTCTGATCTGCAAAATATACCATATGAGAACTAGTGGTTCTTTTTATGGCTCGTATTATCGAGAGTGAACCTAGTCCAGAATCAAAGATGACTATTCTGCCCAACGCCCAATTGATCATAAAACAGGCAATTATTCCTATGCGTGAGCCCTCATTGTGGGTCATTTGTTAGTTAAATTTATGCACTAGTTGATCTAAATACACATGGCTGATTAAGAACAAAACTCAAAAAGGTAATCATGCCAAGTTTTGACAAGACATGGACCAGGCAAGAGACACAAAGTATGACTGGCAAAGTTCGTGAAGTGGTAAAGCCTCAGGGAGCACTAAAACCACGTATACAAAGTGCGGTAAACAAACTCCAAGTGCAGATCACTCGAATGGATGCTATGCTTGGAAAGCTAAACCAACGAGATAAACAGCTATTCCAGCGCATTGTTACCTCTATGCAACAGCATGACACCAATGCAAGCAAGGTACTCTCCAGCGAGCTAGCCGAAGTACGCAAAGTGACAAAAGTTTTGTCTGGTGCTAGAATGTCGATTGAACAAGTTCAATTAAGACTGACAACAATCCACGATTTGGGTGATGCAATGGTGGAGATTGGACCAACCATGAACACCATGAAGGGTCTGAAATCTTCTCTAGGTAAATTCATGCCAGAGGCTGACACCGAGCTAAAATCCATGACAGACACATTGGGTGGATTGATGAGCGATTCGCTCACATCAGGTGATGCCTTTAACATGGATGTAGACACCTCTAATGAGGAAACAGACAAGATACTTCAGGAAGCATCTGCTGTTGCAGAACAACAAGTGGGATCTAAATTCCCATCGGTTCCTACAACATCAGACATTTCTTCGGAACTCTCAAATACAGCATACTAAATTCACAATTTTTTTATTTTTTAAAAATAAAGTACATGTACATGTACAAACAAATGTAATAACATTTACCATCCTAATATAAAAAATAAGAGTATGATTTTACTTGGTTGCATAACTCGAGTTTTAATACTCAAATCATACCCTGATATTTTCGATATTAGGAAGCTTGTACAACAGACTAGTATGATTTAGTAAAAATATTTGCAAGAGTAGATCTCTAACAAATATTTTTCATTTTGCATGGAATCAAACCTATATCTATCGATAAAAAGAGATAACATTGAATGTGTACAAGCTTGTTACACAAACAATCAAACCAATCTTATCTCACAACCTATACGTACTGACAACGATCTAACCAAGATGTTGAATTCGACATTTAATTATTTTCTAAAATCTAGATCAAATGAGACAAGATTAGAAGAATTTGATGATTTTGTACGAGGTCAGCTATTCTGCATTTTTGTGCGTAAATACAGAACTTTCTTGATAAATATAGGCAGGGACGTGACCTCATACAATAATACATTATATTTTATATATCATATATAAAAAAAATGAGATAGAGATGATACGGACATACTATATTCTGATATTTACGATAATACTCTTCTCACCGTTTCCTTTTACATCTGTATGGCATAATGATGCATTTGCCCAAGAACCAAAAATTACCACAGGACCTCCATTGCCTAAATCGCTTCAAAATCAAACGTACGTAAAACCTCAATCCGCCTCACCAAATGCCATAAATGTCAACAGTACTATGAAATTGCCTGATCATATCAACATTGTAAACATAACCACGATAAATTCAGCTCAAGATAAACTCATGGATGCAAGGTTGGAGTATATCAAACTAAACCGTACATTTTATGAATTGAATGAGAGTCTTGCAGATGCAGCCATGACCGTATTGGATGGTGCACGTGTTCAAAAAGGTTTGAAAATATTAGATGGTTTGGCAGTTTCAACTAGTTCAAGTTTACAGTCAGCGATTACATTGATACAAAATGGTACAACAGAGTTGGAACTTGCTCAAAATGATTTAAAATCAAATAAAGATCAATTCAAAATATCACCACATGTATTAGCTATACTTGATCAAACTAGTGATGAAATTTCTGTATATGTAAATCTAGTATCACATGATTCAGTTGTACCATTAAATGATGATGAGATTATATCACACCTAGATAAAATCATTTTAGCATCTCTTTCTAAATCACGCATACATGAACTTGTAAAACACGATAACATACAATCCATAAGAATACCTGATGCAGTAATATCCACTGCTGGATCTTTTACGAGCCAAGGTGTATCGAAATCTAGAGCCAACTTACTTCATGATATGGGAATAACAGGAAATAATATTACAGTTGCCGTATTGGATGTGGGATTTACCCTAGATGCTGCAATATCTTCACGTGTTTCATATTCAGCTGTGTTTGGATCTTGTAGTGACTTGACATGTGGAGATGGATCACATGGAACTAGTGTTTCGCATATAGTAGCAGATATGGCACCAGATGCCAATCTAGAACTATATTCTACATCTGACAGTATTGGTCTTGTTAATGCTATATCGCATATAATATCTAGAGGAAAGGCAGACATATTGACCATATCATTGGGTGTCCCAGGTTTGGGTGGGGATGGAAGTACAAAGCATTTTCGTGATGGGACAAGCCATGTGGCACGGATAGTAGATCAGGCTCGAGACGCTGGAATGCTAGTCACAGTTTCATCTGGCAACTCAGCTCAAGACCATTGGACAGGCACATATGTTCCAAGCTTGACGGTTACACCTGCATCGCTTAATCTTGATTCATACCAAAGCATTCTAGAGATAAATCCGACAGTATCAGGTAAGCAAAAGGCATGTCTTTCTATCAATTCTGAAAAAGATATAGTCTATCTTTCATGGGACTCATGGGATCAAAACCCAGTGCAAGATGATTATGATCTCTTTCTCTTTAATGATGACATGACACAGTTGCTCACATATTCTACAGAATGGCAACCCATAGGTGGTATCGAGCCATTAGAAGAGATACAGTATGAAAATATATTGGGAAACAAGTGTCTAGTGGTAGCTTCAAAAAGCTCTACCCAAGATCATAAACTACACATAACTGCACTTGATGGACCATTAGCTCCGTCTATATCTAAAGGTTCGATAGGTACACCAGCTGATGCACGTGGTGCCCTATCTGTTGGCGCCACTTTTTATTTTACTGACAATTTGGAATCATTTAGTAGCGTTGGTCCAACCGATGACGGACGCATAAAACCAGAGATATGTGGATATGATGGTGTTAGCACCATTTCAGGTGGAAGTTTTTTTGGAACTTCTGCAGCAGCGCCTCATATAGCGGGCATGGCTGCACTTTTACTAGATGCAAATCCATCTGCAACCCCAGATGAGATACAACGTAGCATTGAAGATTCTGCTATATCTGGTCCTAATGGATGTGGTGTTGGAATTATGTCATTATCTGATGCAGTAGATCTGCTTCCGACTGTGAATATAACTAGTGGGACACACCATCCGTATGTAAAGGCTGGAGATGTGATCACCATAACCATATCGACAAATAATACAATATCTTCAGCTAATGCTACGATATTTGACCGGTCTGTACCCACAAGTCATACGGGAAATACACTCAGTGCCTCCACTACTGTATTGACAAACGATACTCAAGGTTTTGCATACTTTACAATAAACGCTATTGATATTTTTGGAAATCTCATAACTGCCACACCACAAATTCTTACCGACGATAACATCAATATAGATACGATAAATCCATACCTAGAATCAGCATATGCATCATCTCCAACTTCTATAACTATAGTCTTTAGTGAAAATATTTACAAAGAATCAGTATCCATAGATGATTTTACACTAGAGAACATAAATGTGACAGACCTTTCTGTATCAGATAATATCGTAAATCTTGTTACATCTAATTTGGACATCACTGCACTACCAAATGTAAATTTGTCAGGATCCATAGAAGATCTAGCTGGAAATAATCTATCTTTGATTGTTATTCCAACTATTGTGGGATTTGATGTTGGAGATGATATACCTCCAAAACTTGTATCATTGAGTGCGTACAGCAATAATACAAATAACACACTTGCAAAATCTGGAGATATAATTACGGTAAATCTTACAACAGATGATGATATATCTTCTGCCACTACCACAATATTAGGAAAAACCATACAACCAATTATTTTTGGAAATTATGTAATAGTAAATACATCTGTATTATCTAACGATAGACAAGGTTTGATAGATTTTGTTTTAAATGTAAAAGATGAAAATAATAACACTTTGCAGGTAACACAGAACAATCTTACATCAAGTAATGTTTTAGTGGATACTATGCCACCTATAATATCTTCTGCAAAAACTACTATAGGAAACACAATTGTACTAGAATTTAACGAAGAACTAGATGTTGCATCAGTAAGTAATACGAATTTTCTAGTTTCTAATGCAAAAGTGATCGGAGTTGTATCTATTGAAAATATGATATACATTGATGTTGAAGAATTTGGTATAAATGAAGATATTTTTATCACTAGAAATATAACTGATAATGCTGGTAACCTGCTTAATATTACCTATATTACCTCCACTATCGGGACATATGGACGCATTCCCTATTATGATGGAGTACCACCTTCAATGATAAGTGCAAGTCCATTAAATACAAGCGCCATAAAAATTGAATTTGATGAAATCCTTGATGCAAATACTGTTACAGCATCTAGCTTTGTTCTAGATAACAATACAAATGTCCTAGATGCATCACTTTTGTCTTCTAGTAACGAAGTAATATTGATTACTACTGACTTTGGTGTATACGGTTCACCATCAATTTCGATAAACGGTACAATAAACGATCTTGCGGGAAATTCTGCAATTCAAGATATCTCAATAAATCTATCTGGTAGTATCCATTCACTTTCTGCCATGTTTACAGCCAAATTCACAAGTATAAGCACCATTGAGGTAAATTTTACTTTGAACAACAATAATGCAATAAATCTAAATTCTACATCATATAACACAGATGCATTCTCGATTACAAATCCAAATGCAACAGTTTTGTCATGGAATACCGTTCCATATTATATTCACAGTAACATAATAAGTGATCATGATGAAAGATTGAGTCTTGAAAATTACGATTATTTTGGAACATCACTTACCTCTGCTGATTTTGACAAAGATGGAATACCCGACCTTGCAGCAGGTGCTTTAGGAGATGGAACTGGAAACGTGCATATCATATATCTAAATTCAGATAGTACGCCAAGATCATTCTCCAACTTGAATCTCTCTACAAATAACTTGAATCTTGATGCCTTTGGAACATCTCTTGCATCAGGTGATTTTGATGGCGATGGAATACTAGATCTTGTCATAGGAGCACCAGGTGACGGAATTGGTGGTGCAGTACATATTGTATACTTGTATTCAAACGGCTCGGTAAACTCTACTTCTGAATTGATCAATCATACGTCAAACAATCCAACCACAGACCTCTTTGGTACCTCTATCACATCATCGGACTTTGATGGCGATGGAGTACTAGATCTTGCCATAGGCGCACCTGGTGATGAAAACGGCGCAGGAGCAGTACACATTGTATACTTTTACTCTAATGGATCGACAAAATCAATAGTAAAGATGGGAATAAATACGACAAACGGTCCAAACCTTGCCGCTTTAGATGCATTTGGTGAGTCTCTTGCATCAGGTGATTTTGATGGCGATGGAGTACTAGATCTTGCCATAGGCGCACCTGGTGATGAAAACGGCGCAGGAGCAGTACACATTGTATACTTTTACCCCGACGGGTCAGTAAAGAACACCATAAAAACCACAGCTTCATCAGGCGTTGGTTTTGGATCTGCATTGTCTACTTTGGAAGATATTGACGGCGATGGTAGACCTGATTTAGCTACCACAATGTTAAACCAAAATGAAGGTATTGTGTACATATTACATCCAAAAGATGACAATGTCATAATCTCTACTTCAGTTCAATTCAATTATGGATTTGGTACATCGTTGGCATATGTGGGGGAACTCATAGATGGCAGAATACTTTTAGCTATAGGCACTCCATTTTCTAGTATACAAGATGGCATAGATCGTGGTACAGTCATCTTGTCGTATTTTGGTGATCATATAGAGATTAAAATATCTGAAATAAATGACACAAGTCAAATACAAACGCTAACGTATAATGCAAATGCACAATCAAATCTTACAGTAGATAATTCTACAGTATCTGATGGTACAAGCGCTGTTATAACAAATGATCTGTCTATACTTAAATCGGCCAACACGGTAAATACATCTGCCATAAATGTGACATTTAGTGAAATACTAGATGCAACTAGTGTATCCCCATCTGACTTTTTCATAGATGACATCGTGCCTACTAGTGCAGTTGTATTCGATAATGTAATTACATTGATTACAAATACCATATTTTCATCAGATGTAACTCCAAATGTTGCATATGTGGGCATGATACAGGATATATCTGGAAATATAGTAGAATTACGCAATGTCACCGCCGCAGATAAAATATCTCCATCTCAAACTAGTTTGAACATATCTAGTACCAACACAAACAATACAAGTTATGCAAAAATCGGAGATACATTAAACATCACACTGATCGCAAGTGAGACAATTGTAAACGCAACTGCCATCGTTCTAGATAGAAATGCTAGTATCGTTATACAAAACAACGTAATATACGCAAACATCACAGTACAGGCAGGCGATACGGGAAATGTCACTTTTGCCATATCTGCATCTGATGAGTCTGGTAATGTATTATATGTAACAGAATCTAGTCTAACATCTCAAAATATTCTAGTTGATACACATCTGCCACTTTTACTTCTCAACGGTAATCATACCATATCTGTGCATCTAGGCGAACAATATGTAGACATGAATGCAACAGTTACAGACGATGATCCATCATATATGGGATTAATCACATCAAATGCAACATCCATAGACACTTCTGTCATAGGAGTTCAAACCATTGTATATTCTGCATCACCTGACTTGGCAGGTAACGTGCCAGTAAATGTCACAAGAACAGTAATAATATTAAACGCACTCGAGATTTCCAATCTTACTGTAAACACTACAAATGCAAACCCTCTATACGCAAAGACAGATGATACTTTGACTATAACCTTGAAATCAAACATGATGATTGTTAATGGATCAGCAGTGATACAAGATAGACCTGCAAATATATCCATATCTAACGATACAATCTATGCCACTCAGATCATAAACATGAATGATCATGGTGATCTCACATTTACCATCATAATACAGGATGAGTTTGGTACAACACAAATCATAACGGAAAATGAATTAATGACAGATATTTTTGTGGATACTATCGCACCTCAAATACAATCTATGATAACATATCCAAACAAAACCATAATTGTTACATTTGATGAATCCATACTAGTTACTAGTAATACACAAAATGGCATTTTCTCAACATCTACTCTTAACATCATAGACTTGATCATAAAAGATGGAATAGTTTCATCTAGCATTCTAAATATATTACTTGCTGACAATATTGCAACAGGTGATACACCAGAAATTTTATTTTTTGATGGTGCATTTACTGACTTTGCAGGCAATCCATTACTTTTTACAAGTGTTACTGCATCTGATGGCATCGCACCAACATTGATACGTGCTACGGCGTTATCAGAGGATCAAATTGTAATAGAATTTAGTGAAGAATTGTCCATAAATTCATTCATAGTCTCATCAGTCAATGACATATCTACCAATTCCATGTTGGATGGAAAACTCGTATACTTGTCGCCAAAGTCAGATAACTTGTTTTCATTAATTGACACACTAGTGATTACTGTCACATCTCCTAATTTAGCAGACCTTGCAGGTAATAGATTTAGTTTAGGTATGATAACCACAAAATATGAAAATACCCTAGTACCATATACAACATCTACTACAACAGTAGATATCCCATACAACATTATCATAGATGCAACCACTATATCTGCATCTGACTATACCCTAGACAACAATAGTATAAGTACAGTTACTCTCTCAAATAATAACACAATAGTGACTATAACTGCAAGAAACTCTTTTGGTTCAGATGGTATGCCATACGTGCAACAGATAGGTCAAATATTAGATACATCCGGCAATCCTATTACACTAGATCCCTTACATGCACTAGATAGAGTAAATCTAGCAGTTATAGAATCAATCACTACTAGTCCTAATTTCATCACAGTTACATTTACCGAAAAAGTGGGATCTTTTACCTTGAGCTCAACTACCAACTATGGGTTCAGCGGCGCACCAATCGTGAGTATTACCGTAGGTGATAGTGATAGATCACTTTTGATCCAAACTAGTACACGTCCTCTAGCTGATAACTCTTTGCTTGTAGTTGATATGCTAGCTGACGTTGCAGGCAACGCACTAGAACAACAAACTATAATTATCAAAGTCCCATGATGAGAATATACTCTAGTTTTTATTTTTGTATATTTTTTTGCGTTAATACTATAGAATTTTGAAATGATACAGTAAAATGTGTTAATTACCCCTAATAGATCTGTATAGAATCTCAAAATTTTAGATAATTATATAAAAATTTTCTACATTATTTTTTTGGAGAATAGAAATAATCCTCGCATACTGTATCATTTTTTGCTGTAAGAGATAAAGGTAGGATATTTTATTTCATATATACGGCATGAATCTTGCAGGAATAGAAATTAGTTATCTTTTACGTAATCTTGCTACCAAAAGTACTGGATATTATCTTTCCAATATATATGGAATAACGCGAGATTGCCTGCTCTTTAAACTCCGCCATCCCGAAAAAGAAGAGATCTCTCTAATGTTCTCAACTTTTGGATTGTGGATAAGTTCTTCAAAAATAGATCCCATTGAAGAGAACAAACTACAACGTAGATTTAGGACAGATCTATTAAGATTAAAACTTGTAAATGTAAAGCAACTTGGTGCAGAACGTATAGCATATCTTATGTTTGAAGGTGGCGATAAAAAATTTGTACTAGTGGGGGAGTTTTTTGACGGAGGTAATATCATACTGTGTAACGAAGAAATGAAAATACTTGCTCTTTTACATTCTCTAGATGTACGACACAGAAAACTAAAGGTTGGAACAACCTATATCCCACCTCCAAGCCGCGGCATGGATGTATTCAAAGTTTCAGCAGATGAGCTTGGAGTAACAATGCCAACAGGTCTACCTGCAGACAAATGGTTGGGCAGAACACTTGGCCTTCCTAGTAGATACGTAGAAGAGATATTCAAAAAATTACACATAGACTCAAAATCTTCATGTTCGGATCTCTCAAACGATGATCTTGCATTAATTACAAATTCTGTTAAAGAGATCGTCACGTCTGTAGTAGAAGGAAGACACGATGCGGTCATAGTCGGTAAAGGATCTGATCGATATGTGCATCCAATCAGAATGCATACCGAAGAGAATGTTAGTAAAGTTGCAAGCTTTGAGGCAGGATTGGATAAATTGTTTACTTTTCGTATAATAGAGTATGGAAAAGAATCAACATCAGAAGAAACAGACAAACAGATCTCTGAACTAGAAAACACAATCGAAAGACAGAAAAAAGCAGTAGAGACTGTCAAAAACAAATCAAAAGCAATATCGAGTTTAGCATTATCGCTACAGAATTTGACAACACAAGGAAATAATTCGATTGATGATATAGCCGTACAGTCTATACTCACAAAAGCAGATGCAAAGAGAATCAGTGAAAAAGGAGTACATATGATTCAAGTGTGTGGGGAAAAAATTGTAATAAATTCACAAACATCATTGCATACGATAGCATCATGTCTATATGATGAATCAAAAAGACAGATCAAAGCAATTCCAACAATAGAGTCGGCTGCAATAAAAGCTCAGAAAAAAATTGATGCACTAAAAGACAAGTCATCATCACAAAAAGAATCTATCTCATATTCTCATATTAGAAAAAAAAGCTGGTACGAGCGATATAGATGGTTTTACACTATAGATGGAATTCTTGCTATCGGAGGTAGAGATTCTTCTTCAAACACTGCAATGATCCGCAAACATGTGGAAAAAGATGATCTAGTATTTCATGCGGATATACACGGTTCACCATTTTTTATATTAAAGAATGCACAAAATGCCACAAAAGCAAGTATGACCGAAGTAGCTTATGCTACTGTATGTTTTAGTAGAGCATGGCGTGAGACAATGTTTGGTTTGAATGCATATTGGGTAAAACCAGAACAAGTAGAAAAAAGCGCCC
The DNA here is from genome assembly GCA_029948415.1 of Cenarchaeum symbiont of Oopsacas minuta. NCBI lineage: Archaea > Thermoproteati > Nitrososphaerota > Candidatus Cenarchaeales > Candidatus Cenarchaeaceae > Candidatus Cenarchaeum > Cenarchaeum symbiont of Oopsacas minuta. The sequence goes on from JAJIZT010000003.1 coordinate 15,001, forward strand.
CTAGTGGTCAATACCTTCCAAGAGGTGCTTTTGTCATACGAGGTACCCGTAACGTCATTCCAGTTCCAACACTGAGATTAGGCATAGGTGTAACAAAAGACAACGATGCACATGTGCTAATATGTGGTCCAGTAGAACCAATAAAGAAAGCATGTCTCATATATGCAATAATCGAACCATTGGGTGCAAAGTCTACGGATACTGCAAAAAAAATCCGATCTGAATTTCTTAAACTTGACGATTCAATCACAAAATCGATAGGAGTCGATGAGTTTGTACGTGTTTTGCCTCCAAGTATGTGCCATATGGTAACTGTAGGTAAAAACAAGACATATTCTACATAACTCATTCCATCACATTTTTATTCTTTTTATTCAAACAATACAGTATGGAAAATGTTACCCCCGATGCAGTAAGAAAGTCTCTAAAACAGTGTATGGATCCAGAGGTTCCAATAAACATAGTGGATATGGGACTCATATACGGTATTGATGTTTCTGGCTCTAATGTACATATCCGTATGACAATGACCACACAAGGATGTCCACTTCATGAGACAATGGTGCAAGATGTGACGCGTTATGCAAAAAAAGTTCCAGGTGTTACTGACGTAAAGGTGGAAGTTGTTTGGGATCCTCCATGGACCATGGAAAAACTCACAGATGATGCAAGAGAGACTCTTAAAAAAATGGGTGCAAATGCGGGAATGGCAACACCAGCTCCAATAAACTATGAGATTGCTATGCCACAAGGAGTAGGTAATCTAGTAAAGCAAGATGATGGTTCACTAGTTTTGGCAAACGAGCACGAACAAGGATTTATGGTAAATGATGCCATAGTTGAATTTTGGAAAATGTGTAATGGCAAAAGAAAGATGACCGAACTAGTAGATCTATTTGCAAAACATACTGGCATGCAACGTGGTCAAGTAGAAAAAGAGGTCATGCAATTAATACAACAACTTCGTGATGGAGGGCTTGTTACAATACCAACTTTATCGGAAACGCCAAACGTAGAATTTAATAGATAACTAGTGGATATACTTTGATGCTCCACCGTCAAAACTTATCATAGCACCAGAGACATATTTTATATTATTTTTTACTATGGATTTGATCATATCGCCAATCTCTTTGGGTTCTCCCAATCTGCCCATTGGAAGATCTGCGGCGAATTTATCGACATCATCTACAAGCTCTCTTGTACGATCGGTGTTTGTCGGACCTGGTAATATTGTAACGCAAGTAATGTCTCTTTTGGCCAACTTTACAGACAACAATCTAAAGATACTAGCAAAGGCTGAACGGTATGCACCAGAGACTGCAAGTCTAGCAGAAGGCTCTTTGATAACAGACGAGCTTATGACGAAAAGATAACCTCCATCTGTAATATTGATCTGGCGTACCAAAAGACAAAACCCCAAAAAAAGCTGATTATGATATTTTTGCCAATCATTCTCTGAAACTTTGTCAAATTCGGCAGGTGGAGGCCCACCTGTGTTTAATACCAACACATCTGTCTCTGGATGCATACTCGCAAATTTTTTCACACTCTCTAGATCAGATGTGTCAACATCTGCCTTGGATGCAGCAAACACATCGCATCCAGCTTTGCTGAGAGATTCAGCTATGGCATATCCTATACCTCTTGATCCTCCAAGAACCACTGCACGCATTACAGTATGGTACAGTGAGGATGTTAAATTTCTTTAATCTCAGTCATACTTCCAAGAACTGAATCCATCTGCACTATTACTCGTTTTTCTTCCCACCCAAGAGCAACGTACCAATCTCCTGCATCTGAATGGTATTTTGTCTCTAGTATTTTAGGAATTTTTGGATCGAGTTTGTATTTTTTTGACACACAAGAGATTGCAAATGAGATTGCACTTTTTTCATCTTCTATTCTGCGTTTCATCAGACCGATTCCAGGAGACATTAAACAAAATCCAACGTGGTTGTATATACACCATACTACCCAAATTAAAAAAAAGGACTCGGAGGGCTTCGATCCCTCGACCTGGCGGTTCGAAGCCGCCCGCACTATCCAGACTATGCAACGAGTCCAAAACAAGTAGAATTTTATCGGGGCTAAATACTTTGTATATTCTTGAAAGTATCAAAAAAAGTCGTTGGTGTAGAGTATGCTATACGCGATATTGTAACAGCTGCAAGACGTGTAGAAGGTGAGGGAAAAAAGGTAGAATATCTCAATATAGGGGATCCACTCCAATTTGGCTTTAAACCACCACAGAATGTTAAAGACGCCATGATCAAGGCGATAAACACAGATCAGAATTATTATTCCCAGTCAGAAGGTCTGCTGGAACTTTGTAAAGAAATTGCAAAAAAAGAATCAGCCAAAGGACTTGACGTTGACGCAGATAACGTTCTTGTGACAAATGGTGTCTCTGAAGGACTAGACATGGTCATGTCATCAATCGTAGAGGATGGTGATGAAGTATTGCTTCCTGGTCCATATTATCCACCATATGCATCGTATATCCGACTTCACGGAGGAATACCAGTGGAATTTGCAGTTGATTTAAAGAATGCAAGACCAGACATGAATGATCTAAAATCCAAAATTACCAAAAAGACTGTGGCCATATGTATAATCAATCCAAATAATCCTACTGGAGCTGTCTTTGATATTGGATCATTAAAAGAGATCATAGACATCTCTGCTGAACACAACTTGTATCTGATCTGCGATGAGATATACGATAGGATATTCTTTGAGGGAAAATTTGACAGTATTGGACGCGTGGCAAAAGATGCACCTGTAATACTACTCAATGGATTCTCCAAAGTTCACCTAATGTCTGGATGGAGAATAGGATACATTTGTTTTAACCGAGCATGTGCTGCTCTAGATGAGTTGCGTGAAAATCTTCCAAAGCTTGCCCGTGTACGCATAGCAACAAATCTACCAGTACAATATGCTGCAATTGAATCGTTACGTGGCTCGCAAGAATATGTGAGCGAGTTTGTAGACGAGCTTCAAAAGAGACGTGATTATGTGATAAAACGTCTAAACTCCATAGACGGTATCTCTTGTCCGATTCCGGGCGGCGCATTTTACGCATTTCCAAAGATAGAGAATTCAAAGCTTGGCAATGATGTGGAATTTACCAAAGGATTGTTGGAGGAGCAGGGTGTACTGACTGTACATGGTTCTGGATTTGGTACAAAGTACGGAACGGGTCATTTTCGACTCGTATATCTGCCTCCAATGGATACACTAGAATCTTCCATGAACAAGATAGAAGCGTTCTGTGCTAGTCGTCAATAACTCCATTCACATGAATTCGATGGTGTGATCTCTATTATACAGTCAGTATCATCTAGTAGCTCTTGTGCTCTCTTTGATTCCATACTGTCAAAATATAGTAATAATATGGATTCTGCAATCTTGGCAACCTCAGAACCGGTTATGATCTTTGCTATTCCACGCCCCGTATGACACATAATATCTGGAGAGCGTACTCCTTTGTCTATACAGTATGCAACTAGTTTGTTGGCGCTCACGTTGCGAGCTTTTACTGTCTTTGTATTGGTTCCAATTTGGAATTTTTTACCATCGTACAAATACCAAACTGGTACCACATGTGGAACTCCATTACTGTTGACTGTGGCAAGCCTCATTATTTTTTGTTCGCGCAAAAATTTATCGCTGTTCATTGGTATCTCTCATCCCAATGGCAATTAAAATCACACCAAATCCAAGCATGGCTATAGAAACTTTTTCATTTGTAAACTCGGAATTTAAAATAAAATCAAATACAAAATCTGGTGTCCATATCAATATCTGACGTACTAGTACTATTGTTCCAGATACTATGAACAATAATCCCATTGCAGTATGCCAGTTTTTTCCACGGCGCCTAAATTCATAGCTCATGTTAGACTATTTTTATCCCAGGATTTTTCAGCTTGTTTTTAATCATAACATTCAACAATAAAGGTGTGGCCATCTCTGCCATATATGCTAGTGTACTAGAACCAAGATACAAGGCACGCAATCCGTTTATTTGAGATATGAGAGTGTTTACAGTTTTAACTGCATTTGCATCATCCCCGCACACAAATATGTCATAATCTAGATCCCTGTTGGGATCTGCAAGTTTCTTTTCTGATATTACATGAAATGCTGAGACTAGTAGAGCAGGATTCTTCATATGCGATGCAACCATTTGGTGGGCGAATTTTTTATCTTCCTTTAAAGGAATAAATTCAAAACCCACGTCGGTCTTTGTCATTGGTACTATGGGACTTATCACGATACATTCTTCTCTTGTCTTTGAGAAAAGGCTAGGACATATCGTATCGATGTTTTCATATGGTATGGACAAAACAAGCACGTCACTTTGTTCTGCCACATCGTCGTTGGAATGACCAGATATGCTTCCGTTAATCGTTCCATAGGCTTTCTTTGCACCATCTTCATATTCTTTAGCCGATGTAATGGCTCTATCTGCATCTCTTGAACCTATCAAAATATTATTCTCTTTGCACCATCTTGTGGCAAAACCTTTTCCCATTCCGCCAGTTCCTCCAATAATGCCAATCTTCATTGAATATTTGCGCCCAATCTTATTATTATTCGTATACAAGGTTGTGATATTGATGAATTCTATCATTTTTTTAAGGCACGGACAAGCAGAGAATAATACAAAACGAATGCTTACAGGACGTACCAAAGGTGTCGCGCTTACACAACAAGGTATAAAACAAGCACACGAGTGTGCCCATCTTCTAAAAGGGCATAAAATAGCACATATCTACTCTAGTCCTATGGAGAGGGCGTATGAGACTGCACGTATAACTGCAGAGCACAACAACATTCAGCTAACAGTGGACGAGAGACTCACAGAGTTGGATATGGGATCATTTACAGGATCAAAATACGATGATATAATGACAAAACATGGTAACGTATTTCTAAAATTTTATAAAAACGATCCAGGGATATCAAAGTACGACGTAGAGACCCTTGATCATCTAAGAGAACGTATTTTGGATATGGTGGACTATGTTAGAAACAAACATCCTGGTGAATCTGTCGTTTTGGCAACGCATATGGATCCGATAAAAGTAGCAATCTCGCATGCAATGAATCTTGATGCTGAATCCATACACGATTTTGTCGTAGCCAATGCCTCACTTACGATTTTAGGTATAGATGATCAAAACGTTTGGATTCGAGCCATCAATCTGATGCCAATCTCACGCTTTGACTCTCAATTCTAGAGAGAATGTATTCGTATATGATAAACAAAATTTAGCCTAGGGTAAAAAAGTTAGCCTTGGCTAAATTTTTAAATAATGGCTCATAAACCATGCAATATGTATAATTCACGATCAAACAAGATGATTCTTTCACTTGTGGTAATAGGTGCAATAATTATGGTACTTGCGTTTGTACCAATGTCCACTATAGGCCAACAGAGCGAGCAGACATTTACAACTCATTCTGGTGCTGTGATCAAAACCTCAGGTCAAGTACTTGATCCATTATATACTGAATCTACTCTAGAGTTTGATCCGATGGAATTTTTGCGTAATTTTGAATATGGAACAGTAACGCATCTAAAAGATGGTACAACGTTACGGGAATTTACCATCGTAGCAGACGATGATCATATAATGGAGATATCTCCTGGTATCTTTTACAACGTTTGGACATTCAACGGCACTGTACCAGGTCCTACAATTCGTGCCACCGAAGGAGATCTAGTGAGAATTCATTTCATAAATAATGGTTCAAAACCGCACACGATGCATTTTCATGGAATACATGCAGCCGAGTTTGATGGTGTCTTTGAATCTGTAGGTCCTGGAGGACAATTTGTCTATGAATGGATCGCAGACCCAGTAGGAGTGCATCCATATCATTGTCATATAATGCCACTAGAAGAGCATATTTCACACGGTCTGTACGGTGTATACATTGTAGATCCAAAGGAGCCAAGACCTCTTGCAGATGAGATGGTAATGGTGCTGAACGGATTTGACACAGACTTTGATACAGAGAACAATCTCTATGCTGCAAATACGATACCATTTTACTATCAACACCATCCAATACGGATAGAGACCAAAGATCTCATACGCATATACGTGGTAAATATGGTAGAGTTTGATGCGATAAACAATTTTCACCTGCATGGCAATCTGTATCATTATTATCCAACTGGAACTGATACAGTTCCATCGTTTTATACAGACATGATAACACTATCGCAGACCGAACGAGGAATAATGGAGTTTGTCTACAATTATCCAGGAAAGTACGTATTTCATGCACACAAGACAGAGTTTTCTGAGAAAGGTTGGGTAGGCATGTTTGCTGTATCCGATAGTAGAGGATCCGAAGAGTATGAGAGCTAGCTGGCAAGGGATAATTGCGACTATTGTTCCAGTCGTGGCAATAGCTATTATGACATTTTGGCTTGCTGGATCTGGCTCACAAACCATAGATGAGATCTTACCCCAGAGACTGCCAGAGGTAACAATAGAGCAAGTATCTTTTAAAGACTCACAGATCCTACTAGATATACGAAATACTGGTCTTGTAGATGTTGAGATTGCTATGGCTGATGTAAACGATAGAATACAGCCTGCTGCAGTAGAGCCAGATGGACAACTAGGAAGATTCGAGAGCGCCGTTGTGCGTATTCCATTTGAATGGAATGAGGCAGAACCATATTCTGTGGGAGTTACCATAAAAGACGGAACAAGGTTTACGCGAGACATAAAAGCTGCTGCTCCAGTTCCAGAGCGCGGAGCTGACCTTGTGGGAGCACTTGTAATAATTGGCGCATATGTGGGAGTTATTCCAGTAATGGTGGGACTCTTGTGGTCGCCGTTCATACGCAATGCCAGTTTTAGCCGTTATGCATTTTTTTTATCTCTTACAGCCGGCATGCTGTTCTTTATTGGAATCGACTCTCTGCTTGCAGCATTGGAGACTGCTACAGAAAATCTCTCAGATAGCTTTGATGGACAGATGCTTGTAGCTACAATCGCGACAATCTCGTTTTTGGGGCTATATTATGCCGAACGCAAACTCGCTGGAACAGCAAAGATCTCTGGACCGCTGGCAGCAGGAGTTGCTATCTCTACTGGTATTGGATTACACAATCTAGGAGAAGGACTTGCAATAGGGGCAGCAATCGGACTTGGACAGGCTGCACTTGGAGCGTTTCTCATAGTGGGATTTGCACTGCATAATACAACAGAAGGCGTGGCAATTGCATCTTCTCAGGCTAGAGCGCATACATCCATTATTAGACTTGCAGCACTAGGTGCTATAGCTGGCGTACCTGCAATATTTGGAACGTTGATGGGAGGTCTTGCATACTCGCCACTAGCAGCTGTCATCTTTTTGTCAATAGCTGGAGGGGCAGTATTTCAAGTAATATTGCTTGTACTACAGATGTTACGTACTCAAAACTCTAACAAATGGCCAAAAGGATTTGTGTTACCTGCAGGTATTGCATCTGGCATGATTATAATGTACTTGACAGGTTTGATTGTTGGATAGTGTAATTTTTTCCCTGACAATTCTCACATATTCAAAGGGTTGTGAATTTACTACAATTATTACAGATCTCATATGGGAATAGGAGACAAGACACCATATGACAAGGTAGGTAAAGTGGAAGATGCATACAAAATACATCAATATGAAAAAGAATGGTTAGACATGGTTGGTCTACTGGTGAAATTTATCACACGGATACATCAGTAGACCTGGTATGAAAGGTACTCTGGATATTCTACTGGAGTTGCAATAAATGGTCAACGTACATGGTTGGATGCAAAAAAGGTCTAGTTCTAGGCGTGATTGTCGCAAACTACACATTGTGAGAGCAAAAAATGGTATAATTGTATCACATATGGTTACTGGTAAAAGACGTCATAATGCACCTGTATTTGAACAAATGTGTAAAAAAATACCACAAGGTTCAGGCTATGTGATACTTGATGCAGCATATCTTTCACATATTATATGCACACTCATCGAAGATATGGGACGTATTCCTGTAATAATGCCAAAAAAAATATTCGTGTAAAAGGATTTGATGTAATGGGTCTGATGGCATCGTGATGATTTACAAGGATTCTTGAAAATATATCGCAAACGTAGTAATGTAGAATCTACGTTTTCATTTATGAAAAGAAGACTATCTAGTATCTTGAGTGCACACAAGCTTGATACACAGAAAATTGAATTGAGCTTTTTCGTCTTGTGTCATAATATTCACGTATTGGCAACGATCTAACTCTAGTAACAGATATTGGATTCATCTCTCTAGCCTTGACTATGCTCAAAAATCTAGATTTATGCATTCTGTTGGTTTGAGTGATTTTGATATCGCTAATTTGGATGGGATTGTCGATAAATGTGTTGGAATTATTGGTGAATTCTCGTATTCATGGACAGAGCCACAATTACGCACAAAATTATAGCGTAGGTAACCTAGTACTAATATTATGTTTTTGGTTGCGGATTTTCAACGTAAACTACTTTAAGGGCAATATGATACTTTATAGTATGACAAAAGGATCACGAATCTCTGAAGAACTGCATATGCTTAAAAAATCACATGATGGTTATTGTACTGGTAAATGTTATGAACATCCAGAGATTCTGGTATTTGGAAAAACCGATAATGAATTAAATGAAAATTTTCGTAAGTGTGCTAAAGCATATTTAAAAAAATATCCTGATTCAACATCTGAAAAGAGAGAGGTAATAAAATTTGAGGGGTTGGATTGAGTGGCAATTAGTAAAATCCCTGTTGGAATCTTCGACTTGCGAAATAACTGATTCAGATGATGGCACTAGACATATTTTTAACCCTATAACTAAAAAAGCTATAATTATTCCGGCACAAGATTCAATTCCATATGAACATTTTAAAGATATAATGAAGCAACTAGATATGTAATAATGTCTCATCAAAAGCCCTTAAACTTTATAATCCAAAGAAGATCACTATTCACGGTTCTGTTTAATCTCCAAGTGCTAAATTTAGTGTTAAGGGTTGGGGGATTAACCATATGATATGAGGTCAGCTCATGACTAACAAATTAGTCAATAATGCACGATCATATATACCGCAGATCATAAGTTCGTTAAAAAATCCTCCATCTTTGGTTTAAAATAATCAGTAACGTTATTAGGTAGTTTCTTTGTTCTCAGATATTTCATGAAATTACTTCTCTTATCCTCTAGTTGTGGATAGTACTCTGAATGATCCATAGCCTGCTTGGCAACAAACCAGATTGTCTCCATGATGTTGTGTTGTGGTGATGCTTTTGGAAGATATTCGATTCGAATTTTGTCTTGATTTTCCTGCACATATCTTTCAAGATCTTTTGTTCTGTGTTGACTGGCTCTGTCAGCAATTATCATTATGCGACCGTATTTTGCAACTGCATCTTTTACGTATCGTAGAAATGTTGGACCATCAAATTTATCATACGATCTAAAGAATCGCTCGCCGGAAATTGAGATCATTCCGTATGCTATGAATTTTCTATGATCGCCCTTCCATCGATAGATGGGGCGCTCATCCTCGTTGCACCAGTATTTTTTGATCATCTTTCCATCGCTGTTGACTATGCTCTCATCCTGGACGAAAATTTTTGTCCTCTTTGACATTTCGTGCGTAATTATCTGCGTTATGCTCCTATACCATGTATAGCATTCATCGTATGATGTAGGCGCTGGCGTGTATTTTTTGTGGAACTTTTGCCTCTAGTTTCCATCCACGCATAATTCTGTAAACATGTGTAATATGGTATGTAATTCCGGTTTTATTTTTAATATATTCGTGTACCTGCTTTGAAAGTATCATGGTTTCCTGTTTCTGTAAATGTTTTTTCCATCTGCATCAATGGTGTGTGAGCACACCAAAGGTGGACGACCGGAGCAGAACCTTTCCTCCAGGCCTTTGAGTCCGTATTTTTGATATCGATCGTGCCATTTGTATACAAACTGGTACGTTCGGAACATAAAAGCTGCCGTCTCTGTCATGTCCAGACCACGTATCTACATCAAACACATGGCATGCAATCGTGCTATCATGGGATGTGACCTCATACAAATTTCACGTATTCATATTTATAATCTAGTATGAGTATATATCATGATGAGTACCATTATGAAGAATCCAACTATACGAACTGATACCATATCTTTATTAAATGGTAAGAATAATTGGGAAATCCTCAAATCCATATACTCTATGATTGATAGCACTGCACAATATGATTTCGCTTTAGAAAGAGAATGTAAAAAAAAAGATTTATCTTTTACAGATTTACAACGTATGGCATATCCATTTAGGCATTTTTTATCATTATTAATGTTAAAACGTATTACTGTACAAGAACTTAAAGAGGATTTAAAATCTCTTGATCATACCAATTCCGATAAATTATCTGTATTTATGAATGATGTTTATGATACCCATAAAGAACGATTAAACCGATTACTTGAAATACAGATTACATTAAACCATTCAGATAAATCTATTTTAAATGATGTGGACATTACAACATGTACCACTAAGATAAAAATAAATAATCAAGAAGAAAATATTCCATTCGTTTTATTCGATATTGATGATAAAACATACAGATGTTCAAAAAAAGATATTGAATTTATCATTGAAAAATTAAACGATGCAATAGCAGAGGAATAAGATATGAAAATAAACAAACAAGAATTATTTGATGATTATAATAAACAAATATACAAAATCCCAATCCAAGATGTGACATATCTTAATGAAAATATGGCACATGATAAAATATATGAAGACATATTAAAAATGGTTGGATATGAATATGAATTAAGATGGCCTGAGAAACGATCATTCAAATTAAAACGCATATTAAAAATTAACTCTAAACAAAAAACGAAAAAAATAATCCCAAAACGATCCTTGTTTGCAGTGAGTGCATGTGTATGTATAATGATTACTGCTTCTCTGGCATTTCAATTTCCATATAATCTAATGGCAGTATTACCATTTTCAGCACCATTGTTTTTTAATAGTAAACATATTTGGGATAAAATACATAATGAGAAATAATACACGGTGCACTTTTGCAACATTGGCCATAATTACTGCGTTATTTCCTATCTTAATCACTACAACATCAACTACTAACACATGGTTAGTGGGCAATGTTACAACAAGTGAAACAATCGAAAAAAAACACATCGACTTGGATTCTTTATCAATTCCATTTATAGTAGGTTCCTCAGCTTATTTCTTTTGTATTTTTACAATACCTTCTAAAAAGACATAATTTGTATGAGGTCAGCTCATGACTAACAAATTAGTCAATAACACACGATCATATTGATCCAAGTATTATCAACAACCAATCCATTTCATGAATAGATGTCTGACATACAATGAATTGGAAGAATGTATGAGAGTTTATACAGAAAAGACGAATGAAACAATAGCAAAAATGGCGCATCAGATGGATATAATGAGTAAGGAAAACACACTTCTCCAGAATCGACTCGCATATTATGAAACCCCAACTCTCTACACGCTCATTTGAATATCTAAAAAAACGTAAAAAACGCAAGGCAAGAGAAAACGGCGAATCACCCTCCACCAAAAAAAATCAGGCGGCAGTCTATCTAGAGCCTTTGAAGGTTGAACAGAACCTGTTCTTGTCATATATGCGATAGATTACCTAATGTATGGAATTGATGAATCAATACGATCTAGAATTATAATGAACTAGAAACATAATCATACCATGGATAATGGACACATAATCATACCAAAAGATCAGATGCCGTCACTACCATCTAATTTCAAAGTAACAAAACTTGGATGGCCAAAAAAATCAATCCGGCAGTATAGATATGGCAGATTGCACATACGTGAATACAATGATCGATTCGAGGCTCATGTTGACAAGATAGACCCAAAGATAGATCCATTGGGACATGTTGTACATGATGCCCCTGAAGTGCTTGCGATGATCGGCAGTGGAGTAACTACAGCTATAGTCACAGGAGCTGTTACATACAAAAAAACTGGATCAAAATTATTCTCTATAGTTGCAAGTATATCTACAGGACTAGCTGTGGCATATGTGGCAAAAAATATATGCGACAAGCAAAAGGAAATGTAATGCCAAATGTCAACAACGCTGAGAATGATCCATGTCTTTATTCTTCTACTTCCCGTATCACTTGCTCTCCGTAAAGATAGAAAAAAATGGATAAAAAAAGAATATGGATCTGAATATATCAATAAAGCACAAAAAAATGCGCGCAGACTTTTGAATACATTTGTATCACTAGGTCCTGCATACGTTAAACTCGGTCAGTGGCTCTCCTCTCGAGCTGATATACTTCCACAACCATACATGATCGAGCTTGCAAAACTGCAAGATGAGGTGCCTCCTGCACCATACGCGCAAATAGAAAAGATAATGCGGCATGATCTAGGAGAATCGTATCATAAATTAGAGCAGATAAACACAAAGGCTGTATCTGGAGCTTCACTTGGACAAGTATACCTAGCAAAGGTGGATGGAAAAGCAGTGGCAGTAAAAGTAAAACGACCAGGAATAGATAAAGTGATCAAAGAGGATATTGCCGTATTAAAGAGAATATTCCCAATAGCACTAAAATTCGTAGACCCAAACTTGGGATTCTCTGCAAAAGGAATGCTAGAACAGTTTGATGAGAGCATACAAGAAGAGATGGATTACACAAAAGAGGCCAAAAACCTAAAAGAGATAAGAGACAACATCTCGGATCGCAATGATGTGGTAATACCTGCAGTATATGATGAGCTGTCCACAAAAAATGTGCTTACCATGGAGTACATTTCAGGAACAAAAGTAACTGATATCGAGTCCCTTGATCGTATGGGAATAGACCGACACAAGCTTGTACTTGATGTGCACAAGGTGTTTTTTAGAATGCTCTTATGCAACGCAATATTTCATGCCGATCCACACCCTGGAAACATATCTGTCACAAAAGAAGGTCATCTCATACTGTATGATTTTGGTATGGTAGGACGCATTGATGAGCAGACACGTATGAAACTTGTACGACTATATCTTGCACTAGTAGAGAAAGATCCATCACGTACGGTACGTACAATGAACTCCCTTGGAATGCTCGCCCCAGATGCAAATGCAGAGCTCATAGAACGCGCAATTGATCTTAGCGTGCAGGCTATGCACGGACAAAAGCCAGATCAGATGGAAGTTGAGAGCCTTTTAGAGATTGCAAACAGAACCATGAGTCATTTTCCGTTTTTGCTACCAAAGAATCTTGCCTTGTATCTAAGAATGACCTCTATCATAGAAGGCATATACAAAACACATCAGATAGAGTTCAAGTTTGTAGAGTTGATGAAGCAGATACTTGTAGAGGAGAATCTCATGTATGAAGCATATGTAGGAGAGATAAGAACAACAGTAGAGACTTTTGTAAAGTCAGCTCAAGATATAATCTCTCTAGTACCAGAGCTAAAAAAATTCCTAAATGAGAATCGCCAAATGAGATACACAAAAAAACGTGATGCCATACTCTCAACATCTGTAATATCTGGGGCAGGTTTTGTTGGCTCATCGATACTGTATACATCGGATCAAATACTAGGAACTGTTGGAATGACAATTACAATTGTATCTTTTGCTGTAATGCTTGTTAGAAAACGCACAAAGTTTTAGATCCTCTTTGCAATCTCTTTTACTATGAATGCAGCAATCTTTTCTTTGCTTTTATATCCTGATTTTTTAGATCCTCTACAATCGACAATAATCACCTCGTTTGATCTGGGGTTTTTTAGATAACGTACAGTACCAACATCGTTTGCCACGATCATGTCTGCTTTTGAGCTGTTTAACTTTACTTTTGCATTTTTTTCAAGAGTTGCAATAGAGACGCACGATTCGGCCTTGAATCCAACCAAAAACGTATCTTTTTGGATATCTTTTATCCCATCGATTATCTTTGGGGTTTTTTCAAGTCTTAATACAAGGGATTTTTTTTTGCTAGAAATTTTGCCATCATACTGTCTCTTTGGTGTGTAATCTGACACAGCAGCTGCCATTATCACAATATCAAATTTCTTTATCTTTAATTGTGTATTTACAGCCTTTGCCATCTGAACTGAACTCTTGATCCTAGATAAAATAACACCCTCTGGTGGCTCATATGATGTCTCTCCGTATATGGCATTTACCTTTGCACCTGCTCGTAAAAGCTCGGTAATAATCCTAGTACCCATCTCACCTGAGCTCTGATTTGTTATACTACGTACTGTATCTATACTCTCAGAGGTGCCACCTACTGTAACAAGCACACGTTTTCCACAAAGCAAACCTTTTGTTGCACCAAGCATCTCCATTACTTGCATTAGTATAACAGAGGGCTCTGATACCTTTGCTTTTCCTTCAATTATATCTGGTTGGGAAAATTTTATGTTATTTGATTTTAAAAACGCAACATTTCTTTTTACGGCAATATTTTCATACATCGATGCATGCATAGCCGGACATACTAGTATCGGTATTTTTGCACCTAGAGCAACTGCAAGTACAGTAGGTATTGGATCATCGTCAATGCCGTTTGCAAGCTTGCCTAGAGTATTTGCCGTACATGGATATACTAAAACAATATCCGAGGTTTTCTTTTCGGCAATGCGTATGTGTTCTAGTGAACCAGTAAGCTTTGTTATCACGTTGTTACCAGTGGCCCACTTTAGATAATCTGGACGTAAGAGCTTCATGGCCGCCTTGCTTGCAACACAGGTAACATCTGCCCCGTGTCGCATCATCAACCTTGCAAGCTCTATCGCCTTGTATGCTGCAACGCTTCCAGCAACACACAAAACTATTCTTCTCCCGGAAAGCTCTGAACCATATGTTCTAACAATGTCAAATGAGGGGTGTGATTCCCTACGAATCTTACTTTTTGCCAAGCTCTGCATCAAGCGCCTTTAATTCTGCTGAATCCATAAGATACGAATTTTCATCGTTGGGAAATATTCCATCTTGTACGTCTTTGCAGTATCTGCCCAAAGCCTCAGATATCTCTCTATCCAAGTATCTTTTGATAAATCTAGTATTGATCTTTTCATACATACCAAGCATATCCTGTGTGACTAGAACCTGTCCGTCGCATTTTGGTCCAGAACCTATGCCTATAGTGGGAACGGGAATTCTCTCGGTGATGATATTAGCTGTCTGCGCGGCAACCATCTCTAGAGTCAGTGCAAATATTCCAGCTTGTGCAAGTTTGTCTGCATCTGCAATTAGATCCAATGCAGACTCTTTTGTCATGCCGTGTGCAGTATACCCTGCATTCATAGTTGCAGTCTGTGGTTGCACTCCAATGTGCCCCATAACTGGTATTCCAGTCTCTACCAACTCGCGCACTATTGGAACTATATGAGCACCACCCTCCACTTTTACTGCATCAGCACCAGCAGAGATGAGCATTCCCGCGTTACGTACTGCCTCTTGCAATCCGGGTTGATATGACATAAACGGCATATCTGATACTATAAGGGCATTCTTTCTTGCACGACTGACGGCTCTAGTAAAGAGACACATTTGATCCATCGTAACTTTTGTAGTATCATCGTATCCAAGTGCTACCATGCCTGCACTATCTCCCACAAGTAGTATGTCTATACCAACAGCATCACACATAGATGCAAATGTATGATCAAAACTTGTCAGCACTGTTATTTTTTTACCAGTATTTTTTACTGCAACAATATCCATTATAGATTTATGCAAAATCTCCTGCCCTCCTTTTCAATCCCAAATATGTCCTCTTTATACTAGATGCAAGAGATGCTTTATTGTCAAACTCATCTATGATCTTTTCCAATGCCGATCTATTACGTTTAGATAAAATCTTACATTGTGCAACAAGCAAGGCAGTACTACGTGTGAGATTATCCACTATGGTAATGTCTGCATCTTGTGCTGTCCTTGAGAGTGGATTTAGATCTATGGCTATCACAGTCTTACCGGCAGCCTTTAGGGCAGATGTCCTATCTCCATCCTCGAGTGAGACTAGTACTAGGTCAGATACTGCGATGCCACGTCTATCCACTGTTGCGCGCGCCGAATCTAATCTAGATAGACGCACCGACGAATTTAGGTCAGCACCTAGGACATCACTAGCTCCGTATCGCACAAGTCTCTTTGCTATCTTTTCTCTCCTATTCATGCCAGAATAAAAGACGTTTACCTCTAATCTTGCTCTAGAAATCTTTGAGAGTGCGACCATCTCTCTTCCGCACAAAGCTGCCACATTCCCATTTACAGATATGATCGGATGTGAGGCAAGAAGCATTGCAGATACTGCCGCACGGCAGGATTTTTTTGATTCAATACTAGTCTTTTCTCCCAACATATAATCAAAGGCCTCACCCCTTCCATGGGCAAGAAGACCTTCTTTTGCGACAAGTCCAGCATCAAATCCTTTGACAAGTTTTTCTCGAATCAAAAGCGATGTTGCACGAGGATGCGTCTTTGGTATTCTAGCCATTAGAGATTACCGGCGTAATGGTCTGCAGTCTTGCTCCATCATTATCTATCTGTGATCTTATCACTTGACATCCATCCAAGCGTTCTAGCGTTCTAGCTGCCAACTCTTTGATAGTAGGATCAACCATTGCAAAGACGGTCTCACCAAAGAGTGCAACTCCACATTTTATTCCAACTTTATGTAGTGCATCAACTGCATATCTAATCTTTGGTGTCATTACCCCAATATGTTCAGCAAATTCTAAAGACATATCTTGAAAATCTAGCACACGACATTTTGATTGTACAAGTTTCTCCAACATTCTTCCGCCAAGACCATCTACACTCTCCAATCTTTCAGTGATAAATTTCTCAGTAGATACACGAGAGAAACATGCAATCACTATGCTTGAATCTGTCTGAATCTTTTCAACACAACCTATTCCAGGAGATCCAGCACGATATCTCATCTCAAAACCACCATGATATGCACCTAGTACATCACCTAGTCCAGTTTTACATTCTATATCGACTTTGTGTGCAATGCCTGCTTCTTCTTCTTTTGTAAGTGGTGAACCAAGTGCCGCGTTTAGTGCTATCGAGAGAGAGAATGCAGCTGCTGCACTACAGCCAAAACCATATCCTACTGGTACTGTTATCTTGTGATCTATATTTACAAAACCCATATCGTATCTTTTACGATACTCATCTAGTATACTCTTTGAAACTTGCGTATCTGGAGACGAATATCCTGAGACATTGATAGATTGACCCAAATTTGCTCCCATGTCTACCTCTACACTCGTACTCACACCATGCTGTATCGAAAATCCAGCACCAAGGGAACCTGTCTCTTCTATGCGATCGTTCTTCTTGGCCATAAAGAATCCAGTAAGGTGTGCAGGGCAGAATGCCTTTACTATCATAATTCAAGTTTAAATTTTGAGAAAAATATAAGAATATGTATTAAATAATATAAATTGGTATAAATTGACTAAATATGTCAGACGTCTACAGCGTATCGGAAGTACCACAATGGTCTCACTTCCAAAGGACTGGGTCGACAAAAACCATCTAGTAAAGAACACAGAGGTTGATGTGGATGTGGGGGTAAATTCAGTATCAATCACGACTAGAACAAGAACTTGGCCTTCTAGCGAGATAGAGATAACATATCCTCCAATAAAAGATGAAAATATTGCAGCCTCGCTAACTGGTGCATATCTACTCGGATATGATGTTATACGGATACGATCAAAATCGGCTATACCAGCTGATGAGCGAGAAAAGATACGCAGCTCTATGAGACGTCTTGTTGGTATGGAGATTGTAGAAGAAGATGCTACCACAGTGGATATGCAATTTCTTTTAGATGCTACTACGCTAAACCCACAAAAGATACTCCGTCGCATGAGTAATATCGTACTGGGAATGTTTGAAGATATATCTAGATGTATCTCTAGTGGAAATAGATCAAATTTGTCAACAATGGAGAATAGAGACAACGAAGTAAATCGACAATATTTCCTACTTGTCAGACTAATACGTAGCACCATGGTGGACAAGAGACTTCATAGTGCGTTCAATCTAGAGAACATCGACATACTAGATTATAGAATAGCAGCACATCTTTTGGAAGATGCTGGCGACACAGTGGTACAGCTTGCAACTGCATTGCATGTAAGATCAACACCTGCCGCATATCTGAAAAAAATTCAAAATGTTATAGAAGGATTTGCAGATATGGGAAAAAACATCATTGATGCTTTTGTAAGTAGTAATAGAAAAGAAGCCATAGTGGCAATAGCACAACACAAGGAATTTGAACGTAGAATGCAACACCTTCGTTCTTCAGTGTCGGGGGAAAAAATATCAGTTGATTATCTAGACCTGTTGTATCTTTTTGAACGCATAGAACGAGCATGGGCAGATATTGCAGATCTGATAAAACCCGTGTATACAGACTAATCTTTGGTATACTTGGTCTTTACTAGTCTTGAATTTACCTATTCGTTTTGTGGTTTATAGTTCCATAGATTTTATGGCGTTTTTTACGTTATCTACTCCAGCATCAAACACAACTTTTTCTGCATCGTTTAATTCAAGTTCAATAATATCTATTATGCCCTTTCTACCAATTACTGCGGGAACACCAATGGCTACATTTGAATGACCATACTGACCATCAATACATGCAGAGACAGGAATGAGTTGTTTCTTATCATTGAGTATAGAGTCTGCAATAGCCGATATAGAATTCCCTGGTGCATGTACGGTTGCACCCTTTAGCTCTATGATCTTTGCTGCAGATTTTTTTGTCTCATCTACAATCTCAGCTAGTTTTTCATCAGATAAAAGATATCGAAGCGGAACACCAGAGATTGAAGCATATCTTACAAGTGGTAGCATCTGTTCGCCGTGTTCGCTTATTACCATGGCACGTATAGAATCCCTAGATTTTCCAGTTGCCTCGTGTATGTATTGTCTAAAACGGGACAGATCCAACATTCCTCCCATACCAATTATCTTTTTTCTGTCAAAACCTGATGCCTTGTAGGTAGCGTATACCATTGGATCTAGTGGGTTTGTAACTGGTATGATGATAGAATTTGGAGCATATTGTTTTATTTTCTTGGCAACATTGCTTACTATGGACGAATTTATCTTTAAAAGATCCATTCTAGTCATACCAGGTTTTCTTGGAGATCCAGCAACCACTACAACAATATCTGAATCTTTCATCTCTGAATAATCCGTAGAGCCACGTACATGAGAGTCGATGCCACGTTCTGAGAGCATTTGGTTTATGTCCATTGCCTCACCTCGAGGTAGACCGTCAACTATGTCAAGTAATAGTATATCGCCCAAGTTTCGTAGAGCACAAAACATGGCAGCATCGCCGCCCACTTTTCCTGCTCCTACTATTGTAATCATCTTGTTCGATTATGTGTTATTTTTTTATTAATTAAACCTAACTCGGCAGTTTATGTAAAACTCTGCTTTAATGTTGAAAAATACAGTAATACCTAACAACCATTTGCATCGATGATATATTATTGGTATTTCATATGATATAGCAAAAAAGCTGCATTGATTGTAATAATCATCAACACTAAAACAAAACCTTTATCATCATTAATGAAAAATATCGTGTATCAACAGACTGTATAACATGAACATTGGAGTTGCAACCACACAAGGTAGACCATACTTTCGCATACTACAGATCTTAAAGGGATCTTGCATACGATTCAATTCTATTTTACCAAAAGACATTACATCATATGATGGCATAACAATCACAACCAAATCTGAATCACCAAAACATAAAAATTCGATATATTACGAGGAGATATTCGATAAACATCCGACCATAGTACTAGGATATTTGGCTAGATATCTACAACAGCCGTATGGCGATGAACATCTTGTGATGGGAATTGATCCCGGAAGACGAATCGGTTTGGCTATCTTTTATCGTGGAGTGGAAATTGAGAGCTCTGTATACCAGTCAGTGGACAAACTTGTATCTCATCTAGCTATAGTTCTTGCTTGTCTACGAGCTAGGAAAAAAACTATACGAATAGGATGTGCACATATGGGATCTGCCAAAAGAATCGCCGATGCATTAAACTCTAAATCTTCTTCCACATTTGAAATAGAATTTATAGATGAATACAAAACAACAATTCGTACAAAAAACCAAAATCAAGGAGGAAAAAGGGATAAACTCTCAGCCAAGTTTATATCGCAACGAGTAGGATATAGACACGAGCTAGTTACCCACCTTTAGAAAAATTTTTCATATAAACTCTACAAAATTGAGAGCAACGCAAACATGAATTATGACTATTATATGTGCATAATGTTTTGTATCAAAAATGATTAAACTTGTGCGATCACTTTTACATGATGTATCTCAAAACCCTTAAATAGAAATATTCGACAACGTGATTTGAGAATTGCTTAAAACAATATCGATCATATTTGCAATGTTGACATCTTTGATTATTGTATCTGTCCCTTTTGACGTGTTTGGCGCAGGAGATGAACCTGGAGAATATCTTGACCGCAAGGCTCAGATTTGGAATCTTTTCTTTAGAATGATGGTTGTTGCGTTTACTATAGGTGCCATAGTATCTGGAACTATTGTATGGCTTTGTTGGAGATTTAGAGAATCAAACAAACATGCAAAGCCTACAGAATATGAAGCAAAGGGAGAATGGTAATAATGGCAAGTCATTCAAACTGGCCAGAATGGATATACATCGGTGTAGTTGTGGCGTTATTGGTTTGGGTAGGTGCTGAGGCTTGGAATGTAGAGAGATTGGTAGAACACGTGCCAGAGGATGTAAAGATCATCAAAGTAACTGGTCAGCAGTGGTACTGGACATTTGAACACGAGGATGGAACAGAGGAGATTGGCGAGCTTCACGTAAAGGTGGGAGAGGCATACAAATTTGAGATCACATCAACTGATGTAATTCATTCATTCAACATACACGATTATGTCGTACTTTTAGATGCTGTTCCAGGACGTGTCAATACCGTATGGTTTGCACCAACTGAACCAGGAGAACATGACATACAGTGTAGAGAATACTGTGGCCTCATACACTATAACATGAGAGGCACACTATACGTGGAGCCTGCAGCATGATAACGCTTTTAATTACAGTATCAACATGTGGAGATAGTTACCTATGACACTTGAACTTCAAAAACCACGACCAATATGGCAGATAATGTTCTCGACTCATCACACAGATGTGGGTCTGTTGTATCTAATTACATCTTTGGCATTTTTGTTCATGGGTGGTGCACTAGCTCTTGCAATACGTCTTGAACTCTTCCTTCCAGGATCACAGTTTATCGCCGACTCGATGACATTCAACCGGATATTTACCGTCCACGGAACTACATTGATATTTCTCTTTATACTTCCATTCGCTTCCGCTGTTGGAAACTATTTTGTGCCAATTATGGTTAGATACAAGGATATGGCGTATCCAAAACTAAATGCAATTGCATTTTGGATGATACCTCCTGCAGGCGCACTCGTTTGGTTGGGATTTGCAGACTTTACTTGGTATGCAACGCCTCCATATTCAATAATCAGCGCCCCAGGTCCTGCAGCCGATATGTGGATATTTGGACTAAAGATATTGGGTATCTCGTCCATATTGGGCGCGATAAACTTTGTAGTCACGATTCTAAAATGTAAACATCCAGATATGTCTATAGGACAGGTTCCATTACTTGCATGGTCATTTCTCTCATCTTCTTTGATAGTTTTGGTGGCAATCCCAACGTTTGCAGCAGCATTGTTGATGCTTCTTACTGATAGGCTAGGAGCTAGCGGATTCTTCAATCCAGCACTTGGTGGGGATCCGATAGCATATGCACACTTGTTTTGGTTTACATTTCACCCAGAGGTCTACGTACTAGTTATACCTGCCATCGGCATGATGTATGAGATAATTCCGAGATTTTCACGCAAACCCATATTCAGCAAAAGTTCTGGCATCTTTGCATTTGTTCTGCTATCCATAGTCGCATTTTCATCGTGGGCACACCACATGTATGCAACAGGAATGTCATTTACAGAAAAGACCGTGTTTATGGTGGGTACACTTGCAGCAGTTCCTGCATCTGCAATGCATGTCTTTAACTTTTTGGCCACAATGTGGAATGGTCGTATAAAATTTGCAACACCAATGATGTGGGCAGTAGGTGGAATTGCACTATTTTTCTCAGCAGGAGCTGGAGGAGTAGTAAACAGTGCAATGCCACTAGACTTTGTAACACACGACTCGTACTGGGTGGTGGGTCACTTTCACTTGTTTGTAATGGGTACCATAGCGTTTGGCTCCATTGGATATCTCTATTACATGTTCCCGTATGTTACAGGACGTATGTATCACGAAAAATTGGGTGTGGTTCATTTTATACTCGCGTTTATAGGAACGGTTATGGTCTTTTTTACACAGCATGTACTTGGTCTCTTTGGAATGCCACGACGAGTATACGACTATCCGCCCATACCAGAATGGATAGCGATGAACCAAATAATCACAATAGGGGCAATGCTCATAGGAATCAGCATGGCAATATTCTTGGGCAACATGATACACGCTACTGCTAAAGGAAGACCTGCAAATATGGACGATCCATGGGACTTGGGAGGAAAATACTATTATCCATACCAAAGTAAAAACCCACATCACTAGGTGAATGAAATGAGCGAACAAGATCAAATCTATAGGACATCACCGGGCAGAACCGTCAAAATGATGGTCATAATGCTTGGAATATGTCTAGCAGGTGGCATCATCTTTTTTGGAATGTGGGATTATTGGATATCCATACCTCCCGGAGTGACCGCCTCACCACAAGATCATCAAACACCAGCAGTTGCCACAGGCAAGACTGTGTCCGTACCACTCTCATTTGTAGAATCAGAAGATTTTAGAATTTTGACCTTTAATGCACTACCTGGAGAACCAGACAGCAATCCAACCATCACAATCTCAGTTGGAGACAAGATCG
Source organism: Cenarchaeum symbiont of Oopsacas minuta (assembly GCA_029948415.1). Lineage (NCBI taxonomy): Archaea > Thermoproteati > Nitrososphaerota > Candidatus Cenarchaeales > Candidatus Cenarchaeaceae > Candidatus Cenarchaeum > Cenarchaeum symbiont of Oopsacas minuta. Next base: position 38,106 of record JAJIZT010000003.1, read on the forward strand.
AGTTTGATGTTGTAAATGATGGCATTTCATTTCATGCGTTTGGAGTAACTGAAGATGATAAAGGAATTGCCGGCATAATCCCGAATACCGAGATTGCAGCAGCCACAAACCCGTTAAAAGGTGGTGAAAGCGGCAAATCAGAGTTTATTGCTACCAAAGAGGGCACATATTATTACATTTGTACTGTTCCAGGGCATAGAGCACAGGGCATGGAAGGAATAATTATAGTTACGGGAGCAAAAGAACCCATAGAGGCAGCAGCTCCAACTGGCATCTCACACAACTTTGAACTAGACTTTATAGAATCAGATGACTTTAGAACACTTGCCTTTAATGCACTGCCTGGAGAGACAGGTAATAATCCCAACTTTACGGTAAACTCTGGAGACGAGGTGACGTTTACTACCACCAATGCTGGAGTATCGTTTCACTCCTTTGGCATCGTCTCTGATCCATCTGACTTTAACAATATCCTCTGGGATTCTGCCATTGCAGCTGCTACAAATCCTCTCAAAGCTGGTGAATCTGGCACGGTGACATTTAATGCAGGAGCACCAGGAGAATATTACTATATTTGTACAGTTCCAGGTCATGCTGTCCAAGGAATGAAGGGCTCGTTTATCGTCGAGTAGATTTGACTTTTAAATATCTCGCACTAGCTACACTAGTTGTTCTTTATTCGTTAATGTCTATAGGTGGTTATATCTCGGCTGCTGGTCTTGGTTTAACATGCCCTGAATGGCCGTTGTGTCCAAACGGATTGTTGCCCAACGACGAGTTTCTCATAGAATGGATACATAGGTTTATGGCCGTAACCACATCTGTGTTGATTATAGCCACGGCTGTATTTAGCTGCAAAGCTGTAAACACAAATGCAAAGATACGTTTTACAAGCGTATTTGCATGTGGACTTGTGATCACACAGATATCTCTTGGTGCACTTGTTATAGACACACTATTGCACGCAGTTTTGGTAGCGATTCATTTTGGTATAGGAATATTGTTGTTTGCAATGGTACTACTTACAACACTCTTTGCATTTCGTATAGACAAGCATATGCCTATGACCGACGCATAAAATTTGGAGCATGTTTTGGTAGATATACGATTCCGACTACTATGGTAAGCATGATTGCACCCATGGTTATACTGATGATAAAGATATATCCAAATGGACTTTGTGTGCTGATGTTAAACGTATACGTTATAACTTGCCCATCTTCTCTCATATCATATAGATCTACGTACACTATGTGGTTACCTGTAGTCTTGAATACATAGATGCTCTCCCAGTGACTTCCACTGTAAAAAGTTGGCTCCCACGTGTTTATCTGCTGACCTGCGTGGTCTATACGCAGACCCAAAGTAAACCCATCTATCTCTTCAAAATCAGCGTCGGTGATACGTAACAATATCTGTGAATTTTCATCTATTTGGGGAAATTCTGGTAGAGTGGCTATCTGTACTCGATATCCACCGATAAACTCTTCAGCCGAGTTGAACAGAGAATGAGCCTCTGCTTGAACTGGCATAAAAAAAATACTCAAAACCGCTATGCCCAAGAACATCTTTTTGTTCATGACCAAATACATTACACTTTGACATATATGCCAAACTACGTATATGTGATCTACCCTCAAAACTGTCATAATATCCACCACAAACCTGATTTGATAAATATAATTAGGGCTTGTAGATGAATATACTCATGAAAGCAGTATCATATGATGAATATGCACCAGATGACAACTATGAAAAGATCCTAAAGGTAAAAGATATTGATGATCCAAAACCCAAAGCTGACGAGGTTGTCTTTAGCGTTAAAGCTGCTGCATTAAACTATAATGATATTTGGGGAATGAGGGGTAATCCAGTTCCAGTACCATTGCCACACATATCAGGCTCTGATGCAGCCGGTGAAGTAGTGGCAATAGGAGATGATGTGATAAACTTTAAGATTGGAGATAGAGTAGTCTCACACGCAAACATGTCGTGCAGATCTTGTTCTGCATGCACAGACGGTCGAGAGTATGATTGTACAAAACGTACCATTTGGGGATTCCAGACAGGACCAAACTGGGGAGCATTTTCAGAGCTTACACATCTACCAGAGGTAAATCTAGCAAAGATACCACAAGGTGCAAGCTATGAAGAAGCTGCTGCAGCATCCATGACCATCATGACATCTTGGCATATGCTTATAGGACGTGCAAAGATCCGACCTGGACAGACGATCTTGATTATGGGCGGTGGTTCAGGTGTAGGAAGCTTTGCTATACAGATTGCAAAACTCTACAACTGTGATGTTATCGCAACTGCTAGTCCAGACAAACTTGACAAATGTCTAGAGCTTGGTGCAGATTATGCAGTTGATCACAGAAAAGACGACTGGCATAAAGAAGTACGTGCAATAACAAAAGAACTAGCAAAGAAAAAAGGAGAGGCACCTGGCATTGATATCTCGTTTGATCACATTGGCCAGACACACTGGAACAAACAGCTCACACTTTTAAAATACGGTGCAACGCTCGTTACATGTGGGGCGACCACTGGATATGATGCAAAGACAGATCTAAGACATATATTTTTCAAAGGTACAAACATACTCGGTTCAACCCAAGGCACAAAGGCTGAATTAGAGCAGAGTCTGTATTGGATTGGTCAAAAAAAGATAAAATCCATAATAGACTCGGAATTCACATTCGAACAGGCAGCACAAGCACACACAAAGATGCTTACTGGCAAAGGACTCTTTGGCAAGATCATTCTAAAGCCAGAGGGTGCCTAACATCACTAGACTCATACGCAGCCTAACTTTTGTTCCATCTAATAATAAACGATTTCTAATCAAAGCATGTACACTGCAGACAGATGTGGTGTGCCTCGATCTAGAAGATTCTATACCAAATGATCAAAAATCCAAAGCGCGATGCATGGCAGCTCAGTCACTTGCAGAATCTCACATGGGCAGAGTGTTTGTACGTACAAATTCACCCGATTCTAAAACAATACCGCAGGATATAGAGGAGGTTTTGCGCCCAGGACTAGCTGGTCTAGTAATACCAAAGGTCGACTCTGCACAACAACTAGAAGATATAATCTCTCTACTAGACAAATTAGAGTCTAGACTCAAACTGCCAAAGACTGCACTCATACCGTCCATTGAATCTGCACTAGGAGCTGTAAACTGTTACCAGATAGCCTCATGCTCTGAGCGTATAGAGGCTGTGGTCTTTGGAGTCTTTGATCTATTAGCGGATCTTTATACAGAGTACGAGCCAAACTCACCAGCTGCAGCATATGCTAGGGCAAAGATACCGTTAGAGGCGCGCGCTGCTAGAGTGCCAGCAATAGATGCCATATGGCAGGATACAAAAGATGAGGCTGGACTTGAGAGAGACTCGTTGGTGGCACGATCTCTAGGATATGCTGGCAAGTGTGTTATACACCCAGATCAATTGCCTATAATACATAAAATCTTCAAACCGACAAAAGCAGAGATCGAATGGGCAAACAAGGTCTGTCAGGCGTATGAAAGATCGGTACAAGAATCTGGACGTGGTGCAGTAACCATAGATGGTAAAATGGTAGACGAGGTACATTACAAGTATGCAAGTAAATTACTAGAGACAATCTAGGGGAATGCCGTAGATGTAGACAGTACAGTCTCTAGATCATCAATACTTATTCTCTTTTGATCCATCGTATCACGTTCCCGTAGAGTAACAGTACCATCCTCTTTGGTCTGATGATCTACGGTGATCGCATACGGGGTTCCAATCTCATCCTGTCTACGATAACGCCTACCTATTGCACCTGAATGATCTACAAACGCATCAAAATTACGCCGTAGCCGAATATGTATCTGATCTGCTTTTTCACGTAGTCCATCTTTTTTTATCAAAGACAATACTGCCACTTGAAACGGGGCAAGATATGGTTTTAGAGAGAGTAGTGTGCGCTCACTCTCTTTACCATCATTCTTTAATAATTCAGTATGCAGTCCAAACTCTAGCATAGTGTACAGACTTCTATCTATGCCCATCGATATCTCAAATACGTGTGGTAGTACTTTTTCTTCACCATCCATCACCTCAAATTTTTCTTTGCTCTTTGCTGCATGCGATTTTAGATCATGCGCTGATCTGTAATTACACGCAACAAGCTCTAGCCATCCTATGTCTGTCTCTATCTCAAAATCAAACGCCGACTCGGCGTAAAACGCTCTCTCTTTTTCACCTAGCCTACGAAACCTCGACTTTTTCATATCGACGCCGGTCTTTTTGTAAAAATCTGCGAGCAGTCCAAAATAAAAAGCCATCATTCTGTTTGGTACTAGAGCAGATTCTACTGCCATCGCACACGTAGTCTCTGTTCTAGTGCCGTCTATCTCTAGCGTTATCATTACATCTGCAATCTCTTCCCATCCTAGAATAGAATCAAGCGATGCAGGATTACAAAACACCTCTATCTCGGCTTGGTAAAATTCACGTAGTCTCAAAAGACCTTGCCTTGGGGATATCTCATTACGAAAGCTCTTGCCTACCTGTGCAATACCAAGCGGAAGTTTACCACGCATTGTTTTGAAGAGGCGAGGAAAGTCGACAAATATGGACTGGCACGTCTCAGGTCGCAGATATGCTGCCTCGCCATCTGGACCTATGCCAACCTGAAACATCATGTTAAACCTGCGTACAGCATCTAGTGGACTCTTGCATTTTAGACACGTTATTTTGTTCTCTGCAATTGCAACATCAAACTCGGCAGGGTCTGCAGCTTCGGCAATCTCTACACCGCATTCTTCTGCAATCATTCTATCAGCTCGAAAGGTTGCACCACATTTTGAGCAACGCGTTATTGGATCTGCAAAGCCAGCTAGGTGACCGGAAGCCTCAAAGACAGATTTTGACATTATCTGTGAACCGTCTATCTCAATCATACCTCCACGTCGTACCATCTGACGACGCCATAGATGCAAAAATTTATTCTTTAATGCGACACCACTTGGTCCATACTCCCAAAAACCTGCATGTGCATCTCCATATGGTTCGCAGCTTGGAAAGTAAAAACCACGTTCTAGTGCTAACTTTAGGACATCATCATAGCTCATTTTGCTAAACCTTTTGCTTCTTTCAAGTCATCACGGTCATCACGTATAGAATCTATAGGCGTCTCTAAGATTATTGGAACATCATGTTTTGTAGCATATCTTACGGCTGACTTCATGCCATCCAAACCTATCTGTCCGAGTCCGATATGTTCGTGCCTATCAAGATTTGATCCACATGGGGCTTTGGCATCATTTAGGTGGAGTATCTTTAGATTCTCGACTCCAATCTTCTCTTCAAACTCATTAATGGATGTTTGAAACTTTGTACTAGTCGAGAGATCATAGCCATATGCGAATGCATGACATGTATCTATGCAGACGCCGAATCTTTTAGAAGGTTTTAGTTTGGAGAGTATACTGCCGAGCTGTTCAAACTCTGAACCTACAGAATTTTTCTGCCCTGCTGTATTCTCTAGTAGTATAGTTACATCACTCTTTACTTTTGCAGCCTTTGTATATGCGGCAACTAGCTGCTTTATGCCAGCCTCGTCTCCAGTTCCAAGATGGCTTCCAAGGTGTGTGACAATGTAAGGTATTCCAAGCATACTGCATCTTTTGACTTCGTCAATTAGGGTTGCCACTGATTTTTCATGCACATCTTTCTTTGGAGATGAAAGGTTTGGTAGATATGGCATATGGGCACATGTGGCAGATTGATCTATCCTGCTCTTGGCGATCTTTGATTTGAAGAGATTTACATCAGAATCTGTGATCTCTTTTGCACCCCATCCACGAGGATTTCGGGTAAATATCTGAAATGCCGTACAATCTCTATCTGATGCATTATCCACTGCACAGTGTATGCCACCTGATATGGATACATGACAACCTATACGCATATGAAAAGTGCGCCTGCGTATAATTTAAACCCGTACGCAAGAGATCCGACTAGTGTGCAATGCCTAGTATGAATGATTTAATTAATGCTACAAAATATCGCCATACATGGAAACCTCAAGCCCAAAGGTGACTAGAATACTAGACGCACTCTCAAAATTAGAGACAAACTTGGATTCGTTAGAGTCATCCGTACAAGATATGAAAAAATCAATAAACACAAAGGCTCAATCAGAGATTGAATCTGTAACCGAAAAGATGCGTAAAGATGCATCCGATAGAGCACAGCAGTTAATTGAAGATGCTAGAAACAAGGCCAAACTAGAGTCTGAGAACATAACAAAAAATGGTCAGATCAAACTAAAAGAGATACATGCTCGCATAGAATCAGAGTCTGCAAGCGCCGTAGAATATATAGTCTCAACTGTGCTAAAACCTGCTTAATTCTACCAAGAATCCTATATAACGGGTGTTGGCTATAATATGCATATCAATGAAAGTTAGAATGGCCATACCAAAAGGAAGCTTGGAAGATGCAACTTTTGCACTTTTGAGCAAAACATGGACACACGTCTCGCGTAAAAATCGAACATACAGAGTGTTTCTTGATGATTCTGAAATAATTGTAAAAATGTTACGTCCACAAGAGATACCTACAATGGTGGCCGAAGGCTTGTACGATATTGGAATTACTGGAAATGACTGGGTTGGAGAGGCCAAAGTTGCCGTAGAGTCCTTACTTGATCTAGAATATGGAAAGATAAAACTTGTTGCCGCATACCCTGAATCATTTAGATATATCAACCTTGAAGCAATGATTGCAGATTATGCGAAAAAAAAACGCACATTACGAATCTCATCAGAGTATCTTACTACGGCTGCTTTTTACATAAAGTCACTAAAGTCATACAAAAAAAAATATGGATCAAAGGATCCACTTTTGGTAACACCGTGGGCAAGATCTGGTACAAACAAATCCGTTCAGATACACCTCTCGTTTGGAGCTACAGAAGCAAAACCGCCAGAAGACGTTGATGCAATAATTGATGTTACCGAGACTGGAACAACTCTGCGGCAAAACAAGCTACGCATAGCAGATACGATACTAGAATCTTCAGCACAACTCATAGCAAACAAAACTTCTATGAAAAACGTTGCAAAACGTGAAAAAATATACGATATCCTCACGTTGATGCGTGGTGCCGTATATGGTAAAAAATATCTGCACATATTTGCCAACGTACGCAAGCAAAATTTGAACAAACTACTCTTACAAATTCCCTCTCTGAAACGACCTACAATAAGCCCACTCAGTGAGGATGACTGGTATGGTGTAAACACGGTAATACCAAAGTCTGAATACCATAAATTGATACCAAAAATTCGTAAACTTGTCCAAGGTCTTGTCGTGCACGAACCGCTCCAGATACTAGAGATCGAGCAGGACGATTAGACTTGATAAAAATAATCAAAGTGTCTGATCCTGAAAAAATCAGAGTGCAAAGAATACACAAAGACATGAAAAATCTAGAGAACGCTTTTGCCATAGCCAAGGATGTGTCAAAGAACGGCGATGCTGCAGTAAAAAAATATGAAAAAAAATTCGCAAAAAATCCAAAACGCCTTCCAAAAGTACTACGCGTATCCAAAAAAACCATCAGTAAAGCCCGCACACAGGTAACCAAAGAGCAGCTAGAAGCAATCCAATTGGCCAAAAAGTATCTAGAGAACACAGAAAAAAAGACGCTCTCGGCAGTACAAAAAACAATCACCGTCAAAAACAGTGGAGTAAGGATTACACGTTCTTTAGAGCCGCTAAAGAGTGTCGGATGTTATGTGCCTGGAGGAAACGCAAGATATCCAAGCTCGGCTATAATGTCTCTAGTTCCAGCCAAAGTGGCAGGGGTGAGGAGAATAATAGTCTGCTCTCCGCCAGATGAAACTGGATCAATAGATCCTCTTACGCTTACAGCAGCTGACATTTGTGGAGCTAGTGAAATTTATTCAATGGGCGGTCCACATGCAATAGCGGCAATGACATATGGAACCAAATCAATAATGCCGGTGGATAAAATAGTAGGACCTGGAGGAGAGTATGTGATAGCTGCAAAACAATTCGCAACTATGCACACAAATATAGACATGATAGCCGGACCCACAGAGCTGGTCATAGCTGCAGATGCGTATGCTGATCCGTCATTGATTGCCGCAGATCTTCGATCCCAAGCAGAACATGGGCCGCAGTCATGGTGTGCCTTGATAACAAACTCTAAAAATATAGCAAATAAAGTAAAAATGAATTAAACTCTTACCGTGCAGATGAGCATGCTGCAGAACCTATGATATACTTGTGTAAAACTCGCAACGATTTGATCAAAACTGCAAATGCCACAGCTGCCGAACACCTGCAGATAATGATGGTTAATCCAGACTATGTAGCAGAAAAGATAAAGACCGCTGGATTGGTGCTTGGAGAAAACTCGCCGTCTGCTGCAAGCGATTATCTTTTTGGTACCAATCACATACTGCCAACAAACCAAACTAGTAGAGGTCGAGGGTCTCTTTCAGTACTAGACTTTGTAAGATTGGCAACGTATGCAAAAAATTCACTAGAGAGTCTGCATAAAATGCTCAAACCAATAAAGACATTAACTGATGCTGAAGGTCTATATGCTCATTATGATGCAGTAGAGGCTCGATTCAAATGAGACCTGATTGGTTACAAAAAAAAATCACAGATCATGCAGCCCTTGATGGATACATAAAACCAAAACTAGGTGATCTATTACGGTTAGACTCTAACGAAAATTTAACCATTCCCAAAAAAGATGTTTGGAGACTAGTTGAAAGTGGCTCGGATGCAGATCTGCGCAAGTATCCGTTAGGCATGACTGAAAAATTGATCGTGGCTATAGAGGAGCATCTTGGCGTACCAAATGGAACAGTGGGAGTAGGTTCAGGCTCTGATCAGATATTAGATCTACTGATCTCAAACTTTGCTACTACAAAGACGCGTATGCTTGTATGTGATCCAACGTTTTCGTTCTTTGAACAGCGCTGTAGATTATATGGAATAAAGACCATAAAAGTGCCGTTTACCGACAACATGAAACTATCTGCTGACTCTATCTCATCAAAAAAAGCCGATATTTTGTATCTCGATGTACCAAATAATCCTACTGGCTTTGCATTTACAAAAAAAGATCTAGAGGATCTAGTGCGCAACTTTGAAGGACTTGTAATTATAGACGAGGCGTACGCTGAATTTGGAGGATATACACTATCTACACTAGCTCCAAAACTTGACAACCTTGTGGTAACGCGCACCTTTTCAAAAGCGTACGGAATGGCTGGTCTCCGTTTGGGATATCTTGTCACAAATACAGAGTTTGCCGACGTCTTTAACCGCGTGATACAATATCCGTACCCTGTCAGCACTGCTTCGATATATGCAGCACTTGAACTGCTTTCAAATGATGTTGCCATAAAACAAGCACAAAAGACAATATCGCAGATAAAATCAGAACGTGCGAGAATGTTAGAATCAATGCGCAAGTATGACACTTTCGACGTGTTTGATTCTGATGCAAATTTTATTCTCTTTGACGCACATGGTGCATCTAAACGAGTTCATACAGCTCTAGAAGAGCAAGGCATAGAGGTACGCAATCTAGGTAGAATTGGAGAACATACTGGATGCCTGAGAGTTACTGTCGGAACTCGTGAGATGAACTCTAAATTTCTACTCGCAATACGGGATCTACTTCAATGATATCTATAGGAAAGGGAGTGTATGCTAGAAAAGATATAGCTGCTCAGATCAATGCTGCCCAGTGCATATTCTTTGACTGCGATGGAGTGCTAGTCAATGTTGCTAAATCATATGATAATACTATACGCAAAACTGTGGACATATTGTTGGATAGATTTGCTGGCATTGAAAAAAATCCCATACCTGTAACGGCAGAAATTATAGAGGCATTCAAAGCATCTGGCGGATTTAACGACGAGATTGATCTAACGTATGCTGTATCGTTGTGTATAGTTGCCGCCTCTGGGGATTCCCAATACGTAATGCATGTAGCAGATGCAGCAGATTCCACAGGTCTTGCATCTGTGGAAGAGTATCTTGCCAATGTGCCAAAAGTTTGCAAATTACGCAACAAACTTGCATATCCTGGAGACGGTCATGGTGGTTTAGTATATGACATATTTGATTCGATCTTTTATGGCTCAAAACTATATGCGTCCATGAACAGAGATGACGTTGGAGTGTCTCAAAAATCTGGTCTGATAGACTATGATAAAGTCATAATGGATGCCAATCTTGCTCCAAACCTGACAACTCGGTTTGGTAGAAAGCCTGGAATAGTTACAGGCAGAGGAATGCTCTCGATACGGCATACACTTGGAAGAATGCTTGATGACTTTGATGTGGAAAATTCACTCTTCTTGGAAGATGAGCCACGCAAAATGGCAAAACCAAATCCTGAATCATTGGTGCACTGCATGGCTGGCATGGGAATAGAGCGATCCATATTCGTAGGTGACTCTATCGAGGATCTTATCTTGTCTCAGAGAGCTCTTGAATCAGACAAAAAAGTAACATTTTGTGGCGTTATTGGAACGAGCCTTGATCCACAGAAAAAACTTGAACTTTTTGAGGATAAAGGAGCACATATGGCAGTTGATTCTGTATTGCGCCTGCCTCAGGTTTTAACGGCAGGTAAATTTTCAAAATTATCATGACATTATATCCTAATCGATACCAAATCATCTCATCTAGTTTATAAACACGAATTTTCTACATTTCCAAACTATAGCACCTGTCTTAAGAATAGATATGCTCAGTTATTTGGTTCAAATCTCACCTTTACACCATTTGACTGCTTTTGCAGATATTCGATCTTGTATCCTTTTATTTTTAACACTAGGGGATTGAATAGTACTTTTGAATAACTATTAATAGATATTTTGTGTAAATGAAATATGACAGATAAAGAGAAAGAGCAAATCAAAAAAATAGCAGAAAAATGTATTAAAGACAACGAATTAATCTTTAAAGAGCTATCTAAAATATGATAAAATATCTTACTGTTGACTATGTAATATATTTACATGATATCATTCGAGAACATTTTCCTGAAAATACAGCAAGTGGTAAAATTAATAAAAATAAAATTCAATCGATTGTCGATAAACCAAGTTTGAAAATCGCAGATCAAGAGATCTATACAACAATATATGAAAAGGCAGCATGTCTGTTGGAAGCATTTTGTAGAGAACATGTATTTACAGACGGGAACAAACGAACTGCGATACTTGCAATGTTTACATTTCTTACAATCAATAATCACAATATTGTATTACCATCTAACACTGTAAAGTATATTGTAGAGATTACAAAACACATGGAACAAAAACCAGAAGATATTAAAATTTTGATCAAAGAGATCAGTAAATGGATTGAAAAAAGGTCATCGATAAATAACAAAAATCGATACGATATATAATTTTACCATGGATTGTCTTGTTTTTATTACAGTTTACAATAGTTGGTATGATAATAACGTATATGATACTTGTTGGTTTCAAACCAAAATACATCTAGAATACAAAAATAATCTGAGATTGCCGTTGAATTTTATTTTGATAATTCCTTTCAAACTCAAAGATATCCTAAAAAATCCGATGTGATGGTTTTATGGTAAAAAATGTCAAAGTTGCAAGAAATATTTTTACCAAGCATACACTGGTAAACCCACCTTGGAACTTTACGATCTTTAATCTATTATTAAATTGAGGAGATGTATAGAATTTTCATGTCTAGAAATTCAAACTGCGATCATTTGATGTGAAAATCAAATCTCCTAGATCCCTAGATGAAAAACTCATGATCTGCTAGTATATACAACAATAACTTAACAAGACTCTCATTTATGATCAGATATAATGCAGATCGGATTATTGGGCAAGGCGAACGTGGGAAAATCTACATTCTTCTCAGCTGCTACGCAGACGTCCGTACCAATGGGAAACTTTCCATTTACCACCATTAAACCCAACGTGGGTGTGGCACATGTTAGAAGAGCTTGCGCGTGCATGCATTTTGGATCCCAATTGTGTGGTAACTGTGAAAACGGAACAAGGCTCATACCGATAGGGCTCATAGATGTGGCAGGGCTTGTTCCGGGAGCACATGAGGGTAGAGGTTTGGGCAACAAGTTTCTTGATGATGCACGCCAAGCTGATGCTCTTGTACATGTGGTAGATATTTCAGGAAGCACAGACATTGAAGGACAACCAGTTGCTATTGGTTCGCATGATCCTCTAAAAGATATTGAATTTGTACATAATGAGTTTGATGCTTGGTTTACACAACTCTTGGAGCGGGAATGGCATAAACTTACAAAAGAGACAGAGCAGAAAAAAATTACTCTACTAGATGCAGTAGCTAATCGGTTAAGCGGTCTTGGAATAAAATTAGCAGATGTAAAAGATGCACTTCAATCAGAGAATCGCACGGATATAAAACCATCCTGCTGGCAAAGTGCAGATATTGCATCATTTGCATCTGCACTCAGAAGACATTCAAAACCTATAGTTATTGCAGCAAACAAAGCAGATGCATGTTTAGACTTGGAGATTTTATCAAAAATAAAGGAAACAATAGTACCATGTAGTGCAGAAGTTGAACTCTTGTTATGTAAAGCAGATAAATCTGGACTTGCAAAATATAATCCTGGCTCTGAAAACTTTGTAGAGACTAAAGGTGCAAATGAAGCACAAAAAAAAGCACTTGCAAAAGCAAAAACAGTAATAGAAAAAATAAATGGAACTGGAATCCAAAAGATCTTGGAAATTATAGTATTTGATGAGCTAAAATTACTGACTGTTTATCCTGTGGAAGATGAGACAAAACTACAAAACAAAGATGGTTCTACACTACCTGACGTAAAATTATTGCCTCTAGGTTCTACTGCAAAGGATCTAGCACGAACCATACACGCAGATTTAGCTGATGGATTTTTGCACGCAATAAACTGTAAAAGCAAACAACGTATCGGGGCAGACTATGAAATAAAGGATGGGGACGTGATAAAGATCGTCTCTACCAAAGGCAGGGGATAGAGATACTCTGCCTTGGAATCGAGAGTACAGCACACACATTCTCATGCGCAGTATTGGATAAAAGACGCTCCAAACGTACTATACTATCTGATGTGAGGGGCATATACAAACCTCCCAAAGGCAGTGGAATACATCCACGCGAGGCATCACGACACCACGTAGCGTGCGGTCCAGATGTACTCTCAAAATGTCTACAAGAGGCAAAAGTAAAGATACAAGATATTGATGCAATATCGTATGCAGCAGGTCCCGGTCTTGGACCTTGCTTGCGCGTCGGCGCGGTGGTTGCACGCTCACTTGCATCTTTTTACAAAAAACCTCTCTATCCGGTAAACCACGCCATAGGTCACATTGAACTTGGCCGTATGCTTACTGGTGCAACTGATCCACTCGTACTATTGGTCTCTGGAGGACATACGATGCTACTTGCGTTTGCGCACCCAAGATGGCGCGTCTTTGGTGAGACATTGGATATAACATTGGGACAGCTTTTGGATCAGTTTGGTAGATCTCTTGGATTTGCCTCTCCGTGTGGTGCCCGCGTGGAGAAACTTGCAAAATCTACAAAATATACGCCTCTGCCTTATTCGGTACGTGGAAACGACGTATCTTTCTCAGGACTATTATCGGCAGCCAAAAAGGCTGCCATCAACTGCAAAAGTACCGCATGTTATTCACTGCAAGAGACTGCGTTTGCCATGATCGCTGAAGCCTCAGAGCGTGCCATTGCGTTTACAGGAAAAAAAGAGATGCTAATAGTTGGCGGAGTTGCAGCAAACTCTCGTCTCTCTTTTATGTTAGAGGGAGCATGCAAAAGACACAAATGCAAACTGTATGTAGTATCGCCAAAATTCTCCGGAGACTGTGGATCACAGATTGCATGCGTTGGGATGCTTGAATCTGCAACATATGGTGGAGTAGAGATCAAAGATGCATTTGTACGGCAGTCATGGAGACTAGATAGTGTGGATTATTGATCATCTTTTGCATTTTGGATTGCCTTGCTCCACGAGCCAGTACCAAGCACACCAAACTTGAAAGTTTTCTCACCGTCGGCAGTCTTTGTCATGATGCATACTTTTTTGATAAACAGTCCTTCACTCCAAACCTTTTGTATCTGCTCTAGTGGAACATCTATTACGGTATCGCCAAATTTTTTTGCAAAATCCATTATCCTACCACTTGTCTTGTCAAAAGCTATACGTTTGTTGGTAAGTGTAAGTATACCCTGTCCTAAATTATCCTCATTACAATCTTCTTGACGTATCTTTTTTTCTCCTTCTTCCATACAAGAGAAATAACAAGAGTAGGTTATAAGCGAATATCCATGCGATTAGATCTTTTGTTGCATATCGTTGAGTATTACATCTATCTTGTCAGCAAAACCCTTTTTAGCTCTTTCATTCTTTTTTAGATTTAACACCATGCCACAAGAAGGGCATTTAAACATACCATCCAAGGCAGTCTCAAAGGTAACTCTGTCGCAGTCGTTGTTTCCACAATGATAAAATTCTGAAGATCTCTCGTAATCTAATCTCTGTTGCAGACGTGCGGTAATCTTTTTCTTTTGGTTTTCTATATAGTTCTCGACTTCATCACGTCGTGAACGCCATCTGTACACAAACCAGCCCTTGCGTTCATCCTTTACGCGTATTCCAGTGATCAGCGACTTGCCAAATAGATCGTATAGAATCTTTCGCACCAAATTTATTCGCAATCCAGTAGAACTTGCAATCTCTTCATCGGTTGCATCCTCGACCTTTAACAGCGATCTAGCTATCTTTAGATATTCATCCCCACCTATCATCGAGGCGATCCGTACAAATGGATCCTCGTACTTTTCAACCATACGTATTTTTTGAGAGGGATTGTTATTAACAGTTTGCCGATTTTTCTACGCCATCATATAATACCATCTTGCCTCGTTTCTGCGGTATAATCTTCATATGCGCTCCATGTTGTTCTCTAGAGAATCCTGCCCCGAGTCTATCTAATAGTATGGCAAGAGCGCTAATCTCTGAATGTGGTTGATTGCCGACGGCCACGTTATAATCTGCCATATCGTATACCTCTCTAGGAACCTTTTCTGCTCCGATGATTACCAAAATATCTGAATACTCTCTAATCTCAGGTGCAATATCGTCCACATTTTGTCCATACATTGTAAGATGTACAATCTTGAATCCTGATCTTTTTTTTTCACGGGCGATCTTTTTCCAACTCTCTATCACCTCTACTGCAAACATGCCGCCCCATCTCTTGTTTACTTTATCTATACTCTCTTCAACACCTGCACCAATGCCACTCATGTATATGCGCATAGCACCAAATGCGCGTGCTACTAGTGCTACATGTGTGGTAGCTCTATCATCACGTACCACTCTCTCACCTATGCGGAGAACCTCTATGACCAACGTTTTACCTCTGTCATCTTTGCAACCATCTCTTGAAGACGTTTACAGTTGGTTCCTTTTTTCGCAGAGATTGCAACCCATCTATTTCCTAAATCTAAACCAAGTTCTTTGGCAGCTATATCTGCAGAGGTGTGCGCTAGATCAGATTTGTTCAAGACGGTAAGAACTTTATCACACTCTACTCCAATCTCAGCAAGCGCGAGCTGACAACTCTTGTATTTTTTGACCATCTGCTTTGTCTCTTCTCCAGCATCTACTACAAGTAGTATGACATCTGCATAAACCATCTCCTCCAAAGTAGAATGAAATGCTCTAATCATATACGTGGGAAGTCTGCTGATAAAACCTACTGTATCTGAAACAAGAATCGCCTCGCCACCAAGTTTTGCTCTACGAGTAGTAGTAGTTAACGTCGTGAATAATTTTGCATCTTGTTTGTTCTGCTCTCCAGTAAGCATGTTAAAGAGTGTAGTTTTACCAGCTGATGTATATCCTGCAAGCGAGACGATACTCCATCCCAATCTC
This sequence comes from Cenarchaeum symbiont of Oopsacas minuta, assembly GCA_029948415.1. Taxonomy (NCBI): domain Archaea; kingdom Thermoproteati; phylum Nitrososphaerota; order Candidatus Cenarchaeales; family Candidatus Cenarchaeaceae; genus Candidatus Cenarchaeum; species Cenarchaeum symbiont of Oopsacas minuta. The sequence goes on from JAJIZT010000003.1 coordinate 54,123, forward strand.
TCTCTTCCACTTCTATGCAGCTGACGTTGTCTGTGGGATTTTTCAAGCTTTGATTTTACCGAGTTCATCCTATGACGTATATCGTTATAATATGTGTCCACTTCAAATCTGCCAATACCCATGAATCCTGGTTGTTCGCCCATCCTTGCCAACCTCACCTTCTCTTTTGCACGAGACATCTCATAGCGCATCTGTGCCAATTTTACTTGTAACTTTGACTCTGCACTAGAAGCTCGAGCCTCGAATATCTCTAGTATGAGTGCCTCCCTGTCGAGTATGTTACGATGTAAATGTGATGCAAGATTGTAATTTTGACTTGGTTTTAACATCTCATCATATATGATGACATCTGGATCTAGCTTTTCAGCTATCTCTTTTAGCTTTTCAAGGGATTCTTTACCTATGCCATATGTGGGTTGGCGCATGTATCTCTGTCGTAGTATATGCAGTACCTTGTATCCTGCAGAGTTGCAGAGCTCGAGTGCCTCATTTACTGTATCTTCCAATTGTATGCAACCAATATGGCACTATTCATACAGTTCATACTAGACGGTGGGTTAAAAATTGACTAGTTCTTTAGCGTCTTCTCTACGGTCATATTGAGCACAATCTCTGCAATGTCACTTGCATACTCTGCTATGCGACGGAGATTGCCAGCTATGCGCCTTGCTTGATATGCACTACGATCACCTGAACCTGCAGCTTCCAAGACTGCCTCTTCGTACAATGAGATCTTTGCAGCCTCTGTTACGATCTTTTCTGCTTGCACATAGTCATCTTTGAACATGGCAAGACACGCCTCGTCTATCAACTCCATGGCAAACTCACTCATCCTGTTGATATCTTTGTGCAAGGATTTTTTGAGACCTTTTTTCATTCCTATCAGATCCATTGCAATTAGCACGGCCTGATCTCCAGTCCTCTCTATATTCTTTACAACGATTCTATATCCAAGACAGCTTCTCAAACTTGAAAATCCTATCTCTTTTAACATATGCTCGTTACGCACAGCAATCTCTATCTGTCGTATAATGTAAAATCCAAATCTATCCACCTCATCATCTGTCTGTATAACCTCTTTTGCAAGATCTGTATTCTCCTCACCTGCTGCAATTATTGCATCCGAGAGCATTGCTTTTGCTAGATGTATCATTCTCTTAAATGCTCCATCTACTGTAAGCTCTATTAGACTTACAAGAACCTGCAACGTTACACCAGAACTTGAATCATATATTATCTCTGCACCCATCAGCAGTCTTTTTGTAACATCTTTTACAGCTGCCCTCTGTGCCGTACAAAGTCTTCCATTCTTTGGTTTTACTTTTATCGTCTTAAATCCCATAAAATACAAAGAGATTATCTTGCGCATCACCGTATCTGCATTCTCAGTTGAGCTGATCTCGACTATGGCCTCGTCTTTTGCCATCTTGCGTATGCGAAGCTTTTGAGGTGAGATTAGAATCTCTGTTGCACCCTGTCTACGCATTCTTACTTGATCGCCGCGCTTTAGACCCATCTCTGTTATCCATATCTTTGGAAGAGATACAATGTACGATGACTTGCCGGTAAACTGGATCTTTCGTGCCTCTTCTTGTTCATCCATGATATATAGTAGTAGATCTGTCTATATAGTTTAATGGATTTTGATCATAGTATAGCATAACTCTAGTATCTTCAAACCACTTATTTTATACACAAAAGGTCAAGGGCATCATGGAGATTAGTGTAAAGCAGATGATGGCCATAGAAAATAACGGTCACGAGATGGGGTTTTTAAAAAAATTCATGATGGAGAATGCCGGTGCCGCTGCCGCAAACAGATTGATTGAGAGGACTGGAGATATATCCTCAAAGAAGATTCTAGTATATGCTGGACTTGGAAACAACGGTGGAGATGCAATGGTGGTAGCGCGTCATCTTGCCGGATATGGTGCAAACCCGCATATCGTTTTGCTTGGTGATTTTGAAAAAATAAAGACCGAGGAGAGTAGATGGAACTGGAATATATTAACAAAGATGCACTCAGTAGAGATCTCGTCCAAAATAGAGAGTGTCAACTGGGATATAATAATAGATGGTATACTTGGGACAGGAATAACAGGAGATATACGCGAACCATATGCTTCTGCCATATCCTCTATAAACAGATCAGATGCATTAAAACTTGCAATAGATGTACCCTCTGGACTTGATCCAGATACAGGTAGAGAGTCAAACGTTGTAGTAAAAGCAGACATGACAGTTACATTTCATAAACTAAAGTCTGGTATGCCCAGTAGAGCTGATCTATGTGGAACAATACACGTTGAAAAAATAGGGATACCTCCAGAGGCTGAGAAAGGTGTTCTTTCATGATAGTACAACAGATGTTGGTGGGTCAGATGCAGAATTTCACATACATCGTATATGATAAAGATACACGTGATTGTATAATTATCGACCCTTCTTGGGATTTGGAAAAGATAATCAAATTTATAGAGTGCGAATCACTCAAACCAATCTATATCGTAAATACACATCATCATTTTGATCATACGGTGGGAAATGAAAAATTAGCCAAAGCTACAGATACCAAAATAATCCAACATGTGAAATCACAACTACCTCACGAGATCTCTGTATCAGATGGTGATGAGATAAAATTTGGCCATAGTACTCTACGCGTTTTGCACACTCCAGGTCACTCAAAAGATAGCATATGCCTTGTTGGAGATGGAAAGATATTCTCAGGTGATACACTTTTTGTCGAGAGCTGCGGCAGAGTGGACTTGGAGGGTGGAAGTGCCTCAGAGATGTATGATAGTATATTTGATATTTTATACGGATTAGATGAGCAATTACTCCTCTATCCAGGACACGATTATGGGTCAGAGAAGACATCTACCATTGGAGATCAAAAGAGGACAAATCCAGTTATGCGCAAGATCCCAAAGGCAGATTTTGTCACCATGATGGGGCAATAGATGAATGAACGGACTGCAGATACATGGAGATGATCTCTTTGTAAAATCTGTTAGTGGGGGGAATTTTCTCTTTGCACTCACTATATCGTATACGGATACATGCACTATACCTGGAATAACAGTGGCTGGCGCCACACCCGAACTAGCTAGGTACACTCCTGCAGCGGATGCAGAATTTCTCCAGTATGGTCACTGTAAATCTATAGATGGAATTCCTGCCACACCAGACGGCAAACCGACGCCTGCTTTGATTACAAGAGCTGCTCTAAGACTAGCAGAGATACCGCACATCATCATAGATGCGGGTAGCTTTTACAGTCCACAGACTCCGTATGTACATACGGGATTACAGCCAGGTAAAAATATCCGTGATGAATCAGCCATGGAACTAGAGAGTGCCAAAGATGCCATAGAACGTGGTAGAGAGATCGGAGAGACACTTGGAGCACTTGCAGACTGTCTTGTGCTCGGAGAGAGTGTTCCGGGTGGAACTACAACTGCGCTTGCTGTACTGCGGGCACTCGGGATAGATGCACATACAAGCTCTAGCATGTCTGAGAATCCTAGAAGATTAAAAGAGACGATAGTCTCTGCAGCACAAAAGAGAGTATCCTCTGAGGATCCGATATCAATATCTGCAGAGCTAGCAGATCCAATGCTCCCGTTTCTTGCAGGTGTACTCTGTTCTGCTACAAAGAAGACTCGTGTAATGCTGGCTGGCGGTACTCAGATGGCCGCAGTTCTTGCACTTGCAAGTTCTCTTGGATATGATTCAAAAAAGACCGCAGTTGCTACCACCTCTTATGTATACAATGACAAGTCAGCTGACTTTTTAAGAGCTGTGGAGATATCTGGAGCCACAATATTGGTGGCAGACCCTGGTCTTTATGATTCTCAGATTGGTGGATTGTATGCATATTCGCAAGGATTTGCAAAGGAAGGTGCTGGAGCAGGTGGTGCACTAGCTGCATGCATGCTAAAGACTGGATCTGATTCAAAGGATCTAAGACTTGCCATAGAGGCAGAGTACGGTCGTACGATTCTACCTGACTGTAACTGATTTTGCTAGATTGCGTGGATAGTCTGGATCTGCACCTCTGACTAGAGCAGAATAATATGCTAGTAACTGTATTGGGACTATCTCGGTTATGGGATATACGTGATCTGAGGATTTTGGTATCTTTACCCAAGTATCGTATACTTTGCTGGATATATCCGATACTCCTATGATGTGAGCTCCACGAGCTTTTATCTCACGTGCACTAGTCAGTGTATCTTTATAGGTTGAATCAGAGGGGTTTATCACTATAGCATAGACGTTGTTGTCTATGAGTGCAAGTGGACCGTGTTTTAGCTCACCACCGGCTATGCCTTCAGCATGGATGTATGAGAGCTCTTTTAGTTTCAGAGCTGCCTCCATGGCCATCGGGTAATGTATGCCACGGCCGAGTACGTAAATATCTGCCACATCTTTGAATTTGGTGGCAAGCTCTGCCAACTTTTCACCGTCTTTTAGCATATCTGATATTGCAGAAGATACTGTATTTGCATCAAAGCCGAGTTTACCATCACACATACTATTCACTATGGAATAGATGATTACAAGCTGCGAGGTAAAACTCTTGGTGGCTGCCACGCCGATCTCTCTACCACATTTGATGTTTATGGCCATATCTGATTCTCTTGCAAGCGTGGATTCAGGAGCGTTGAGAATGGATATGATATACGCTCCAAGTTTTTTTGCATCATTTACGGCCGCTATGACATCTGCACTCTCACCACTCTGTGATATTGCAATCAATACAGAATCTGAATCAATATTTACTGGAGAATAGGAAAACTCACTAGAGACTATTGGAATGGCGTTTACCCTAGCGTATCTTGACATCATATATTGTGCTACAAGTGATGCATTATAGCTGGTTCCACTGCCCGTTATGTATACAGAACCTGCATTGGTTATTGTTTTTGCTGCCTTTTCAACATTCTCCAAAGATGCCAAAAGTACCGTCTTTGGCTGTTCTGTTATCTCTTTTAACGTATAATGGGTAAATTCTCCCTTTGCCACATCGGCTATCTCTTTTGATATCTTTGTTACTTTGATCTCTGCAGGTTTTCCAGTAAAATCATACATGTGCATACCTTTTTTATCTATGGTAAGAAAATGTCCATTCTCTACATATACGGCATCGTCTGTATTGTCAACAAATCCAAGTACGTCACTTGCAATATGGTATGAATCAGCGTTGATTCCAACAATTAGTGGTTCGTGGTATCTTGCCGCAGCTAGAGTGCCGTCTGCAAACATGGCGACAAAACTATAATGACCTCTGATCATACCAAGTGTCCTTATCATGGCATCTTCGGGAGTAGAGTCATAATTTTTCTGCAATAGATTTGCAATCACTTCTGTGTCTGTCTCACTCTCAAATGAAAACCCTTCTGCCTCCAACTCTGTCTTTAATTCTGTAAAATTTTCAATTATTCCATTATGAACTATAGCTACCGAAGATGTATTACTTGCATGTGGATGGGCATTGGCTCGTGTCACCTTGCCATGTGTTGCCCAGCGTGTGTGTCCAAGACCGATCATTCCATCCAATTCGTCAAGTTTTTCTGCTTTGTTTACCTCATCGACACGTCCTACTCCCTTGCGAATATACATGGAATCATCAACTTTGGTGGCAATACCCACGCTATCATATCCTCTATACTCCATACGCCTCAAACCTGAGATCATTATTGGCGCAGCTTTAGAGTCGCCGTAATAGCCTATAATGGAACACATGATACCTCGCCGCAATCTATATCTGCGGATTTGATCCTATTGGTCAGGTTTTGATCCCACATCTGTGGTCTCCGCATCGATTTTTTCCACATTCTCTGTTTTGGATTTCACATCTATGTGAACTGATGGTTCTGCCACGTCTATCTCTTTATCTTTGAGATCGGCAGCAGATCTTGATCTCTCTTTCTCCATGTTTTCTTTTTTGATTCTCTCTAGCATCTGCTTTATTGGAGAATTTGGAACAAGTTTTATAGATTTTTCCTCGTCGACTCTAACCACATAGGATGGTATGTTGACGACTCGATCATCGATCATAATGTGACCATGGGTTACTGCTTGTCTTGCTTGATACGGAGTCTTGAATCCCAAATTTTTCATTACTATTGTCTGTAACCTTCTAGCGAGCATATCGATTACCTGAAGGTTTAACACATCATCAAGAGTTGAATTTTCTGGAACAAGGCCAATCTTTACAAGAGAACGCATTAGAATGGGTTCTTTACTCTGTCTTACATCTTGTCCGAGTGCAAGTATGGAACGAGCTTGATTTCTCAAACGTGAGAGCTCTGTATGTGCTTTCCAAAGCTCTCTCTTTGTTTTTAGACCAAACTCTCCCAAAGTTTTTAGCTCGCTCATCTTTAAATCATAATTGAGTGGACGTTTTGGTTTCTTCCATACTTTTCTTGGTAGTCTTGGATCTCCCATGGTGACCTACTCTTTCTTCTCCTCTGCTGGAGTAGCACTTGCAGCTGCTGGGGCATCTGTATTGGTCTCTGCTGCACTTGAACTTTCAGAAGGTGGTGCACCAGCTCCGCCTTTGGTAGGCATTATCTTTCCACCTTTTGCCACTCCAACAGCTCCGCCTTTTCTACCTGTAGTACGAGTTCTTTGTCCTCGTACCTTTAATCCAAACATATGCCTATATCCGCGCCAGCTTCCAGAGAGACGCTCTCGTTCGACATCATTTCTTATGGTAAACTCTATATCTGAAGTAAGTAAATGCATGTCCTTACCTGTCTCTGTATCTTTTCTTCTGTTAAGAAACCATATGGGGAACTCGGATCCAGCTGGATCATTTAAGATCTTTTCAATACTAGTAACATTTGCATCTGTCAGATAGCCGATATTCGAGTCTGGGTTTAATTGTAATTTTGTAAGAATGGCAGATGCAAAGCTGTACCCGATACCACGAATACGAGTCAGACCTGTCAAAACCTTGTGTTCTCCAGGTATGTCATTTCCGACGATTCGTACAATATGTCTATATTCTTGAACACTCAAGCATAGTTTGTGTTTTTACGCTAGGATAAAAACCAATCTTGGTTTTGAGTGCATATCTGCAAAACTAGTACTAAATTAGGCACAAATTTGCTACCCATTCTATACCAAATAAGATTTGAACCCGTGCAGTATGAGTTTTAAAAGCTAGTTTTTATGCGATCTAATCTGCCCATCTTACGTGTATGATTTTCCAAAGTATTGCTAAACGCATTACATACACCGCATAATTTTTAAAGCAAAGATCTTTTTTACACAGTATGGAAAATTTGAACGCAGATGAGATTTCAGATATTCTTTTTGATCCAGAGATCTCTGCGATACTTGAACTGTTAGAGAATGGCCCTATCGATGAATCAAAAATATGCGACAAACTTTCAATTACAACAAAAGATCTCACAGATAAACTCTCGCCACTAGTAGAAAATGGATTTGTGATAAAATCTGATGTGCAATACTCTGTCGATGCAAAAAAACTTGCAAATGTTTTAGAATCAAATGGACAGTTTGATGGTGTAATGGATAAAGTTACACAGATGGATAGCTATCTAAACTAATTTTTTTCTTTTTAATCTAAACACATAGACGATAGTTGCAATCATTCCTAAAAGTCCCATCAATAAAACTGCAGTGCCAGTAATACTTGTAATTTTTCCAATCGAACCAGAATAGCTACCCATGGCAACGGTTATCGGAAGCATCGTATCGTGATTGTTCTTGATCAAGGCTTTGTACTTGCCAGTCTCGGTTGCAGAAAACATGATCTGTCCACTATTTTCACTTACACTAATATCTGCAATCTCTAATCCACTAGGATCGTATATGCTCACAAAGATATCGTTGTCACTTGAACCATCTCGCACAATAATTGCAAAAACACCAGTACCTCCATCTTGTAAATCAATATCTGTTGTAACCGTATATGCCTCTGTACCTAGTATCTCTTCAAACTGCATTAGACCATCTACTGCAAGTATTGTACCAAAAAATGAGAGAATTAGACCTATTGCAATAAAACATCCAGTTAGGAGCAGCATCTTGGCTTCTTTTTGCATACCTTGTACCTCATACTTTGGTAAATATGCTTTGGCGTGTATGAAATTTGCACAATCTTTTTTCAAATTATACAAAAATGACCACATTTACTGTGTCTATTGCTAATGTGAAAATTACATTCATTCGTGATCTACAAGATCACACGAATACAATTTACGTGAGGTAACGTCCCTGCATATAATTATCAAAGTTCCGTATTTACGCACAAAAATAGAGTAGCTGACCTCATACCAATTTACAAAATTTGACTAAATTTACATCAAAAATGTAAAAAACCCTTATTATGTAGAATTATCAACCATGTATGATGGCAAAACGGTACAAGCCAGCAATATCGTATAGACTTCGTGAGATCCCAATAAAGTCTGTTAAGATATGGAAGGATGCTCAGGCAAGAAAGCTTGACCGCAAAGGAGTTACAGAGCTGGCGCGTTCGATAAAGACTGAGGGCTTGCAAAACCCTCCAATGGTACAAAAAAATGGTAATGAATATCTCTTAATGTCTGGTCAGCGTAGACTTGCAGCCCTAAAGAGATTAAAGGCTAAAAAGATACCTGCACTAGTTCTTACCAAAAAAGCCATGTACGAACTAGATGATGCAAAAGCTGCATCTGTGATTGAAAATCTGCATCGCAAAGATATGGAGACTCGTGAAATGGCAATGGCGTGCGCATTCCTTGCCGACAAGAAAGGCAAGTCAAAGGCTGCACAGTCACTTGGAATATCAAAAATTATGTTTAAAAAATTTCATGGATTTTCAGGTGTTCCAGAATCACTCAAAAGTATGGTTCCAAAATTAATAACTCGAGACGAGGCAACAAAAATATACCAATACATGCCAAATCTCAAAAAATCTCTCCAAGTAGCAGAGAGAGTTTCAAATATAGAGGGAGCCTCTATACGTAAACGATACATAAAGATCCTTGGAACTACAAAAAAAATATCGCACAAAAAAGCACTCAAACGCGCCAAAGATAATGCTTTGCAGAAAAAGATCAGATTTGAGCTTACAAAGAGACGTGCAAAGGGATTAAAGACGCAGGCAGAACGTAAAGAGATGGAACCATCAGAGCTTGCAACAGAGATTGTTACGTCTTGGTTGCGTAAACGTGGCTATTAAATTTCAGCGGGCCCAAAGGGCTTCGATCCCTTGACCATTGGATTAGAAGTCCAACACTCTATCCATGCTGAGCTATGGGCCCAGTTACCTATGTTGAAACTTCGTTATTAACAGTTTTGAGATTCTTCAACATATCTAATACGATCTAAAATCAAATTTTTCTCAAAACCTTTAAATCATCATATAAGATGATGCATAAATACATGAGTAATATATCAAAATCAATAGAGATCAAAGCTCCAATAGATACTGTCTTTACGTATTTTGCACGCCCAGAACACGTCTCTGATCAAATGAGTGACAAGGGAGTTGGAATGACAGTAATCCCAATGGACATTAAAGAAGGCATGGGCGTTGGAACTACTTTTAGAATCATAGGAGATTTTGGAGGCAAGAGACTTGAATGGGATTGTGAGACTACAGAGTTTATCCGCGAAGAGAGGATCTCAGCTATCCAGACAACAGGTCCTTTTAAAAAATGGGAGATTGTAAATACTTTTGAGCCTCTAGGCGAGCGTTTGACACGCGTAACTATGAGTGTAAATTATGATATGCCTTTTGGTCCACTAGGTTCGATTATAGACAAGGCAAAGTTTGCAAAATCTGCAGAACGTGGCATAGAGACAGCACTCTTCAAAGTGCGCGGTCTCTTGGAAGGTAACGGTTCTGTTCCAGTATACATTACACTAGACGCATACCAAAAACTACTTGCAGAAAAGAAAAAGATGAACAACGTTCCAGTATCAACTGTACTGACTGCAATCTTGGAAAAATACGAACAGATTCCAGCTTCTTAAAATTTATACTCTATAAATTAATGTATATTTTTATCGGGTCTATGGCTCAGCCAGGTAGAGCACCGGACTCTTAATCCGGCTGTCGAGGGTTCGAATCCCTCTAGACCCGCCTCCACAGTGAATGCAAGTCTACCTTGGATCAAGTCTGGGATAAACAGAATCATAATGAAATATAGTGAAGAGAAAAAATCTTTCCAGATTCACATTCATCTAGTCTGTTGCACAAGCTTCCTAATATTGAAAACGTCATGATATGATTTGGGTATAAAAATTCGAGTTATGCAACCAAGTAATGGAAAATTGAACAAATTTATACTATCGGATATATTTGCTTGAAAAATTTCTATTTTTGTCTATATGTTTATTTTTTACAAGCTTTATTTTGTTAACTTGTTCTCATGATCGTCAATAAATTTTTCTTTACTTATGTTGGCATACAACAATATGGCAAATTGAGTTTTAACTCTCATTTTTTTATTTCCTACAGGTACAACTGTAATAATATTTCCATTTCTTAGAGTTGCGTGACTACCTTTCCTTTGTGTTATGATAAATCCTTCGTTTTGAAGATATTTTATCATCTGTTTGCCAGATATTTTTGGAAATTTTGACATTATTGTTCTATTATAAGCATGTTAAAATCTGTTGGACTATTACTCTCTTCAGCTGCAAGATCTACTGCCTCTTTCATATTTTCCATTATCTCTCCAAATGTATTTCCTTCTGACACTGCATGCAGTTCATCACATCTTCCAACAAATCCTCCTTCTTCAAGATCTTTGATAATGACAACTGTGTATGTTTTTTTTTGTATGGTTGTATTCATGATATTATTTATCTTAAAAACATTAAAAACATTGCTGCACTAACACACATAAATAATTGCAACTTGTGAACGTAAATTCATCACAACCTATTTGGTTGCATAACTCGAGTTTTTATACCCAAATCATATCCTGTCATTTTCAATATTAGGGAGCTTGTGCAACAGAACATATTTGAAATTAAACTGACTTTGGATCATCGGCATATGTTTAATCGTATCGTGTAGGTTTTACTGTTCTTTATTCATGATTAATAGTATAATATGGTGATCCAAATATTTTGCGGCAAGAACGTATTGATGTGAGTTGTAAATACTTATTCTCGGCAGTATAGAACTAGCTTTTTGTCTTGATTGATGCATTTCCTGTCTTTAATGTATGCCAATAATTGTGATGAGTTATTACTGATATTTTTGTTCGATAGTCCAAGTATTCTAGGCAGGGTTGTGAAAAAGTCCATTAGACATCATGTATTAATACAATCATGAAATTATAATTGTGTGAAGACACTCCGTACAGGATTTACTACTGGAACGTGTGCTACAGCAGGAGCTAAAGCTGGCATACTGGCGATAAAAGAACAAAAAAGCATAGATACAGTTGACGTCTTATTACCTCGTGGCACAGTTGCTAAAATAAAAATAATGCGATGCGAATTTGATGATGCATCGGCCACATGCACTGTAATAAAAGATGGAGGTGATGATCCAGACGTAACACACGGAGCTGAGATTATAACAAAAGTAATTCTAGATAGAAAATCAAATGGTATACAGATACACGGAGGTAAAGGTGTAGGCAAAGTAACAAAACCTGGATTAGGTTTAGAGATTGATACACATGCAATAAACCCTATACCACAAAAAATGATAAAACAAAATGTGCAGGATGCTGGCAAAGAGTTGTTACATAATACAGGAGTTTTGATAACAATATCAGTTCCAAAAGGAGAAGAGATTGCTGTAAAAACAGACAATCCTAGACTTGGTATTATTGGAGGAATATCTATACTTGGAACAAGCGGAATCGTAACGCCGTTTTCTACGGCCTCTTACGCAGCTGCGATACGGCAAAACATAGAGGTCGCTAGGGCTATGAATGAGGATACTGTAGTGTTAACTACGGGAGGGCGTAGCGAAGAGTATGCCATGAATATAATAAAACTCGAAGATCATTGCTTTGTACAAATGGGAGATTTTTCTGGATATGCAGTACGTGAATGTGCAAAAAACGGAATAACAATTGCATACGTGATGGGATTTGTGGGAAAACTAGCAAAGATGGCAGCTGGCATAAAACAGACTCATGTAAAAGGATCAAAAGTGGATATGGAGATGCTAGCAGAAATTGCACAAAAATGTGGCGCTAATGAAAAGACTATCAAAACAATACGTAAAGCAAACACGGCGCGACATGTCTTGGAGATCGTACAGGGAGATAAAATTAAAGGATTTTTCGACAAAATATGTCATATGGTGCAAGATCGCATGGTGGAACATTCAGACGATAAAGTGGAGATACGTGTGATACTTTTTGACTTTGATGGGACAGTTTTAGGTCGATATGGCATGGATCAAGATCGTCATTGTATAAAGTAAGGTATTATATCCGAATACACTGTATCTGTTTGTATGAACAACGTAGCAATAGTTACGATAACTCGAAACGGTCTAAAATTGGGAAAAAAATTAATCAACAAATTTCCCACTTGGACCTTGTTTGCACCAGCCAAATTCTCTGATAATGACTCACACGTGACATGGTTTGAAGAAGCAGTATCTATAAAGATGGGTGAGATGTTCTCAAAATATGATGCACTTGTATGTATATTCTCACTTGGTGCAGTAATTCGTCTTGTGGCTCCACATTTGGTTGATAAAAAAACAGATCCTGCAGTAATAGTAATAGATGATGCTGCCACACATGTCATAAGCGTACTATCGGGACATATTGGAGGCGCAAACGAGCTTTCAAAAGTTCTAGCAGATATTCTAGGCGCTGTTCCTGTAATAACGACAGCAGCAGATGTAAACTGCACCATTGCAGTGGATCTAGTGGGTCGCGATCTTGGATGGATCATTGATGATGATTCCAAAGTTACAACAGTTAGCGCATGTATGGTAAATGGTGAAAGCATTGGACTCTTGCAACAAGCTGGCAGTAAGGATTGGTGGAAAGGAGTATTACCAAAAAATGTTACAGTATACGATACACAAGACGATCTTGAATCTGCAAATCCCAAAGCTGCTCTTTTCATAACCGATAAAACAACTTTTCTTGGAATTGAAAACACCGTAGTGTACAGACCTCCTTCTTTGGTATTGGGTGTGGGACTGCACATGGACACGACTGTACAGACGATATCTAGAGGAATAGATGAGACACTTGAAAAATTTGGCTTGAGTTTAAAATCTGTATCAAAAATTGCCTCTATAAAAAAACCTGTAAACGTAAAAGGGTTAGAAAAGTACTGTAAAGAACATAATCTACCTATAGAATATGTGGATCGAACAAAACTTGCAACCATACCTGCTCCAAATCCATCAGAGACTGTAAAGGCATTAGAGGGAACATCTAGTGTATCTGAAGCAGCAGCTCTTTTGGTATCTAGAGGAAAACTTGTGGTAGAAAAACAGAAATTTCCTCCAGATCTGACAGTGGCAGTGGCTAGGGTGGAAGATTGACAAAACGTGGAATGCTTTTAATCGATAGAGGCAGTAGGGAAAAAGAAGCAAGCGATGAGCTTGCCATATTGTGCGATATGGTAAAAAAGATACGCCCTTATGATTCTGTAGAATATTGTTTTTTAGAAGTATTACCACCGTTCATTGAAGAGGGAGTAACAAAGGCATTAAAACACAATTTAGACGAGCTTGTACTAGTACCATATTTTCTATATCCTGGAAAAAAAGTAAAGGCTGCAGTAACTGATGCCATGAAATTACAAAAAAATACAAAAACAAAGTTTTTGATCACACGTCCAATGAGTATGCATCCTGCCATGTCTAAATTGGTACGTAATCGTATCTCTACTGCTAAAAATGAAAATGGAATAGAATTAGATGATACAAAAACAGATGTGTTAATTATTGGACATGGAAGCAAAGATCCAAACGCAGCAATGTCGATACAATATGTGGTGGACAGTTTAAAATCCACGTATAGAAATGTCACGCACTGTTTTTTGGAGATTGAAAAACCAAACATATGTCAAGGAGTATCTACATGCGAAAAAAACTCACCCAAAGTACTAGTTATTGTATTTTATTTTTTGCATAAAGGAGCACACGTAAAACGTGACATATATGAAGATCTAAATCCAGCATTGGATGCTGCATCCGTTGGTAAAACTATCATAACAAAACATATTGGAGCTGATGAAGCAATGGCCAATCTTATATGTGAAAGAGCAAGAGAAGTTGAAGATGCAGACTAGAAAAGGCCAATCTATTGAAGATGCAAGCATGGCAATGATTGAAAATGAGATTGGAGAACACATGTATGATAAAATGCAATGGCCTATCGTTAGACGTGTCATCCATTCTACGGCTGATTTTGACTTTGCAAACAAAGAGGCAATAATATTTGGTCCAAATGCCATCAAAGGAGGAATTGCAGCATTAAAGCGAGGCTGTCATATAGTAACTGACGTTCATGGTGTATCTGGACTACTTTGCAAGACAGAATCTGCACATTTTGGAAACCATATTGTATGTAAAATATCCGAACCAGATATTGCAAAAGCTGCAAAAAATGCCCAAACTACTAAAGCTCAAGCATCGATGCGAGCTTGTGCTACAGAATTAAATGATGGCATCGTAGCAATTGGTAATGCGCCAACTGCACTCTTGGAACTGTTGCAGATGATCGATGAAGGCATTTGCAATCCTGCCTTGATTGTAGGTATACCCGTTGGTTTCATATCTGCTGTTGAGTCAAAGACAAAGCTTGCCTTAACAAATCTTCCATATATTACCAACAAAGGTCGTAAGGGAGGTAGCCCATCGGCTGCGGCAATTGTAAATGCATTATACAAGTTAGCACACTAGATGTCATCGATGTAAGGATGCAACTGCTGTATCTATAATATTTTTCGCAGTTTTGGAATTAAAATACAAATGCCCATATGATGCAAGTGTTTCATATTCTACAAGACCATCCATGCCATCTTGTATTCCAACCCCTTTTGACATCTTGTATGCAAATCTTGCATCTTTGGAAATATTACACATCTTTGAATAATGAAACTCATGTCCACGTATGGTAGATTTTACGTTAAATGGAAGGCATTTAACAGCTGTAAATTCCGTATAGTTTAGAGTGGGTTTGGTAGTCATTACTATATCTCCATCATATAGTCCTACCATCTTGAATTTTTTGTTATCATGTGTTATACTTTTTGATAAATACATCAGACCTCCACACTCTGCATATATTGGCCTATTTGACTCTGCAAATTTTTTAATCTCTTTTTTCATGGATGTATTTTTTGCAAGTTTTAAAGCCTGTACTTCAGGAAATCCGCCTCCTATGTATAGTCCATCACATTTAGGAATTATACTATCTTTCATAGGACTAAAAAATTTGATTTTTGCACCTGCATTACGTAATGCATCTAGATTATCGCCATAGTAGAAATTAAATGAATCATCCAAGGCAACTGATATGGTAACACGTGTTGTAGAAGGTTTGATAGTATTTACCGTTTGTAGTGTTGATACATTATTGCATATGCGTATGATTGTTTTAATATCTAAATTTTGGCTTATTTTTTTGGCAGCTTTTCGTATGATACTTTTTTTGTTTGATTCCAAGACTGGAACAAGTCCAAGATGTCTTGATTCTAAGATAAGTGAATTATCACGCATAATGCATCCGACTATTGGAATTTTTATGGGAGCTAGTGCCTCACAACACATGATCTCATGTCTCTTGCTACCAAGACGGTTTAGTATTATTCCTGCAATACGTGATCTCTTGTGAAATTTTAAAAATCCAAGAACAATAGCTGCAACAGATCTTGATGATTTGCTTGCATCAACTACTAGTATGGTGGGAGCTTGTAGCATCGATGCGATATGGTATGTACTAGCATAGTTTGATCCGCCAAAAGCTCCATCATAATATCCCATGACACCTTCGATGATGGAAATATCTGCAACAGAATGCTGTGTAAAACTCTTTATCACATTTTTACCCATTATCCAAGAGTCTAGATTTCTTGTCTCTCGTCTAGCAGCGGCAGAAAGATACCTGGGATCTATATAATCTGGGCCGATTTTAAAAGGTTGCACCGTATAATTGGAATCTCTCATAGCATGTATTAATCCACAACTAATTACGGTTTTACCAACACCACTAGATGTGCCGGCTAACACCAAACGAGATATCTTTGACAACAAATTATAATTGTAACCATGTTTTTAAAAACCATACGAAATTATTTTCTTATAGCAATAAATTCTGTTATATGATGAACGATGCATTTTTCAGACGTCTCTTAATTTTGAATAGGATGCAATCACATTCAAATGTATGAGGTCACGTCTCTGCCTATAATTATCAAGAAAGTTCTAACCATATGTGCCCAAGATATCAAGGAATTCAGATGATTGTCTAAATGACAAATCCAAATCCTCCAACAAATCCAAGTCCAAAAGAAAGCCTCAAAATGCAAACAAAACCACTAAGGCTGTTGGGAGAAAGTCCATGTTCGTTGGAGTTGACGTGCACAAGAAATTTCTCTAGATGGCAATGGTTGATAACAAAGGCAAAGTAATCCTAAATGTGCAAGTTGAAAATCGACGTGCAGACATTAGAAAATTTTTCCAAACAAGTATGATCTTTGCATTCTTTGGCATGATGGAATCATCATCTGTCTGGTATGGGTTATTTCGATACATGACCGACATACTGGATCTGGACGTTATTCTCTCAAATCCATATCCGACAAAAGCTATTGTAGCATCCACTAAAAAAACAAACAAGATTGATGCACAAATCCTAGCAAACTTATTACGTGGAGCTGGTTCAAGCAAGAACATCCATGATACATGGAATATTACTCCAAAAAGGAATAAAGATTCCTGGACGTACATTTTCCTACAAATATGTCGCAAGCCTCAAGGCCATATAGGATAAATGGCTTTCTTGCATCTATTCACCTTTACGATCAGAAAATAGCAGATGCCAACATGTTGATCTACAAGAATGTGCACACAAGTAAAGATACTCAAGACGTTCCTGGAATTGCCGATTTTACAGCTTTGACGATTGCATCAAAGATTGAAAGATTTTCAGATCCTGAAAAACTCAAATCATATGCAGTACTTGTTCCATCGGTTCGCAACTCTGCAGACGTGGTGCATCATCCTACTATGTTATGTGACCATGCTACGATGGGTTTTAGTAGAATCAATCCGCTCTCACGTGATGTATGCACCAAAAAATAATATTTTACAAAAGACTTGCAAAAAAGAGAGGCAATTCCAAAGCCGCAGTGGTAGCTACAGCAAAGATGCTAAAAGTCATTTACTGGTTGCTAAAAGATGGGAGAGATTTTGAACAAAATTACAGTTAGATGTACAGCCGCGAATAAATGTATGGAGATAATGCAATCGATGTTATAACTGCGGTAAGCTCTAACAAGTGGACGAAGATGATTGTGGGAATAATGTCCCGAATAGATATATGGCTCTTTCACTTTTAATGGGAAAACCACACATAGCGAACGCTATACAATAATACGCAAAAAAGCACGGAATACTTAAAAACAATGCACATAGATACATTTACGCACAAAATTAGAGTAGGTGACCTCGTACCTTTTTGTATCCATCCATGTATGTTGACCGTTTATTGCAACTCTAGTAGAATCTCCAGAGTGCCTTTCATACCCTGTCTACCAATATATCCATATGATAAAATCTTCTCGAATTATACAAAAAGATGCATGTAATGCAGATCTTGAAGATACGTAAAAAGATTCTAGTAATTTTGGTGAGTCTTTCTACAAGCTCATCAAATGACAGCTGATGTATTGTCTTAAAGACAAGGCAGGTTGCCATTCCGATGTAGTCAGCCAGGTTGTCATAACGGATTTGTGTTCTATGGCTTTACTTTTTGTTTTCATAGATAATGTGATTAACATCTTTTGTGATCTGTTTAATTCTCTTCTTTGTCTGTACTTGAATAATTTCATTAAATCTACTGATCAAAAGCTTTTTCGATCGTATGAAACCATGATCTAAAAGTTTTATGACAGATTTTTGGTTTTATTTGTAGAGCCGTAAATTTATATAATTAAAACATAAAATATTTATATGGATAAAAAAATTAAAGTGGCATTTATTTATAAATCAAACTATAAATTTCTAACGGGGGAATATTTTGATAAATCATTACATTATTTTTTCATGTATGCTTTAAAAAGAAATAAAAGAATTATTGTATCGTATTTTCCATGTAAAGATATTTTTGATGTATCAAAAGTAAGTAATTTTGATATAATTTTGTTGTCTTCAGACGGTCTTGAGGGAACACCAAATTTGATTGGAATTAAGGAATGCACATTACCAGTTATATGTAGAATTGGTGATCCACATTCTGCCGAAAAATTAAAAAGATTCCAATATCAGGAAAAATGGAATATAGATTGTTGTTTTGGTATCGTACATCCAAACAAGTTTTATGAATATTATCCAAAAAAATGTAATTATAAAACAATACTTGTAGGCGTAGAACCAAATGAATATGTAAATCCTACACCATTTGAACATCGATTTAAAGAAAAAATTCTTCTTACGGGGTTAACCGGTAGACCGACATTAACTGCAAGACTAGTTAACAAAGTATTCAAATCGTTATACTCTGGCTGGTATTTTTATAATTTACGTTCAAAATGTAGATTGCTTCCGTATGTATTTCACAATACAATGATAGATAATGGATATAAATTGTTAGCTGATACTTATCCAAAAACATTGTTTAAATTTAGAGCTTCTATTGCTGCATCAACTCCTCTACCGACGATCAAATATTGGGAGATACCTGCAGCAGGTTGTCTCACATTTATGGAAATGACGAAACAAAATATGGCGGATTTTCTTGGATTTAAAGACGGAGAAAATTCAGTTTATATAAATAATAAAAATTACAAGAAAAAATTTATGGAATATTTGTCAGACGTGGATAACCCTAAATGGAAAGAAATTGCTGATAATGGTAGAGAATATGTAATGAAAAATATTAACAATGATATTGCTGTAGATTCTTTAGTAGATCTAATGGAAGAATATTTGAAATAGCATTTTTACGACTTTAATAGATCTTTTTATTCGTAAATTGCCTATTTGATCAATTATACAAAGTCATATAAAATTATTTTTACATTAACTGTTCTTTAATATATTCTATGGATTTTACAGGATATGGATCAATTTTTGCCATAACTGCACCATATATGGTAGAATAATCTAGTTCATATATACTACAAATAATTTTAGTTAAAATATTGTCACCATTTATAATAATTTCTTTATAGTCGATATTTTTTTCTGCAAGAATTTGTTTAATTATTTCATATCTTTCGTTAGTTTTTGGATGATCTTTATTACCACGTAATAGAATACTTTTGATATTTGTAGAACTATCTAAAGCCATAATTTGATTGTGACATGATTCTATAATATTTTCTGCAGATACATGCATTTTCATATTTTCATGTATAGAATTTTTGAATCTAATTGCTGTAGCATACAAACCCCATGGATAATATATAATTGGATCTTTGGTCATCCATGCAGCTAAACTCACGGACGGATTTTGTTCATCAAGATTTTTAGATGATATTTTTTCCAAAGTTCCATCTAATGAATCTAGAGAATTTTTTATCATAGACTCATCAATTGATAATGTTGAACCTAATAGCTTTAATGTTGTATATAACATGGAAGGTAATGTTGCCCTCGGATTCAGATGCATAGGTATTGAATAATGTGCAATACCATTCTTTTTTGAAAATTTTTCTAAATTGCCTCCAGCTGATAATGCTATTCGATTACAGTCATAATCTAAAGATGCTTTTAATGCGGATATAGTTTCTTCTGTATTTCCTGATGCAGAGATAGATACAACTAGTGTATTTGCGTCTATTGTTTTGGGTAATGTGTATCCTTTTACTATTGTAGTATGTATGGGAGTTTCTGATAAAATGGCACTGAAAATATCAGATACGGTTCCAGAACCACCCATTCCTACAAAAACAACATGATCTAATCCATCAAAGCTCAACGGTGATATGTCTGCAGTATATGAATCAGAGGCAATTCGTGGCCAATTATCATATATCTTATGCATATCATGCATGTCATATTTCTCAAGGAATTTATTATTCAACATGATGTAATTTAAAATATGCATATTATATTAATATCTAAAATAGGGCACTGTTGCATTATGATCTCATAATACAAGTATCCGCAATTGATCAAATTCGTAATTTTTATGAAATAAAATGACAGATTTAACAATCATGCATACAGTCTATTATATTTTTGATGCAGTTATACCGACAGAGCGAACATGTGCACCTTCTGAAATAGATTTTGTTATAAAAGAACCTGCATCGATTATGGCATATTTACCAATGGTTACACCAGGCATTAAAGACACTCTTGCACCAATCTTTACGTTATCTTTTACTATTGGTTGATATCTAGGCATATCTGTAGTGTTCGGATAGCCAAACTTTGAATTTTTATCTCCGATTGCTTTGGTATTTATTGACATGAAACAAGGGCCGATAAAACAATTATTGCCGATTCTTGTTCCGTATCCTAAAAGACATTGTCCTTGAACCGTTGTCCAATTGCCAATTTTCACATTTCCATCCGAATTGGACAGTGTGCCAAATATACTATGTTCACCGATTTTTGTATGTTGTTTTATAACAGCACATGTGGCTACAACACAATTATTACCAATAGTTACATTTGGATAAATTATTGCATGTGGTTCTATTATTGTTCCTATACCGATATGTATATCATTTTCTAAATCATCATAATCTTTATCAAGTTTTTGTCGTGTTTGTGAAATAAACATACATTATTGCACATAGCGTCATATAATTATCTGACGTATTTTGATTCTGTTGTATAGGCGACAAGCATGAAACACGATCTTTTCTAAATTACCAAAAACCATAGGCGTATTCCGATTGTTTTTGGCATTTCATTGGGCTATACGTACAAGAAATCCAATCTGAATCATGTCACTAATTGTGGTACTATTGTATTATGAACTCATAGCGCAACAGAACTATGCCAAGTTAAATTTATAGACATCATTTAAAAAACATATGTATGAAATTTGCTGTTATTGGTGGAGCAGGATTTATTGGAAATAATATTGTAAGATTGTTACTAAATAATGATCATACTGTACATGTAATAGATAATTTACATACAGGAAAACTTGAAAATTTAACAAATATAAAAAATGATATTGTATTCAAAAAAATTGACATCAGAGATTTTGATAAATTAAATAACGCATTAGAAAATATAGATGGTATATTTCATCAGGCTGCACTTACAAGCGTTCCAGAATCATATGAAAAACCAAAAGAATATTACAACGTGAATGTAATTGGTACAGAAAATATTTTTAAAATTGCTAAAAAGAATAATCAAAAAGTAGTATATGCAAGTAGTTCTAGTGTATATGGTAATGCTGAAACAATTCCCATAAAAGAAAATTCTCCAAGAAATCCTATAAATCCATATGGTCAAACAAAACTTGAAAAAGAATTTCTTGCAGAAAAATTTTCAAATAAAGGCGTTGAAATCATTGGGCTTCGTTATTTTAACGTATTTGGATTGGGTCAAACAAATTCATATGCTGGAGTAATTACGAAATTCATGAATAGATTATCTGATAAACTATTACCTATAATAAATGGAAATGGTAAGCAAGTGAGAGATTTCATATACGTAAATGATGTTGCTAACGCAAATATAGCTGCTATGAATTGTAGTATAAAATCTGGATTTTTTAATATAGGTACAGGTAAGACTGTGTCTATAAACGATCTTGCAAAAGTAATGATAAAATTGTACGGATTGGAATTTAAACCAAAATATGTTGATGCGTTAAAAGGTGATGTGGATAAAAGTCAGGCAGATACAAAACTTGCAGAAAAATCATTAAATTGGAAATATAAAACTGATCTACAAAATGGTCTTTCGTATATAATAAAACCTACTGTATATACGTAATATGAAGAATTTTTTACAATTAGAAATCTATACCTTTTTTAGCTTTTATTCCAGACTTGAATGGATGTTTTATCTCCTTCATTTCAGTTACTAAATCCGCAATTTCTATTATCTCAGGTTTTGCATTGTTGCCTGTAAGTACTAGATCCAATTTTGGTGGTTTTGTAGATATGATCTCTATTACATCATCCATCGAAACAAGTCCCATGTCTACAGCATAGTTTACTTCATCCAAAATCACAATATCATATTTGCTAGAATGTATTGTTTTTTTTGCTAGCATTATTGCTTCTTGACCAGCTTTTTCATGTTCTTCATGCGGGCTAACATCGTCTAATATGCCAACAAATCCTTTCCCAGCAGCTATAATTTCAAATTCTGGAGCTAGTCGTTTTATCGAATCTATTTCTCCATAATGCCAAGATCCCTTGATAAATTGTATCATACAGATCTTTAAACCATATCCGACAGCACGTAATGCCAAACCCAATGCTGCAGTGGTCTTTCCTTTACCACCTCCAGTATATACTATAACTAGACCTTTTTTTCCAGCCAATATCTCACATTATTTCATATATGGTAAAAACTTTATCTAATTTTGATTAGATATCTTTCAATTCTATTAGATCATGACAAAATTGACACCAAATAGATATTATTATACTTATAAATTGTATATTATAACTAAATGATGGCATGATCGTATTATGAATGATATACGTGTTAATTATGTAGGGATCATTGCATTTATTTCAAATATAGTTTTAGCTGTCGGCGGCACAATATTCTCAATTATGATTATTAGATTATTACCTCCAGATGATTTTGGATTTTGGATATTGATATCATCTTTAATTACATATGTTTTGATACTAGATCCAATTCCATCATATTGGCTTGTCCGAAGAATATCTAGAGGTGATAAACTCGCAAAAACTGGACTTTTTACTAGCACTGGTTTATCTGGTATAGGAGTAATTGTATATGTTGGCCTGATTTTTATTGTATATGTAACTCTAAACGTAGATTTGATAATCTTAATTGTCGCAGTATTGTTGATACCTACAGGATTTTTAAAAAATTCTATAGCATCAGTATGTTTAGGCTGCAAACCTCAAGCCATATCATATAGTGTAATTACCTCAATTCTAGTTAAACTCATAGTCGGCATAGTTTTGGTGTTTGGTTTGAAATTAGGCCTACTCGGATTACTCATTGCGGTCATTATAGAAAACATCGCAGGTATAATTAGCATGTTTATGCTGACTCGTTCGCAAAATGTGATGGGAGTACTCGATTACAAATTTATAAGATTTGTCTTTTCAATGTCATGGCTATCTATATTCACAAATGCTCCTTACATCATTCGTAATCTTGATGTATTAATATTTCCAATATTAACTGGTTCTTTGGTGGGAGCTGCTTATTGGGGCATCGGACTTACATTAAGTCGATTCATAATATATTCTGGATCTATATCTCATGGCGTATACACAAAAATCCTCGCAACCAATGATATTGCACCAGCTATCAATAATTTAAGATATATGTTATTTGTTGCGATTCCAATATTATCTTTAATCATATCATTATCCAAGCCTGCATTATATGTGTTAAATCCATTATACGTTCACATATCTCTCCCAGTTATATTATATTCATTTAACGCAATGGCATTCTTATTATTAATGTTTTTTGTAAATGTTTTGAATGGAAAAGATGAAGTTGATATCAATAATACAACTAGTTTCAAAAAATATGTAAATAGTGATCTTTTTCATACATCTACAATTCTAACAATTTATTCTATATCATACGTCGTAACATTTACTGTATTATTATATTTAAAAATATTTGGAGAATCTGATCTTGAATTAGTCATAGGTTGGGCTATGACTTCGTTTATTTTCACGGCATTTTTTACTATAATTATTTTTATTTTATTAAAACAAAAATATGATTTTACATTTCCATACATATCAATTATAAAATATATTTTATCTGCAATTTTAATAATTATTATAACAAATTATATCACAGAATACCTCTTTACATATTCTGGAACTGTTTATAATCTCATTCCACAATTATTATCAATAATCGCAATCGGATTCTCGATTTATCTTTTAATTAGTATTGTAATAGATAAGCCATGTAGAGAATTAATACAATCATGTTTTAGAGAAATAGCTAAAATGAAAAAATTCAAATAAATATACTTACAATGGATTTTACGTACGAGGTCACCTACTCTGTAATTTTGTGCGTAAATGTGGAACTTTCTTGATAATTATGGGCAGGGACGTGACCTCATACCTGTATTGTTTATCCACCTCTGTCATCTCATGACCTTTGGGTTTTTGTACGGTTGCTTTGAAATTATTCCAGGATAATCTCTCTACATCAAGATATCCTTTGCCTGTATATCAATAATGAAAAATTATTTTTATCATTATTGTTGTATTCTCACTCTATCTCTTTGACATGCATTATGTATGATGTATTACATTAAATTACATGATATTATTATCAAAATATGAGCATGGAATTACCCGAAGTTGGTGAAATTATTATTGCGACAGTAACAAAAATTATGGATCATGGTGCATATGTGACACTAGATGAATATGATGATATTCAAGGTTTTTTACATATATCTGAGATTGCTCCTGGCTGGATACGTTCTGTCAGTAAATATGTGAAAATTGGAGAAAAAAAAGTTTTACTAGTAAAAAGAGTAAGCAAAAATCGATCCGATATTGATCTATCTCTTAAACAAATATCCATTGATCAAAAAAAGAAAAAACTATTAGAAGTTAAAAAATATGAAAAAGGAAAAACATTACTAAGCAGTGTAATTCAAAAAGCTAAACTCTCTCAAGAGGATGCTGAAAAATTAGAAGAATTATTGTATGAAAAATTTGATTCTGTCTATGATGCTTTCTCAAAAATTGCACGTGACGGCGCAGAGTCAGTAAAAAATCTAGACGTCTCAAAAAATATAGCGGATGCCATAGTTGAAACTAGCTCAAAAATTCGATTATCGTCAGTTGAAATCCGAGGAATAATGGACATATCTGTGAAAAGTTCTAATGGTGTTGAAACAATACGTGACATACTTGTGGCCGCTACCAAAAATGATGGTGTTAAAATATCTTACATGGGAGCTCCAAAATACCGTATATCCGTAACTGCCAGTGATTTTAAATCTGCAGAGCGTACAATCAAACCTATTACATCAAAAATACAACAATTAATTGAAAAGAAAAAAGGCACATTTCAGTTTGTTAGAGCAGAATCCAAAAAAACAAGAGATGATTAAATGAAATTTCAACTTTTTAAATGTGAAAAATGTGTAGCGTATACTTTTAAAACAATCTGTTCGCAGTGTGGTGGAGATACAAAGTTATCCCATCCTGCAAAGTATTCTCCTGATGATAAATATGCAAGATACCGCCTTGCAGAAAATTATGACTAGCGTAAAATCTCTATTTTTTCAACTATTGCATCATAAGCTTGTATTGGTTGATCATTATCCGTCGTATTTATAGCTCCGAGCCTATCTATAACATTTTGTCCACTAGTAACACGACCAAATACCGTATATTGTCCATCAAGCTGAGTAGAGTTTTCCAACATTATGAAAAATTGTGAGCCAGCACTGTTTACATCGTCAGTTCTTGCCATGGATATGGCATATTTTGTATGAGATAATTCATTATATTCAATATCTATATTATAACCTGGATCTCCAAATCCCCAAGCATCTCTTCCATAGTATTTTGTATTTGGATCTCCACCTTGTAGTATGTAATCTGGAATAATTCTGTGAAATAATGTATTGTCATAAACTCCTGCTTTTGTTAGATTTACAAAGTTTTGTACCGTATTTGGAGCCGCATCTCGATCAAGCTCTATGATAAACTGTCCTAGGCTAGTTGTTACACGTGCAGTATTTTGTTCTACTTCTGATAATTTTGGAGTAATTGTTGGAACGTAATCTTTGTTTACTTCGTATATTAGGACTGCTGTTATTATGCTATGATCTTCTCTAAATGAATCTGATACATATGCTAGTTTTAATGGCCCATCTCCTGTTGAGGGATATTTTATATCCTTGTGGTATATTCCCGTATATCCACTACGATAAGTGGGACTTTGGTCACCTGTCTGTTGATTATAGTATGTTGATATGGAAAATGGTATCATACTTCCCAATAATGTACTATCCCAAAAATAATCTGTTCCACTAAAACCGTCTCCATAGACATATCTACGCAAATCTTCACCTCCAATTCTTATGAACCATACTTTTTTACTTTCATCTCCACCACCACGTAAAAAATAAAGTGGAGGTTCATCTTGTATTTTCTGCGCAACAATAAATATCGTAAAGTAATCAACACCCCAATCAGTTAATGTTTGCCAAGCTTCATCTGGATCACTAACCATAGTGCGACCAATTTTGGAAATTTGTACAGTGCTCAACGTTCCGTTGTCTGCAAGAGTGGTTCTATCAGCCAATGTGGTTAACCAATAACCATAATCCCACCATGATCCTATTATGGCATCTTCTGGAGTGTTAGTTTTTATCCATTCAAATGTTTTTGGCCAGTCGTCATTGGTTATGCCCCAACTTGTTCCCCCGTTTAGTAGTGTGGGAGGACCTCTTGATGAATTTGTCCAATTTCCATATACGGGTGTAAGTGTGGGAGTTATCAAAAGTGCTACAATAACTATGACAAAACCAATTTTTGCTACTTGATGAATATTGGAATGTTTCTTTGATATTCGAGGTTTGAACATCTCGGCACTAATGATAGCTATGGCTATTGACGCTAACGTTATAACTGCAAATGTTGCAAATAGTTCTAGTCTAATAAACGCTGAACTGATATAGGCACCTGTAATTGCTAATGTGAGTGAAAAAACTACCATATCGTATGAAATATTTGGCAAATATGTTTTGATTCTGTCTCTGTTTGCAAGCATAAACCAAGCTCCAATGCCAGCAAATATCAAAAGTACCGAAAAGAATGAAAAAGATTGTTGTATGGTGGTTGTGGCGTGTTCTGCTACGGATTGAACTAGAACATCATTTGATTTTAGAAAAGGATTGATTGCCGTTAGATATCTATAAGTTGGACTAGGCAAAAATTGGATTACTGTATTAGTCATAATTGCAGATATGCCAGCTATAAAAAATCCTGTGACTAGTAAAGATATGTTTCGCATATACTGTTTTGGCTGTTTTTTTTGCAAAATATTGGCTAGTATGATAAATATAGTTGGAGCTGCAATTGACAAACCGACAAAGCTTGTCAACTCTCTTACTCCACCACTTTCAAAGAATAACATACATGTAAACATAGAAATGGTAAACGTAGATGCTGCTACAGCAATAAACTTTAGGTCTTTTCTAATAAATGGCAGAGATAGGAAGAATAATCCTATTGGAATTATAAAAAATTGGATTCCTCCCCATGCAGAAAGACCAAATGTTATGAAAACTCCTCCTAGAACAAGTTTTATTATTGATGTTTTTTTATTATTGGATTTTATACCACTTAGAAGAAAATACATTCCAATAACTCCATAAAAAAGTCCTAATGGCTCTGACTTGAACCAGCCTATTGTACCTCTGTTTATAATAGGAACTGAAATTGCAAAAAACATGGATGCTAGCATACCTGCTGTTGTGCCACCGATGACGCGAACCATGGCAAAGACTGCAATTGAAGTAAGAGCTCCAAATATTAGTGGTAGTGGTATGAGAAAATCATATAACGGCATATTACCTCCAAATACAGTGTATAATCCAGCAGCAGTGTAGTGTAGCATTTCTTGTGAAGTAGCTGAAATATCTCGACCCGTCGGATACCACACTTTATCATCATGCCAATCTTTATACGCAAATACGCCGTTTTCAATTATGTAATCTGTTACCCTATAGTTGTAAAATGGATCAAATTCGTTCAACTCATAACCATATTCAAGCGGATATGAGCGTACCATGGCAGACATAGATACAGCTAGTGCAAGTACGGCTATAACTAACAAATGATGATAATACATTTCAAAAGATCCAATACTGCCAATCCGTTTATTACTGAACAATTGCAATAAATTGAAATTGCCAATTATTAACTTTTTAGTTTAAATTGACTCCGAATAAAAAAATTCGCCAATAATCAAATACATTCTTCTATAAATTGGCAATATCAAATAGCATTCAAAACACAAATCTAGTTTTTTGAGAATGGTCAAGGCTAGAGAGACAAATCTAACATATGTCACATGAGTTAGATCATCGCCAATACGTGAAGATTATGACATAAAACATGACTTTTCCATCAATTTTTTGCTCTTTGATATGCAGTTTGTGATAATCACATCTGCATGGTTTTGAGTAGTACATCATATGGATCTTCCATATTGGATACTATGGTTTTGGCTCGTTTTTTATATTGTGATCTTGATACAAGCATAAACTGTTGTATGGTGGAGATCATCTTTGATGGAGTTGATACTATCTTTAACAGTTTTTTTTGTACAAGAAAATCCAAAATTGCATTATGAAATAGGTTCATACTTACACAAGGAATTCCCATCAGAGATGCTTCAGTAGTCATGGTGCCACCTGATCCTACAAACACATCGCATTTTTCTAAAAGTGCTTTTCCATCATATCTCATATCAATTATTCTTACTTTATTGCCCAATATTTTTGGCAAAGCTGTGATCTGTTCTTTATATCGTGCTAACACGATCACATTCTCTGATTCAAATTTTTTTACTATTGCTTTAATGATATGCATATAGCTAGTATTTGGCATATACGATGCTTGATCTTCTGGCATTCGTATCAAAATAACTTTTTTTGATTTATCAATAGCAAAGTCTGTTTTGGTTGTTTTATGTTTTTTTATAAACGCTGCATCGATCGCATTATACTGAATTACGTTGCGTGGTTGAATGCCATATTTTGTGAACGATTTTTTTGTATACATGTTTGGAGTGAGAAGTTTGTCAGAGAAAGGAATTGTAAGTTTCATCTGTTTTTCTGCATATGGCATATCTGAAAATGCAATATGTTTTATTCCTAATCCAAATGCAACACGAGAAGCATCAGGAGAGCAAAAACTGATTAATAGATTTGGAGAAAATTTCTTTATTTTTATTGCAAGTAGCTTCATCCTATCTATTGCCGCATCTAACTTACCTTCTTTTGTACTTCCACCATGACATCCTATAACGGTGATCTTGAAATTATTGATCTTTGCTAGTGCTGTAACTTCTTTGTAATTTCGAGATGTACATAAAACCACATGTTTTTTTGATAGTTTTTTTACCATAGGTTGGAAAAATTTCACTTCTTTTGGAGTAAGCACATCAATCCAAATTTTCAAATCTGCATTAAAATTCTTACATGTTTAATTAAGTGTTAATGTTTAACATAAATCCGTATTATGGTACATGATAATTCATATGTGATCAACTATCCATTTGTACATAAATTGACAAATAACATAAAGTACTAGGAAATCATGCATAATGTATGGATACTAGCTTGATTATCAGCACAATTGTTTCATGCACTATTGCATTTGCTCTAGTGTACATAATCACTCCTCCTTTGATGAGATGGTTAAATCATAAAAAAATACAAGTGCCTGATGCACACGTGCCCGGTAATATCATGGTGGCGCGCCCGGGAGGACCTGCAATCGTAGCTGGCATTGTAACAGGGTGCATAGTATTGTATGTATTCTTGCAACAAGAATGGATACTTGCGGTGGCTATTACCACACTTGCAGCTTTTGCAGTGGGATTGATAGATGATCTGAAGAGATTAGGCGGATGGTTCAAACCACTTGCACTTGCAGCTTCTGCTACACCGTTGATAATATTTGGTTCGTATGGACCAGATTTGACAGTTCCATTGTTTGGAACAATACATATTCCAATTTTGTATAGCGGCGTTGCAATACTTGGGGTAGTATTGATGGGAAACACAATAAATTCTATAGACATCTTTAGTGGTTTGGCAAGTGCCTTTGTGGCGATCGCATCTGCTGCATTGATGATCTCTCTTCTCATACTTGGAAATTATGAAGTAGCAGCAGCTTCGGCAATTTTGACTGTATCATCTATTGCATATTATCGATTTCATAGAATTCCGTGCAAGATATTTCCAGGAGATTCGGGAGCCCTTGCACTAGGTGTATCATATGGATCTATTGCAATATCTGGAGGTGTAGAGATCGTTGCTGTTATAGCCATGTTACCTGCGGTCATAAACTCATTTTTGTTTTTATCTGGAACAAAACGCATCATGGAGTACAAAGATGTAAAGAAAAAATCCACTGCTCTTACAGATGATTTCAAGATGATTGCTACTTTTGAAAAAGGAGCCGTTCCTTCATTGGTCAGCATAATACTTGCTAGAGGAAAACCAATGAGCGAAACACAATTGGTGCGCGTAATATTGGGTCTTGCTGTAATTTCTGCCTGTATGGCGATAACCACCGCGGTCATGATGCTGGTGAAGGCACTATGACAGGCACGCGTACAGTCATAATCTTTATGTTTTTCATGTGGGCTCTGATTCTTTTAGAAGGAGGAATAATAAAACATGCTATTGATTTTGCGGCAATTTCTGGATATGGGGATATTGGTAATTTAATAGTAAAATCTCTTCTTATCATAGGATTTGTTATAGTATGGATATTTGTTCTCTCAAAATTAAAAAATATTATTTTTAACAAACAAATTTTGCGTTAATGCATAATAAACAGATCGTTTAAACGTAATATGGGATATTTAACAAACATGAAATCTAATATAAAAATAGCAATTACTGGAGCAAATGGTTTTGTAGCAAAAAACTTGCGCAAAAGATTTAGAAATTTAAATGTGCAAACAATCTGTATAGCAAGAAAGAATTTTAAATCAAATTTTAATGAAACAAAGATTATCTCACCTAAATATGATTCAAAAGATATCTTTTCTCTACTAAAAAATTGTACAACAATGATACATCTTGCAGGTTCTGGAGTACAGACTGTAGATTCTGATTATCGTACATCTAATGTAGAATTAACACAAAAAATGACGCATCTGTGTCACAAGGCTAGAATAAAACGATTCGTCTATAATAGTGGACTTGGCGTATCAAAGCATTCGACATCTGGATACTTCATATCGAAATATCAAGCAGAGCAAGTTGTGCAAAAATCGGGTCTTGATTATGTGATATTTCGTCCTTCGTACATAATGGGAAAAGGTGATGCTCTGACTAGAAGCATAAAGATGCAAAAAAAGCAAGGTCGTATCATAGTTCCAGGTTCAGGCAAATATCGAATTCAACCAATATACATCAAAGATGTTTGCAATATACTCTCTGATGCGGCCATCTTGAAAAGATATTCAAAAAAGATCCTAAATTTGGCAGGTCCTGACATAGTGACATTTCAAGATTTTGTAAAAAGAATAGGCGGGAAAAAATATCTCGTAAAAGCAAATCTAGAAGCTGAATATCGTCTTGCAACAAGAGGCACGGGAAGATTTAGTCTTGACGACCTGTGTATAATGATAGGTGACTATACGGGAAATATAAAACCACTTGAGAGATTATATGACTTACAATTGACTAGGTTTGATGCAATGTTAGATGCCTGCGGCCTCTTGTAATCTGTCTGCCATGTCTGTTTTTTCCCATGTGAACTCTTTCTCGATTCTACCAAAATGACCATAAGCTGACGTGACTTTGTATATGGGTCTCTTTAAGTCAAGATGAGTAATTATTGCTAGTGGCCTCATGTCAAAATACTCTTTTACCAAATTCTCTATCTTTTCTTCTTTTATTTTTGCAGTACCGAATGTGTTTATCATAAGTGATACTGGTTCTGCTACTCCGATTGCATATGCTACCTGAACTTCACATCTGTTTGCAAGACCTGCTGCAACAATATTTTTTGCAACATACCTGCACATGTAGCATGCCGATCTATCTACTTTTGAAGGATCCTTACCTGAAAAAGCACCACCGCCATGACGTCCATATCCTCCATATGTGTCTACAATGATCTTTCTACCAGTTAGCCCAGCATCTCCATGTGGACCTCCAATCTCAAATTTTCCAGTTGGATTTACATAAATCCTTATTCCATCGTGCCACCATTTGCCACAAACTGGTTTTATTACCTGCTCAGTTATAGTGCGTTCTATCTCTTGGCTTGTAACATTGGGTGCATGTTGCGTCGATATAACAATTGCAGTTATACTCTCAGGCTGTCCACCTTTGTATTGTACGGTAACTTGGGATTTGCCATCGGGTCTGATCCAATCTACTTTGCCCAATTTGCGTATCTCTGTAAGTTTTTTGGTAAGCTTGTGAGCCATGATTATGGGTAGAGGCATCATCTCTTCTGTTTCATCAGTTGCATAACCAAACATCAGACCTTGATCTCCTGCACCCTGCTCTTTTGAAAGCGATGCTGTGACACCTTGACTAATATCCGGACTCTGTGAATGTAACCGTAATTCTATCTTGCACGTGTTTGCATCAAATTTTAAATCCGCATTGTCATATCCTATCTCCCTGACTATCTTGCGTACCAAATCTTCCTGCTCTTTTAACCCTAGTTTTGTTTTTGAAGTTACTTCTCCTGCGACTGCTATAAAATCAGTCGTTACCATCGTCTCCACAGCTACTCTTGAATCTGGATCTGCTAGAAGATATTCATCCAAGAATGCATCAGATATCCTATCACATATCTTGTCTGGATGACCTTCGGTTACAGATTCTGAGGTAAATAAGAAATCTTTAGCCATATGTAATGCCACACATTACAGATCATCTTCAAGCTTAACAAAAAGAACGTTATTTCCACGCAGTATGACCTGACCAAACTTTTCTGCAACTTTGCCACCATGCATCTCCTCAGCTTCGGTCATTATGAGATTCATATACATATCGACACTCTCCATCTTTCCTTTGTACTCTATCTCGTTTTTGAGACGTACTGTAACATACTTTGAGGTATTTTTTTGCAAAGTTGTTAATGGTCTTTTTACTGCTGACTGTGACATTAGATGATCCAACCGCCATATTCTAGGATAAAAGCCTTGCCTTGATTTTAATTGAATATTACGTATTTAACACAAGATTGGAAAAGATTCATTTAATTTCAACATGTAAAATTATACAAACGTCAATTTTGATATCTTCAGGAATACGCCAAGTGGACAAAATACTACGTGGGGGCATACGTGCAGGAACCATAACTGATATCTTTGGATCTGCTGGATCTGGAAAAACACAGCTTGCCATGCAGTTTTGCGTAAATGCTGCATCCGACGGTGGCAATGTAATATATCATGATACCTCTGGACATTTTAGGCCTGAACGTATTGTACAAATGGCTAGAGATGATTCACAACTACTCGAGCGCATCAAAGTATATTCTACAATTAACACATCAGAACAGATATCTGCACTCTCGACAATATGTAAAGGAACTACACTAGCAGTAGTGGATGCTGTTACAGATCTTTTTTCATTTGAATACAAACAAATGTCTATGATGCGTGAGAAAAACGTACGATTCATGAGGTATATGCATAAACTTACCGAAATCTCATACGAGTACAATATTCCAATTGTAATCACAAATATGGTGAGAAATTCAAAAGATCGTATATTTGAAAACATGAATGGAGCAACAAGTCCGTTTACACACGTTAAAATCCAATTGTTTGAGAGGGTGGCAAGCAACGTTCCACGCCGTGGCACCGTTGAAACTGTAAACGGCAAATATGAATTCGAATACGAGATCTCCAAAAAAGGAGTCTTTGACGCACGTGCGCCATAGACTATTGCATCTTTATATCAGGCACATATTAGAATCCCAATCTTTTTAACCACTATGAATAAAGTACATATATTGGTAAACTACTTTGATTCGATCTCAACTCTCGTGGTGGCAATGTTCGCCATCGGTATAGTTGGAGTAATGGTATATGAGAGGGCAAGATTGAGAATGCCGAATGCAAAAACAAACGACGACAAAAAAAGCTCTTGAAACAGAGTTTCGTTTACATGGATTTAAAGATCTGACCATAATCCAAAAAAAAGCTTCACCGGAAATATTTCTCAAAAAAGATTCACTTGTAATGGCTCCAACCGGTTCGGGCAAGACAGAGTGTTCAATAATACCAATATTTGCACATATTCGAAATTCCGCAAAAGGGGATGGCCGAATAAAAGCAATGTACATTACACCACTTAGGGCATTAAACCGAGACATCTTTAGGCGCATAAGTGATTATGCAAAACGCGACGATCTAAGCATGGAGATACGGCATGGAGATACACCGCAAAGTGCACGGCGAAGAATCACTCTGTCTCCGCCAGATGTGCTTGTAACCACTCCTGAATCATTAGTAATATTGCTTAGTCAATCAAAGATGCTTGATGCACTCTCACAATTAGAGTGGGTGGTTATAGACGAAGTGCACGAATTGTTATCAAACAAACGGGGTTCACAGCTTGCCATAAGTCTTGAGAGACTCTCTGTCAATACGAGAAAGGATCTAACCCGTATAGGACTATCTGCTACGGTCGGAAATCCAGTAGAGGCTTCCAAATTCATCTCTGGATCGCATCGCAGCTGCAAAATAATACAAGATACATCGGTAAGAGGGTATGATATTGACGTACAATATGTAGATGGAAAAATCCAAGCCATTGCAGAATTTATACTAGAATATGTACAAAAACTAGATCTAAAGGCGCCAGTACTATTGTTTACAAATACGCGTGGGGAATCTGAACTGCTTGCATCCATTCTAAAGGAAAACTCTGAAATTCCAGTGGATCTGCACCATGGCTCGCTATCAAAAGAAGTACGACAAGAAGTTGAATCCTGTCTACAAAGTAACAAGACGGGTATAACAGTCTGTACTTCATCATTAGAGCTTGGACTAGATGTAGGATCAGTAGAACTGGTAATACATTATGGTTCACCGCGCCAAGTATCAAAACTTGTACAACGCATAGGAAGAAGTCGACACAACAGAAACTCATCAGCACGTGGTCTAGTGATAGTAAACAGCTATGATGATGAGCTTGAAGTGCGTGCTATACTCTCACGAGTACAGGAGCGTTCTATGGAAGAACAACGAGTTCACCAGATGCCGCTAGACGTCGTAGCTCATCATCTAGTGGGTCTGAGTATACAGTTTGGTGAGATTACCGTAAAACGTACATTTGATATAATCTCTGCTGCATATCCATTCCGTTTAATCAAAAAAGAAGACGTATACGCCGTATTGGATATGTTGGATGCAAGCTATTTGGTATACTTTGATAGGGATAATGATCTATATCGCAGAGGAGGCAGATCGTTTCGTTACCATTATGAAAATCTCTCGACGATACCTGACATACTCCGATTCAAGGTATTTGATACGGTGGGAAAAAGACCCATCGGTTCATTGGATCAGCGTTTCATAGGGGACTATGGAGAGTGTGGCAATGTCTTTGTTCTAAAAGGATCCCATTGGCGCATATTGAACATAGATGAAAAAGGCTTTACAGTAAATGTAGAACCATATCGAGCAGGAACAACAACTGTCCCATATTGGGAAGGTGAGATTATTCCAGTGGATCTTTACACAGCTAATAAAGTGGGGAATCTTCGTAAAAACTCTACATTTGCAAGCAAAAAAACATTACCTGATTTTTTACTAGATGATATACCTGATGCTACGACATTTTTAGCTGAATCTCATAGATCCGAGGGCACGGTAGTACTTCATTCATGTTTTGGAACTCGCATAAACAATACTCTCTCCTCACTGCTATCCTCATTACTCTCTGCAATGCTTGGATATATGGTAGAGTCACGCTCTGATGCATATCGTATAGTATTTTCTTCAAACTCTAGACTGACAGAAAAATTATTGATAAAAGTACTATATGAAAAATATGATCTAGACGAAGTGATTGCCGCATCGCTGTCAGGAACACATAACGTAAACTGGAAGACCTGGTGCGTATGTAAAAAATTCGGAATTGTAGGAAGAAATGCAATATACGAACGCAAGTCTGCAAGATTTCTTTATGAACGATATTCAAAAACTCCAATTGTGCAAGAAGCACTACGCGAGATGTACCATGATAAATTCGACATACCAGGCACAACAAAAATCATAGAGATGATGCGTCTAGGAAAAATAAATTTTGTATGGCATGATGTAAAAAAATTTTCTTTATTAGCAGAACCCATATTGGATCATGTATCAAAATATTATTCAGCTCCAGCCAATGTAGATACTGCAATATTGGATCAAATAAAAAAAAGATTGAAAAAAACTATGCACCGTTTAATATGTGCTAGATGTGGTAAATGGGAGAGGTCTTTTGATTTGGTATCGATAAGCCAAAGTGTTAAACTCTTTTGTCCGTATTGTAAATGTAGGCAGATAACTACCACGTTTCAAAGTGATGCAGATCTCTCAAAAATAATAAAGAAAAAACATATGGGCAAGCGTCTCACCGCAGATGAATCGCACAGATATGAGCGTGCATGGAAGGCATCTTCACTAGTGGAAAATTTTGGAACAACTGCCCTGACTGTACTCTCTGGATATGGCATAGGTCCAGATACTGCAGCACGTATTTTACGTAACATGGTGGATGAAGATGGCGATGGACTGTACAAACAGATCTATGAAGCAGAAAGACAATACGTAATGACGCGCGGTTTTTGGGACGATTAGGTTTTTCTAGTAATTGTGGAGAATGGACTCAAAGATAGTTCAATCTTGTCTTCTAATCCGGCTCTAGCTCCGACATCTGATATGAATACAATCTCTCCTTGTGTACTAGAACCTATTATTCTTGCTTGATTTCTCCACCCCTTTACCCAAATTTCACCACTCTCATCTTCTACAAGCATCTCTGCAAGTTCTATGGAATCTCCATTCTTTGTCTGTACAGAACGTATATCTGGAATACGTAGTATGATCGCCTCTATACAACAGCTATCATCTCCTAGTTTGATATCTGATATCAATGTACGCAGATCCTCATTCTTTGGCATCGTGGATGTATCGTCGACCTTTCTTACAAATGAACTAGAGTCTAACATTATAGAGTTACCATATATCCTAGATGGCATACATTCGATCACATCTCCAGGCAAAAATTGATCCGTAAGGGCAGATGTGTCGCTAAGCTTTATCATTGATTTTTTCTCATCTACACACAATACCATACGTTTTCCTGCGTCAGTCTTTGAAATGGATATTATTCTTGCTGTGATGGGTTGAATATCGTGCGAGCCTTCAATCTCTATACTAGTTCCCTCATTACCGTGTAACTCTAATCCACCTTGATTGCTTTCTTTTGTACGAACTCCAATCAATTTTGCAACAGAACCTTGTGCTATAACTGGAGGTAGGTTTTTTTCGTCTTGACCCCACACTACAATGCGCATAATAGACTCATCGTTGCCCTTTAATCTCATCTTTAATCCTTTACCAGGTTGACCACGGGAATTTGTAAAATTTATTGTGCTTATCAGGCCGTCAACAGTACCAGTAACTACAAGGTCTTTCTTTTCATGTTCTTTTATCATTCCTACGTTGATTATCATTGAATCTATTCCACGTATGTCACTTTGAGAGTCGGAAGGTTCTATAGATGAACCAGAACTAATGTTTATCGTAGGTGCACCACTTTGATCTGATTTCACATGTGCTTTAATTATTCTAACCAAATCTCCAGGCTTTAGAGTTTCAATACCAGGAAGGTTTGCTTTTTCATCCCACAGCTTTACACTAGCTGTACCTCCGTTATCATATACGGTCATTGTGCGTAAAAGAAACTCTGATCCATCTTTACGTGAAAATTGTCTAGGTTTTGCCACGTTGAGAACACGTGTCTCTAGTGAAACATTTGTTGCGCCACTAAATATGTCTTTTATGTTCATATCCTTGTTGGCAGACTCGCCCATTGAAATTTTAAAGTCTGCAGCTAAAAGATATAAGGCGCCCTTGTCCTGCAAGTAACCTTTACCGATGGTGTCTTTTTTTTGTTTTATCATATCGTTTAGAGATTCGCGAGTAAGATCGGGTTTCTGCTCTAGAATTCTTGATACAAGATCCTCATACTCGGACATACATACACTTAGAGATGGATATTTATAAAAATATCATTGATCGTAATAGGACATCTAGCTCTACATTTATTCGTATTTCTTATAATTAATGCAGATCGCATGGGCGGTTTACTGAATTCTACCGATCATCGTTCGTATATAATATAGCCCGACCCAGATTCGAACTGGGGTCAAGGGCTCCAAAGGCCCCCATGCTTGACCTCTACACTATCGGGCTTCGAACATACATGAATGTAACCCTTAATGATATTTGTCATTCATGAAAGCTTTCAACCTTTCGTCTATGATAAAAATACAACCGATCGCTGGTAAAACGAATTTTGATAGGTATGTATGCTAAATACACAAGTTTTTTTAAGCGTAATTTGAAATCTCTTTATGGCAAGTCCAAATGTAGTTGTTTACGGGCTTTGTACCGAGGGGTATGATTTAGCATGTGAGATGGTGTTAAAAGGAGCCAAAGTATACATCGTGGATGAATCAAACCAGTCTGCCATGTTGCTAGCACAAGAGATTGCAAAGACATACCCAAACTTGCATTCAATAAAAGATGATGAAATAATTCTACCACTTGTTTCAATAAAAGAAGCAGTATCAAAAGCACAGTACATATTTTTTTCACCGCGCATACGTAAAGTTGGACAGGATCTTCGCACAGAGATCCATTTTAAATTCAAAGGAGCCACCACAAATATTGCTAAAAATGCTTCCATAGTGTATTGCATTCCAGCTGGAATAGGAGGCAACAACGAAAACATCTCACTCTTGGAACACATAACGGGATTTGAAGTGGGCAAAACTCTTTTTTATTTTTATTATCCACTTGGTGGCTTGCAACAAAATCCTAAAACAATGGGATCGTTTAATGGCAGATCTGACCCAATACTCACAAATCTTCTCACAACTGACAAGAAAAAAATTCCAATAGTGACACTACAATCATCAGAGATTACACATGCAATAGATACACTATCACAGTTTACTAGACTCTCTAGCATATTGGAAATATGTAAAACAATGCAAGGAGAACAAATGGAGCCAGATGATTATTTAGGTAGTCATTCAGAGATATATCTTGGAAGTATGGTTGAAAAACTCTACGATCTACGATCATTAAACTCTTCACTAGAAGGAGCTGGAACACTGACATCGATGATAAACTGTAATGTAAAATGTATCGACATGTACATAAAACGACTAGTAGACAAAATCCGATCTACGTTAAAAAAAAATGATCTAAAAGCAAGCCGGACACTAGTAGCTATATCTTGGACTTTGGACAAGTATGAAATGCGTGGAGATAAGATAGAATTTTTTGAGAAATTTCAAGAGAGACTCAGAGATTATATCAGAGATGTGGACACATACAACGAGCCTTATGCTGATACGTTTGATGGAACAAAGACGATAATTGTAGTGGCGTGCACAAAAGATGATTATGAAAAGATACAAAGAGAGAAAAAAGATCCATATATGATTCTTATAAAAGCAAATCCCATGTGTGAGATCGTAGAATGAATATGAGAAACAAACATAAAAATTCATTATTTTGTGGTAAAATATGATGAATACCAACGAATCTGATGTTACAGGTAATGATCTACCAAAAGACGAATCCATCTCCACAAAAATGACAAAGGAAGAATGCCCAGTAGAGACTCTTGTCAAAGAGAACCCCGTGGAGACTCTTACCAAAGAGAAAGAGATGTTGGAGGATAAATTGGCCCGTATAATGGCTGACTTTCAAAATCTTGAGAAACAAACTCATGCAAAAATTCAAAATAGTGTTGCTGCAAGAATTGGTGAAATTTTTGTCGATATGCTCTCAATACGCGATGATTTTGAGCGTGCGCGAGACTCATTCACCGAAAGCGGCAAAGATGCTACCGGACTTGATTCTGTCCTAAAGAACATCTCCTCGATGTTCTCAAAGTACGAGGTATTGCCTATGGACGATATGGGTGAAATATTTGACCCCAAACTTCACGAGGCCATATCAGTAATAGAGGACGATATATTGGATGAGAACACAATCACAAAGGTGATCAGAAAGGGATATATTTTACATAATAAAGTCGTACGTACATCGCTAGTTGAAATATCCAAAAAACCGGTGGTAGAATGAATATGGTAAAAATTATAGGAATAGATTTGGGAACGAGTAATTCGGCAGCAGCCGTAATGATGGGTGGTAAACCCACGTTGGTACCTGCCGCAGAAGGCATAACCGTTGGCGGAAAGGCGTTTCCATCAGTGATTGCATTTGACAAAGATGGAAATCTCTTGGTTGGGGAACCTGCACGTAGGCAGGCGGTAACAAATCCAGATAATACAATTATGGCCGCCAAAAGAAAGATGGGGACAGATCACATCTTCAAGATACAGGGCAAAGACTACAAGCCACAACAAATATCTGCATTCATACTACAAAAGATCAAAAAAGACGCAGAAGCATTTACTGGAGACGTGGTA
Source organism: Cenarchaeum symbiont of Oopsacas minuta (assembly GCA_029948415.1). Classification (NCBI taxonomy): domain Archaea; kingdom Thermoproteati; phylum Nitrososphaerota; order Candidatus Cenarchaeales; family Candidatus Cenarchaeaceae; genus Candidatus Cenarchaeum; species Cenarchaeum symbiont of Oopsacas minuta. Next base: position 94,890 of record JAJIZT010000003.1, read on the forward strand.
GATAAAGCAGTCATAACGGTTCCTGCATATTTTGACGACAACCAGCGCCAGTCAACAAAAGATGCTGGTATTATAGCAGGACTAGACGTTGTCAGAATAATCAACGAACCAACTGCTGCATCTCTTGCTTTCGGACTAGACAAGATAAAACAAGATATGAAGATACTTGTATTTGATTTTGGAGGTGGAACACTCGATGTTACCATCATGGAGATGGGTGGTGGTGTGTTTGAAGTGATGAGCACGTCTGGTGATACACATTTGGGCGGAACGGATATGGATAAATCAATAATAGATTACATTCTAGATGAATTTAAGAAAAAAGAAGGAATTGATCTCAATTCTGATACTACTGCCTTAACTCGCATAAGAGAAGCTGCAGAAAATGCAAAGATAGAGCTCTCGACTGTAATGGAGACTGACATAAATTTACCGTTCATATCACACGATGCATCTACTGGTGCCAAAAATCTTGAAATGCGTCTTTCGCGCGCAAAACTAGAGGATCTTGTAAATCCAATAATAGCAAAATGTAAATCATCTATAGATAAAGCTCTCTCAGATGCAAAGATTACTTCTCAAGATGTGAACAAGATTGTTATGGTTGGTGGACCTACACGCATACCTGCAGTAAGAAATTTTGTAGAGTCTGTCCTAGGCAAAAAACCCGAGTCAGGAGTAGATCCAATGGAGGCAGTAGCGTTTGGAGCAGCAATACAGGCAGGCATAATTGGAGGAGATGTTTCAAGCGACATTGTACTCTTGGATGTAACTCCATTGACGCTTGGAATCGAGACGCTTGGAGGCGTAAGAGAACCACTCATAGAGCGCAATACGACAATACCTACCTCTAAAAGTAAAACATTCACAACTGCAGCAGACAACCAGACTGCCGTCACAATACACATAGTACAAGGAGAGAGACCGATGGCACAAGATAATGTCTCGCTTGGTAGCTTTAACCTCTCGGATCTACCTCCTGCACCGCGCGGCATTCCGCAGATAGATGTAAAATTTGATATTGATGCAAATGGAATAATCAACGTCACGGCAACTGACACTGCTACCAAAAAAGAGGCAAAGATCACAATCGAATCTAAAACAAAACTATCAAAAGATGAAATAGACAAACTAAAAAAAGATGCGGAAAAATATGCAGACGCTGACAAGACAAAAAAAGAGCAAGTAGAAATAAAAAATGAGGCAGAGAGCTTTATCTATACAACCGAGAAACTCATAGGCGGAGATCTAAAAGACAAGATATCGCAAGAACAGGGAATAAAACTAACTGATTCAATAAAAGAGATACGTGCGGCCTTGACGGCAGACAATCTAGATGATATTAAAGTAAAACTCAAAGCTCTCCAAAAACAAGTAGGAGAATTAACCTCGGAGATTTATAAAAACGCACAACAGTCTGAGCAAAAAACTGGCGATGATGCAAAACCTAATGATCAACAATCTAGAGAAAATACTGGACAAGAAAGCACTACAGAATCAAATACCACAGAGCAAGATGCAAAACCTAATGATCAACAATCTAGAGAAAATACTGGACAAGAAAGCACTACAGAATCAAATGCCACAGAGCAAGATACAAAGAATTAAGATGATGGAATACTACAAATTGGATATTGTCATATTGTATATGAGATAAAATGTCTGCTAAACGTGATTATTATGAAGTGCTTGGTGTTACCAAAGGTGCCGATCAAAATGAGATAAAATCACAATATCGAAAGATGGCGTTAAAATTCCACCCTGATAGGAACAAAAGTGCAGAAGCTGCAGAACATTTCAAAGAAATATCTGAGGCTTATGCAGTGCTCTCGGATTCTGAAAAACGCACCTTGTATGATCAGCATGGACATGCAGGTGTGGAAGGCAGATATAGCTCAGAGGATATATTCCAAGGAGCTCGGGGTAATTTTAGCGATATATTTGGAGATGTGTTTCGAGGGTCGGGAGGATTTGGAAACATATTCGACATGTTTGGATCTAGTAATGCACAGTCGCAGGGTCGAGATATGTTACATAAAGTTACGGTTACATTGGATGATGTTCTTTGCGGTAAAAAAATATCAATTGATGCGCAAAAAAACATTGCATGCAATACATGTAACGCAACTGGATGTGAACCTGGTACTGCAAAGAGAGCATGTGCTACATGTAATGGAGCAGGACAAGTAAAGCAGACAAGACGTATGGGACCTGCATCGTTTATGACAGTAGCTCCATGTCCAAAATGCCATGGAGATGGTCAGATGATAGACAAGCCGTGTAAAGACTGCAATGGTTCTGGAACAAAAAGAGGAAACAAACACATCGAATTTGATCTTCCCAAGGGAATAACAGATGGAGATTATACAGTTCAAGGCGAAGGGGAATTTATGCCAAACGGAATGAACGGAGATTTGATTGTACGCGTTACCGTTGCAAGACATTCAACTTTTCGTCGAGACGAGACCGATATTTATTATGACAAAGAGATCTCCATGGTGCACGCAGTATTAGGTGGAGAAACAACAGTTCCTACTTTGGATGGTACGAAAAAAATCAAAGTAGAGCCTGGAACACAACCAAACACGTTTGTAAAATTAAAATCAATGGGATTACCAAGCCTTCGATCCAACAAAAGAGGAGATCAACACGTGAGACTGGTAATCAAAATACCAGACAATCTTAGCAAACAACAGAGAAAACTCCTAGAAGAATTTGATTCATAGCTCGTGTATTCTATTTTTGTATTTGATCCTCTGCAAACACACATTGTGTCCATCCTTTACATGTGCAGCATGTCCAGTTTTTATGACTTCACCAATTTTATCATCTGAATAATATTTCATGTTGTATCTTCCTATGACTTTTTTGCAATCTTTACAGTATATCTCTCTATATTCGGCCATGACTTTGCATGATCTATTGTTTTAATGAGTTTTACCAAAAATAGCATTTGTATATCTGACTGAAATAATGGTGCGGGAGATGGGATTTGAACCCACGAACTCCTAAGAGATAAGGATCTGAACCTTACGCCTTTGACCAGGCTAGGCAACTCCCGCATAATTAATTTTTATGATATAAAATAAGTAGTTTATTGCAAAACACGATCTGTAGATATTGATAAAACTATCAGACACTAGTTAATCGTATCGATCTATTACAGGCACCTTTAATAGCAACTAATCAAATAATATCAACATGGCAAAAGTAGTAAAAGTTGGTTCAAGGGGCACATCAAAAAGAAGAGTAGATTCACGTACTCCAAACTGGGCTGGCGATGCATACAAAGGTGTAATGAAAAAGCGAAAGGAAATGTCAAAAGACGTCTATGTTTCAGTAGGACGTGGTACAAGCAAAATAAAAATGAGTGATGTAAAAGAGACATCTAGTAAATCACCTGGCAAGAATAGCTTTGTATCCACGGGCAGAGGTACTAGACGTCGTAAAGTACAATAAAACAATTCTATAAATTCTTTTTATTGCATCTTGATTGTAATTTTTTATTTAGCAATTTGTTAATCATTTGACCACTTGTCTTACCACGCATTTTTTTCATAGCAATTCCCATAAGTGGATTCAAAGCTCTCATTCCTTGTTTGTCGATAATCGCTGTATTTTCCAAGAGTAACGCATCAAGAATCATAGAGACCTCGTCATCTGATATGGAATCTGCTGTAATATCTTTGACTGCATTTTGTACTGAAGAATATTTACCAGACATTAGATCAGAGAATATAATCTCTACTGATTCTTTTGAAATTTTACCTGTGTCAAGAATTTCAAAAACTTCCATGATGGATTCTACACCAAGATTTGATACATCCATACCGCTTCTTTGAAGACTAGTTATAGTAGAACACAGAGAAGATGCAACAAAATTTGCCGATAGAGTATCATGACGTGTACAAATTTTTTCAAACGTTTCAAAGTATTCTGAACTGAATATTTGTTCTGCAAGCTGCAAATTTAGACCGTATTTTTTACCAAATTCATCCAATGCTTTATCCCAAGGTTTTGGAATACAGTTTTGAGCATATTCTAGATCTAATGATGTAACAACAATAGATGGAACATCAGTCTCTGGATACATCCTTGAAGAGCCAGGACGTGGACGAAGAAAAATCGTTCTCCCATCCTGCATAGATAGTCTAGTTTCTGCTATGACTCCATCAAATGCCAAATTTACTCTAGATATAATCTGCGATACTATTATATCCATTTTTAAAGGCGGAGATGCAACAAGAATAAATCCGTCAGAGACATCTGCATCAATTTTGGACAATATGATCTCTACATCTGTTTGTTCAATACCATAGTTTGGCAACTCGTCGGAATGAAACACGCCCCCAATTCCATAAGATTTTACTCTCTGAGCAATCTCGGCTCCTAGTCTAATTCCCTTGTATGGGCTGTATCCAAACATGCCAGAATATTTGGGAAATTTTATCGCCACTATCTTGTCTCCATTTTGAAGCATTTTTTGTACTAGCTTTGAGGTACAACCTGACATGTACTCTGTAACATCTATGGCTTTGCTATCTATAGTACTGCATTTGGAGTCTGAGAGTTTTTTGGCTATCTTGCATAGCCCATCCTGACGCATAGCTTCATACTCTATGGTCTTTTCAAGCTGTTCAAGCTGTTGCACTCCTTTGATCTCCACTATCGGGCCATCTCTAATCGAGACGTTTACATCCTGACGTATCGTTCCAAGCCCTCTTGCTACTCGGCGCGTAGATCTGAGTAGTCTTCCAAGGTAGAGTGCAATCTCACGTATTTGGTGCGGTTCTGCACTTATCGGGTCTAGCGCGATCTCGATCAGCGGTATACCTAGTCTCTCAAGACCATATTTGCGTATGCCATCTTTATCTTCTAAAAGTTTTGCCGCATCTTCTTCTAGATATATGGTCTGGACACCAACCGTACGACCTGAAACATCAATCTTGCCCCCTTGAGAGATTAGCATAGTTCTTTGGAATCCAGACGTGTTTGAACCGTCTATGACCATCTTACGCATGGGAAATATCTCTGCAAATATGTTTGATTTTAGAGCTGCAGCTATAATAAACACTGTTTTTTTTGCTTCCATGTCAACCTCACAAGGTGGCTCTTCATCGCGTTCTACTAGACAGCTGTTTTTAGGATTTGCAAAATATGTGATGACTTTTTCTTTACCACTCTCAAATATTGCTGCAGGATCGTATTCACCAAGTTCACTTTTTGAAATACGCAGTTTACGTGAAAATTGTTCTACATGTCCATCATATTCCATCTGACTACATTTACAAAAGAGCTTTCTTCCAGTGTAAAGCTGTTGATGTATCTCGAGTCCGACTTTGATCTCTATTGCTGTGTAATCTAGTTTGTCCATATAGTTTGTATGAATCCGTGCAATTAAAATCTAGTCTGATAAAAATGTCTAAAGATATATTGCAGTTCCTTTTTGACTCGACAAGAGTGCAGCTTTGGCTATTTTTGTAACATTTACTGCTTGCTGAGGCGTAACAACTAGTTTATTTTTGTCTTGAATTGCTCCGATAAAACTTTGTAACTCGAGTGAGAGCGGTTCTTTTTTCACAATTGGTAAAACTATGGTCTTTTCTCCACTTATTTTTACTTTTTGCGTTATAAAATCCAAAGATATTACAGCATCAGAGCATACACCTTCAAATTCTCTTACACGGAGAGGAGTGAGCCAGTTTGAAGAGATTACGGCAACTCTATCCTTGGAAAATCCTAGCATTATTGATACAAAATCCTCGTATTTGTGATGTATGCTGCCAGCACGGGCATAAACTACTTCGGGTTCTTCATCAAACAACCACAGAGCAGTATCAATATCATGAACTGCTGTATCATAAATTATCCCAACATCCATTATATGCAATGGCATGCGATTTTTACGACGAAAATTAAAGACCAAAGGTTCGCCGTACTCTTTGTCCAACATGATCTGTTTTACAGCAGATACTGCTGGATTGAACCTCTCTATGTATCCACAAGTAAGTAGCACTCTGTTTTTTTTAGCCAATTCTGCTAGTCGCATCCCATCAGAGACTGAATATGTCATGGGTTTTTCTACAAAGACATGTTTTTTTGCTTTAATTATATGTGAGGCGACATCAACGTGGGTAGAAGTAGGCGTGCAGACAAATGCCGCATCAAAATCTTCCCTCTTTAACAATTCGTCCACCGTATCATACGATGGAACTGTATATTTGGAAGAAAATTCTTCTCTCCTCTCAGGATTGCCATCACATATGGCACCTAGTATACCCATCTCAGATAGCACACGGGCATGATTTCTTCCCCAACCTCCAACACCAATTTGAGCTACTTTCAACTAAACATCACCGATAAAGTACGTATTATCATTATGTGTTAATATACAAATCCTCACATACATCTCTAGTCCATAAACAATATAACATAAACGGATAACAAAATATCTGTTGAAGATCATGTATATTCTTGTATTTGTTATGCTGATCTCCACATATGTGCACTATGCTCTTGCCGAAGAGATAGTGTTTCATACAGACAACGCCGTATATTCTCCAGGAGATCCCCTCTTGGTATATGGTACAGCACATGATGATGATCCATTGATAATAAGATTATTTGCACCAGATGGCACGATAAAAGGATTTGAGCAGATCACTGCAGATATGGATGGAACGTTTAATCATATATTGTTAATGTGGCCTGAACCATCTACAGCCTTTCCATATGGTACATATGCAATAGAAGTTCTCAGTACAACAAACGAGGGAATATTGGGAACAATTGATATTCGCTTTGGACCACATGATGGAGATGATATTACAATATCAAGAGATGCAACAGTACTAGTTTATGCCCCAGAATCTGCAGCTGTAGGATCTCCGATACGTCTGTTTGTTCAAACAACCAGTGATGGATTATTGATAGGTGATGATCCAAAGGATCTCTTGTCTACAACACATGTACATTTGCCAGATGGTGCTGTAGATGATATCTCTACAAATTTCATCTCTTTACACAGAGGATTGTATTACATTGACTATACACCAAAGACTCTTGGAACATATGTTTTTCATGCAGTAATGTTTTATGAAGGTACAGTATCGCATGGTTCTACAGCCACAATAGTTTTGGGTCAAGATATAGGTGGAATCTCTAATCAGATAGTGGCACTCAATACAATTTTAGATGATACTGCAGAGGAACTTGACAGATTAAAACAAGAAGTTTCCAAATTTGGATCTACTTTGGAAAATGCCGACACAAAGATAGAATCAAGCGTAGGTTCTATCACATCGTCGGTAGGAAATATTGAAGAGGCATCTATACAGCTAAATTCTTTACTGTTTCCAATAGTAGCGTCAATTAGCATTATAGTGGCACTTCAGATAGTAATACTAGCAAGACGAAGATAGGCACACGTCTGATGCTTAAGGTTGATAAATACCCAAGATCGTATGTGATATACATGGTAGCCATAGAAACGCAGTGCTCACTTGAGAGTTTTCGCAGATTCATCATAGAGAGTACATGCAGCTCGTACATACCAGAGAGCTATATGAGCGATTATGAGATATTTGCTGAAAGAGAAGCCGATTTGGGATCAATATACGTAGAAGCTGCAGACAAGCAGACTCTGAAAAAGATTAGAGATATTACATTTGTAAACGCTAGAAATGTACTAGGAGTAATATACAATTCAAAGAGCGGAAATACTGCTCTAAAATGGAGGCAGACACAAAAATACGAAGGTAAAGTAACAGGCGATGCTTCCACAAACTCTCTTTCAAACATGGCCGCAGCTAGAGTCATTACTCTCAAATGGGTGGAGAATTATGTACGTGAAAAATCCCAGCAAAAAGATCAGACAAATCCACCGACTCTATAGTAGCACATGAAATGATCGTAAAAATTATTGATTCTAATTCAATCTCCGTCAAACCCGAAGAGCCAGATGATATGGTTGCATTACGTAGGGCAATATCCATAGGCGATCGTATTGCTGGTAGCACTACTCGAGAAATAAAGCGAGAAAAAGAGAACATCAGACCTGACAAAGGGCAACGTACAAGAATAAAAATACTACTTGAATCAAAAAAAATCACACTCGATGGATCATTGGATCGTCTAAAAGTGGTTGGAATTATAATTGAATCAAACAACGAGTCAGTCTCACATGGTTCACATCATTCCATGCAGATCAAAATCGATGATGCAATTACGATCACAAAGCGTACTGGATGGAAAGATGTGGAAAAAAATCTACTGGTAATGCATTCTAGCTCTTACGGTTTTGTATTGGTGGCAGTAGATACTTCAGAGTGCGGAATTGCTAGAATAAAAGGCACACGACTTGATATTCTACCAAATATTTACTCTGGTGCAAGTGGCAAGAGATACAAAAATGCCAAAGTAAACATGGATAAATTTTACAACGATGTTATAGGAACCATCGAGTCTGTACTTAAAAAAGGCGATCAAATCATAGTCTTTGGCCCTGGCATGACAAAAAATAGAGTTGTAAACTATATGCAAAAAGCTAAACTCTCGTGCAAGATTGCAGAGGGTATTGACGCAGGAGGTGAAGATGGAATATACGTATTTACAAAATCCGAAGCTATGCGTGTGATAATGTCTGAGAGTAAGATTGCGCTAGCATCAAAGACAGTGGAGCAAATAATGCATCTAGCTGGAAAAAAGAGCTCAAAATTTGCCATGGGAATAAATGATGTATCTAACGCATGTGATCTTGGAGCTATAGAGACGATAATATTTTCAGACGGATTGATAAGAGGTGATGGAGAAGTGTATGCAATCAAACTTCTCAATGATGCAGAATCAAAAGGAGCAAAAGCTATAGCAGTTGATTCTACCACAGATATTGGACTGCGCGTGGAGAGTCTTGGAGGAATAGTGGCTCTTTTGCGATATTCTATAAATTACTAGAGTACAGATTCAGTTATCCATTTCATGTATGGAATGTTTACTGATGATATGTCTATCTTTGCAATCTCTGGAACTTTGTACGGATGTGTTTTCTGTATATGGTTTACAAGTTTCTTTTTGTTCTTTGACGTGGTTTTAAAAAGAGCTAAATATTCTGAACCGTGTTTTACATTATTCTCCCATGAATATATTGATGATATACGGATCATGTTGACACATGCTGCTAGTTTTAGTTTAACTGTATTGTTTGCTATATTTGTAATAATTTTTTTTGTAGGATATGTGGAGATTAAAATGATGGGCATTGTATTAGATTTGTTAATTGGTACTCTTTTTTTGTTCATACAATTTAATTGATCCCATATATTATAACTGTACTAATTTGATTCTATCTAGTAAATAATTTCAGATAAACTGATATAATTTTGTATAAAAATAAATCTCTTTTTTGTAAATTTATCTAATAACTCAGATATATGCCTGCATGATGGCTTTACAAAACAGATGGCATATTTGGTAATACACTAGTCCATATCTATCATTGAGATAATATCCAATTAATAGTGATCATTTAATCTATATGAATAATCACGAGTTTGTATTAGAATCTGTGATAATGTACTTGTATAAAATACATCTAGGCTAATGCAAGATGAACAAAAATTGTTCGCAATTGTGGCAAAAATATCGTTATATCTAGTCTAATGATGCTATAATTTTCCCAAAGAATAAATGCACTATATTTAAAATTGTCATATTGCCACTTGATATACTCAAAGATAATGCGATCATCTATGTTCTAATTGCATGGGTGGTTACCATACTAGCTGCAAAGGCTCTAAAACTACAAAATCATGGATTTGAGCTAAAACCGTACAGCCTAGTATACAAGAACAGCAACGTCCAAACAACTCTTACCAAAATTCTAGGACGTACTAGAAGAGGCATCAAGGTTTTTGCAAATGTTAGCGTTATCGCTGGATTTCTCATGATGGGATTTGCATTTTGGTTTTTGATATCAAACATATATGCATACTTTATACAACCTACTGGATTTAACGAAGTCACCGTTCTCATACCAGGAGTGACACTCACATCATCATCTGCAATACTCAATTTCTTATTATCAATACCTATAGTACTTGTAATTCATGAAGGTGCGCACGGCATTGTAGCTACTCTTGAACGCATCAAAATAAAGACTGGGGGTTTTGCTGTGTTTATCGCAATGTTTGCTGGATTTGTGGAACCAGACGAGAAAGAATTTGATTCTGCAAAAAAAATATCAAAACTGCGCGTTATAGGAGCTGGAGCAACAGCTAATGTCATATTTGCATTTGCACTTGGAGCATTATTGCTTACAAATCCACTCTTTGCTATAATACTTCCAGAACCAATCAGAGGTGTATTTTATGAATCTCCTGATGGTGTCATGGTATTGTCGATATTGGAAGGATTTGGTGCAGAGTCAGCTGGCATTCTAGTAGGCGATATAATTGTAGAGATAAATGATGTCAAAGTCAAAAATGCGTTAGATATGCAACAAATAGATCTAGCTCCAAATGATACTGCAAGTGTTACAATTCAACGAGAAAAGGAAATGATCTCATTTGAGGTTGACATTATGACATCGCCAGATGGAGAAAGAGGATTGATTGGAATAACTCGAGATAACGCTGCATTCAAGCCAGTTATGGACTTTATAGAATGGAACAATCATGGACTATCCTTGTTTCTTTTGTGGTTGTGGATGATCTCATTCTTTATTGGGATAATCAACATGTTACCTATGCCTATACTTGATGGTGGTAAGTTTGTGCAGATTCTTCTAGAAGATAAACTCTCTGAAAAGTCATTGAATGTGGCCATGTGGGCAATTTACGCATTTACATTCGGATTATTCGGTCTCAACATTGCATTATCGTACATCAAATCTGGTTGGTTTACCATCTAAGAATGGGAATTATATTATATGCTTGTATGAAAGATAATGTCGCATGAAATGTAACCAATGTGAGAATCAGGCTACATACTCTAGAAAATACTCTGGACAGTCTCTGTGCTCTGAGTGTTTTTCACAGTCTATACTACGAAAAACTGCAAAGACTATATCAAAATACAAAATGATCGAATATGGACAAAAAATATGCATTGGTGTATCTGGAGGCAAAGACTCATTGGCACTACTTTATATTATGAACAAAATGTCGCAGACACACCATTTTGAGATAGAGGCTGCCACTATAGATGAAGGTATACCAGGATACAGAAACGAAGCTCTCGGTATTGTAGAACAATATTGTTCAACACTTGACGTAAAACATAGGGTGTACTCGTATTCTGATCTATTTGATCTAACATTGGATGAGGCTCTAAAGTCAAGAGGGGATGAAAAGACAACATCGTGTGCCATATGTGGTACATTAAGACGTAGAGCACTTGATGCTGCTGCACAAGATATGAATGCCGATGTGGTGGCTACGGCACATAATCTAGATGATGCAGTTCAAACGTTCTTGATAAACATAATCTCAGGCGATACGGAGAGAATTATATGGCAGGATCCAAACATATCTGATTCGAACAGAATAAAACCGTTCTGTGAGATATATGAAAAGGAGATTGTTTTTTACGCATTTACAAACCAGATCCCATTTCAAACTGAACCCTGCCCGCATATGAACGAGGGAATAAGAACGCAGATCCGCAATTTTCTAAATTCTATGGAGGATACTCATAGCGGTATCAAGAACAATCTATACAGATCGGCTTTGAAAATATCTGCACAAATGAGCCCACAAGGAAAACAAAAATCTGCTTGTGTTAAATGCGGTAGCATGTGTACTAGTACCACGTGTTCTGTATGCCAAATGCTGAAAGGACTACATGGCATACAACCCTAATGCAAATATACCTACAAGACGTACACAGATACGGTAGTAGGTAGGATCGGGGTGCTAGCCGTGCCCTATTCTGAAACCGGCTATATGCAGAGGTCAGTAACCATTGGGTAAACTTCCAAGATTGTGGTTCCCACTTGGTGTACGGAAATGAAATCACGCCGAGGCGGGTGGTTGCAGGATCGGGGTCATCCTAAAGGATGTTCTCTAGATTCGAATCATCGAAATGGGCTAGGTCCGGGAGGGAGCGGTTCTAAGTTGAAGCATCCACGCTTCCTCGTCAACGTGGCGGATCTTGTATGCCTTGAAACGGGGTCACTGACTTGGATTGGAACCGATGGATCTACTACCATTTTTTTACTAGTGCAAGAAATATCAGTACAACACGTCAAATTTTTCAAACTTACCTGTATACAATTCTATGTTTGTTTGAACATAGTCAACGCGTGAATTTGCCGATCCACAATGACACCATTCAATTACATTTGCAACATTGTGTTCATCACCTTCTACCACGGCCTCTACTCTTCCATCTTGTAAATTTCGTACCCAACCTGTGGTTTTACGTTTACGAGCAACCACTTTTAATGACTGTCTAAAAAACACACCTTGAACCTTTCCTGTTACAAAAATATGGATACGAGTTTGTTGCATAAACATTGTAAAAGAAAACGCTATAAAATTTTACTTATTGTCTGCGTTCTTTTATGCGTGCTCTACCAGTCTTTCTTGCTGCAATACTACCGACCTTTGCTCCAGGAGGTGCATCTCGTGATACTGTAGAACTCTGTCCAACGTGTTGATGTCGTCCACCTCCGTGTGGATGAACGTATGCAGCTTGAGCCACACCTCTTACAATTGGATATTTTCTTCCTCTACTACGAAATTTACGCCATTTATTGCCAGCGCTCATGAAAGGTCTTCCATTGGCTCCGCCACCAGCAAGTGTTCCTATCATGGCGCGGTTTTTTGAATTCAAAGTGGTAAATTTACCAGATTGGAGCTTTAAAACAACACCATCATCATTATGCGAAAATATAGTTGCACTAGTTCCAGCTGATTTTATCAAAGCTCCACCATCGCCAAAATATCTTTCAACATTGCATACGGTGGTACCATCGGGTATATTTTGTATGCTAATTACATTGCCTTTTTCTATATTTGATTTTAATCCAAAATCAATGGTGGATCCTACCTCTGATCCAAGGATTGCAGGAACATGTGATATTGTACCATTATCAAATCTGATCTTTGCCAAAGGGGCATCACGACCTCGCTCGTGAATAATATCAACGATCGTGGCAGTATGATTCTCGGCTAGCTGGAAATTGGGATATTTTGCAACTGCGATCTTGCCAGTTGTCGTGGCTCTAAATTGTCTGCCTCCGCGACCCCTTCTACGTACTAGTGGTCTTTTACCCATGAATCTCTGTGTTATTTCAACTGATTTTAAGCTTGTGAGTGTGGCATATTCTGTGAGGCATAGCATATATGGTATTAGATTAAAGATACAACTCTAGTATGACTAGCCAAATGCCTACATATTCTGAAAAATTACTCCACTAAAGATATAAAAATCCATTAGATGTGTTTTATGTATGAGTAAAAACCCGCTTTCGCTGAAGGTTTTGGAAGCATATACTAGAGATGTCGGCAGAGGCGTTGCTAGAATCGATTATGATTCGATGGATAACCTTGGAGCATCCACCGGAGATGTCATAGAGATAAAGGGTAAAAGGCGTACAGTTGCAAAATGCCTTCCACTATATCCATCTGATGAAGGCAAAGGAATAATCCGCATAGATGGACTAGGAAGAAACAACTCTGGCATTGCAATAGGCGATGCAATATCTGTTAAAAAAATTAAAGCAGTACAAGCTGAAAAGATTATTGTTGCACCTCTAGAAGCCATTCCACCAATAGATGAAAGATATCTTGCAGACGCTTTGGAAAGTGTTCCACTCATAAAAGGAGATAATGTCATGGTGCCTTATTTTGGTGGCCGACTTACGTTTCAAATAATCGGCGTCACACCTGCAACTGATGCAGTACTCGTAACACAAAAAACTGTGTTTCATATTGCAGAAAAAGGCGAGACACTTAGAGGCGTACCGCAGGTTACGTATGAAGATATTGGAGGCCTAACAGATGAGATCAAAAAAGTTCGCGAGATGATAGAACTACCATTACGTCACCCTGAGATCTTTGAAAAACTCGGCATAGAGGCGCCAAAAGGAATTCTTTTGTATGGTCCTCCTGGAACTGGAAAGACAATGCTTGCAAAGGCTGTGGCAAACGAGAGCAATGCACATTTCATCAGCATATCTGGTCCAGAAATTATGAGTAAATTTTATGGTGAGAGTGAGGCGCGACTACGTGAAATATTTAAAGAGGCTCGAGAAAAGTCACCATCCATAATATTCATAGACGAGATTGATTCTATTGCACCAAAAAGAGAAGAAGTCTCAGGTGAAGTCGAACGTAGAGTAGTATCCCAGATGCTTTCATTGATGGATGGACTAGAGGCTAGAGGTAAAGTAATTGTAATATCTGCAACAAACAGACCAAACGCCATAGACCCAGCACTGAGACGTCCAGGTCGATTTGATAGAGAGATTGAGATAAAAGTACCAGATAAAAAAGGACGTATGGATATACTTGCAATACATACACGCAATATGCCACTATCAGATGATGTAAACCGTATCAAAGTGGCTGCTGTGACACATGGATATGTGGGAGCTGACTTGGAATATCTCTGCAAAGAGGCTGCAATGAAGTGTCTGCGTCGGTTGTTGCCAGAGCTAAACCTAGAGGATGAAAAGATACCTCCAGAGACACTTGACAAGCTTGTTGTAATTGGCGATGACTTTCAAAAAGCACTAAAAGAGGTAACACCTTCTGGTATGCGTGAAGTCTTTATAGAAAACCCTGATGTCAAATGGGATGAAGTCGGAGGTCTAGATGACGTAAAAAGAGAGCTCCAAGAGGCTGTAGAATGGCCAATGAAGTATCCTGGACTGTATGAAAAACTTGGTCACCGTATGCCTCGTGGAATATTATTACATGGAACTAGTGGAACTGGTAAAACTTTGCTTGCAAAGGCAGTTGCCACAGAGAGTGAAGCTAACTTTGTCTCAGTACGTGGACCTGAACTGCTCTCAAAGTGGGTTGGTGAATCCGAGAGGGGCATCCGTGAGATATTTCGTAGAGCAAGACAGGCATCTCCTTGTGTAATATTTTTTGATGAGATTGATTCCATTGCGCCAGTACGAGGCGCTGGTGGTGAGACATCTATGGTGGAACGGGTAGTCAGCCAGCTACTTACAGAACTAGATGGCATGGAAAATATGCATGGTGTGGTCGTTCTTGCAGCTACAAACCGGGTAGACATGATTGATCCAGCACTACTCCGTCCTGGTCGATTTGACAAGATCATACAAATACCAATGCCAGACAGAGACAGTCGCAAGAGAATACTAGAGATAAACTCACAAAAAATTGAGGTTATAGATGAACGCGTGGATTTGGATCGTATAGCCGAGATGACCGATGGTTTGAGTGGTGCCGACGTGGGATCCATTGCAAATACAGCAGTCTCTTTGGTCATACATGAGTATCTTGATAGCCATCCTGATGTAAAGGCAGTAGAGAACAAAACCGTAGACGCAAAGGTGACTATGCGCCACTTTGAAGAAGCAGTCAAAAAGGTTCGTGAACAAAAAGATCTAAAAGCTGGTCAAACCGTAGCTGCCACATACTTTAGATAAATTCTAGACATGTCATAATATTTACTTTAATAGATCATTATAAAATTTGATATATTTGGGCAATATGATATCCCATGTCATATTTTCTACCAAAAACTTGTGTGCGTTTTCAGTAACAATCTTGGTCGAATCAGGATCTTTTAGTATGTTATTAATAGAATCTAGTAACTGTTTTTCATTTTCAGACTCTACCAAATACCCTGTTTTACCATGTGTGATTAATTCTGGATTTCCACCCACATTTGTAGCCACTACTGGTACTTTGAAAAAGAATGCTTCTTTTATTGTCGATGAAAGACTCTCGTACCTTGAAGGAAGAACCGTCACTGTAGAACTTTTTAACACTTTCATGGCCTCTTCCCATGGCATATCGGTACAATATACCACGTCGCCTTTGATATCTGGCTCAATCTTACGTAACAGATCAATGCCTTTTTCATAGCTGTCTCTACCTACATATGCTACCTGTTTTTTCTTTTTTACAACCTCGGGAATTTTTTCAAATAATGTCAAATCTAACGGGGATGGAAAATATTCAAAATCAAAACCTAGTTCTTTGTATCGATTTTTACTTGCCATGGAATCTGTTGTACGTACATCTGCCCAATTCAAGGCTCTATATTCGGTTTTATTTGAAATATATGATAGCGGTTTTGAATGTAGAACTTTGATTTGATCCTGAAATACGCCATGAACAGAAATCACTCTTTTTGTAGCGTTTGTGTATTTCATTGCAAATGCAGATGGAACATTAAATGCATGCACAATATCATATTTTCTCCAATCTATTATGCTTTTTATAGCTGAAAATAATGCAAAACTAGGATTTTTATAATTTTTAATTGGAATGTGAGGAATGATCATTTTTGAAACATTATATCCATAATTAGACAATAGAGAACTCAATACAGTTACATGACGTCCTACACCCCCATCATAATGTGAAGAAATAAATAAAATTCTCATATGATATTATTTGATTGTGCAATTTAAAAACATTATTGCATGATCTGTCTATCCATGAATAAAACTAAAAATCAATCATAAAATTTAGATCCTGATTTCATACGATTGAAAAAGCTTTTGATCAAAATGAAATTATCAAAACACCAACGAAGAGGAGAATTAGAGATCACGAAAAATGCTAATCACATTATCTATGAAAATAAAGGGTAAAGCCATGGACAAACGTTCGTTAGGGCAACTTGGTTTTGATCACATATCTTACGTAATATTTGCATACTAAAAATACTGGACATATTTATGTGATAATACCAAGAAAAGATATTCGTGTAAAGGATTTGATGTAATGGGTTTGTGATTACAGGTAACCGTTGGTAAATTTTTCTTATTCTAGAACAGAACATTGACATACAACAATGAAAATATATGGATCAAGGCAAAATGTTAGTTTTGAATTCAAATCATGATGGATATAATCAACCATAAACAGATAAAATGATAAATTATTCAATATTGGCATTAAAATTAAATATATCAAATTAATGAAGAGTATATGGTAGACGTGTTTGATATTAGAAAATAGCTTGGATGAGATAAAAAAACTAATTTATGCCAACAAACCAACAGTATGCGTTATTGGCATTGGCCGTATTGGATTACCTACAGCGTTGTCTTTTGCTAAAGCTGGATTATCTACTATTGGTTTGGACATAAATCAGAAATTAATTGATGCTATAAACTCTAATAAATTCCCGTTAAAGGATGAACCTGGATATGAGAAAATTTTTGACGATGTTATGAATAAAAAACTATTAACTGTCACAACTAACACTCAAGATGCGATATCAAAATCCGATATATTATTACTTTCATTACCCACACCAATGGATGATTCTAATATTCCAAACTATGAAGCATTGAAAAAAGTTGGAAAAGATCTAAACAAATACTTGTCTCTTGACTCAATAGTAATTGTTGAAAGTACCGTTGAACCTGGATTTATAGAAAACGAATTAACGCAAATAATTGAAGGAAATGATGGAAGATTACGTGCGAATGAGAATTTTGGAATTGGTGTGTGTCCAGAAACAGCAAATCCAGGTGAAATTCTAAAAGATTTTACAAGTTTACCTAGATTGGTTGCAGCCCTAGATGAAAAAACAGCCCAAGTTATCATGGTATTATATGAATACGTTTTTGGCGTGGATTTAATAAAAATGTCCAACTGTAAAACTGCAAATGCAGTAAAGCTAACCACCAATGTTTTTCGTGATGTTAACATCGCATTTATTAACGAATTATCAATATTGTTTGAAAAAATTGGTGTTGACACTATGGAGGTGTTGAATGCAGCTAGGACAAAACATAATTTTCAAATACATTATCCTAGTGTGGGAGTTGGAGGGCCATGTTTACCTGTCAATTCATATCAGTTTTTAAATACTGCAAAATTTGATGAAAAATTACTTCGTATGATAAAGATCGGAAGAAAAATTAATGAACATATGCCACAACACACCGCAGACCTACTACTAGATGGATTATCTAAAGTAGATAAAACACCTGCCAACTCAACGGTTCTAATCTTGGGGATCTCATACAAGCCGAATGTAAAAGACGTACAATTATCTCCTGCACAACCGTTTATTCAAATACTCTGTGATCTAGGTGTTAAAATCAAAATATATGATCCATATTTTAAAAATACAACTGTTTTTGGTATACGTACAGAATCAGATCTTGACACTGCGTTAAATCATATTGATGCAGTTGTATTAGTTACGTTTCATGACGAATTTAGCTGTTTAGAACCGTCAACATTCGTCAAAAAAATGATCCGACCGGTATTTGTTGATTCTAAAGGAATACTCGATATCGATGCTGCTAAAAAAGCTGGAATCATATACCGGGGTTTGGGTCGTGGCACTAACTAACGATTTATTTACAACTAGTGACGCTGCAAAATATATTCTAACATTAAGATATAATCCAAAACTATCATGTACATCTGAATCCTTGTCTTGGAAAAATTTCACTACAAATATGAGTAGCATCTCACTAGATTTCATAGAAAAAACAATAATGGACAATATTAGATCGAAATTAAATCCAAATATTAAAAAAATAAGTATATCGCTCAGTGGCGGTGTCGATTCTGCCCTCGTTCTTGCACTGTTAAGAAAGACGTATCCAAATTTGAACATATGTGCATTTACCATTAAATTTTCAGATAGTGCAGATGAAACACCTCAAGCAGCTAAAATTGCAGAAAAATTTGATGCATCTCATGAGATTATTTTACTAGAAAATTATTTATCAGAACTCCCAAAAGCGATTTCCATTATTAAACAACCATTTTGGGACTTGCATTGGTATTATCTAATCAAAAACGCAAAACAATTTTCATCGTATATGATATCTGGTGATGGTGGGGATGAATTATTTGGAGGTTATACATTTCGATACAAGAAATTTCTCTCTTTAATTACTCCAAATTCAACATCATTAGAAAAAACAAAAGCTTATTTACAATGCCATGAACGTGATCATGTTCTAGATCAAAAAGAAATTTTTTCAAGTAAATCTAATTTTTCTTGGAATGATGTGTATTCTATTATTGAGCCATTTTTTGCTAATTCGTTACCATCATTATCTCAAGTTTTTCTAGCTGATTATAATGGTAAAATGTCCCATAATTTTTCCCCAGTGAACAAACTCATTAATTCTCATTTTGGCATAACTGGAATAACACCTATCTTGAATGAAAATTTGATAAATTATGCAACGCATTTGCATAGCACAGAAAAATATAATTTAACAGATAATATCGGTAAATTACCTCTGCGAAAATTATTAGATCGACTTGGTGTGACTACATTAATTGGAAACAAAAAAATGGGATTTTCTGTAAATACAGCTAATCTTTGGAATTCTTATGGAAAAAATTTATGTAAATATTATTTGACAGATTCTCGCCTAGTTACTGACAAATTCATTAATGATGGTTGGATAAAAAAATATATTGACAAAAGTGATCTAGATGTAAGATACGTAAACAAATTTCTTGGTCTACTTGCATATGAAATATGGTACAGAATATTTATTACAAAAGAATTAAACCCAAACATCAATTTTACATAATTGTATTAGTTATCGATGATACAAAATCACGTGTGATCTTTTCCCAATTGAATTCTTTCTCTACAAACTTCTTACCCATTTTTCCCATCATATTTGATTTTTTTGTATCATTTAACAAAATTGATAAACTTTGAATCCATTCTTGTGCATTATCTTTCCCAACTAGATATCCTGTATTATTATCGCTCATGATCTCTGGAATACCTGCAACTTTTGTTGCAATTACAGGCTTTTCCATCAGTTGAGCCTCTTGTAGAGTTAGAGGTGACATGTCTAACCCACTCATCAGACAGTAAATGTCAATCTCTGATAGAAAATCTCTTATTTTGTCATAATATTCTAAAACACCAAGCCACTTGAAATTATCATACTTTGTTAATTTTGATAGTATACGATCCTGATATGTGCCACCACCAACCCAGTAGAACATTACATTTGGAAATTTTTCTAGTATACGAGGCAACAACAACAACTCTTTCGTCTTTACCCACACATTTGCCGATTGAACTAGTCCAACACATGGATGTTTTAAATCCATCCCATCAGTTTTGTACCATCTAGACGAGTTGATGCCTTGATATAGCACCGTTGATTTATTCGGGTAACGCGTATCTACTATATCTTTAAGATAACTACAAATTGGATATATCCTGGTTGCATCTTTTAAACATTTATTGACCATTCTGTCTAGATACCATAAAGCAAATCGTGTATGCGGTGTTTTGTATATTGTTTTTTTGTACCACATTAACTCCGTCCAATAATCGCCCCTCAAATGTGCAAACAACGGTATTTTTTCTTCTATTGTAGCCATACTAAAATGCATAAACCTGTCTGCAAAAACTGCGTCAGGTTTGAATTCTTTAACAAGTTTTTTAAATTTATGCTTTGTTGTAAACCAACTTGATATTTTTTTTGTAGGAAATCCAGAATATACATCTGCATCATACACTAGACGATAATCATGACCTTGTTTTTTGAGAGTTTCTCCAAATTCTTTTAAATGAAATAATTTGAGTTTATCTCCTGCTATTAATAATCTCATGGTGATATTTTATAATATTTGATTAATAAACGGTATGAGGTCAGCTCATGACTATATCGCAGATCATAAGTTCGTTAAAAAATCCTCCATCTTTGGTTTAAAATAATCAGTAACGTTATTAGGTAGTTTCTTTGTTCTCAGATATTTCATGAAATTACTTCTCTTATCCTCTAGTTGTGGATAGTACTCTGAATGATCCATAGCCTGCTTGGCAACAAACCAGATTGTCTCCATGGTAAGAGCGTCTTTGAAGAGGTGTTACGTATTGTTTAATAGCTGACCTCATACAAAATAAATTGTCCAACACTTTAATTCTTCCTCTAATTTTAGATAAGATTAAGAGCCCGTATATTCTATAATATAATATGTCAAAATATGGTAGTTATACTGGTAAATCTCTTGAATTTTTAAAATCTAATAATGTCCAAATTGGAGACTATGTTGTAATAAAAGGAATAATAGACTATGAAGGTACGCTCATGCCTAGGTATGAAAGTAATGCAAAAGATGTCATAGTGTTAAAGCTCAAAAATGGTTACAATGTGGGCATAAGAATAGATAATGCAGGAGCAAAAAAAATCACAACATCTTTAAAATCTATGGTAAAGATACAAAAAAACAAAATTGAGAATAAAAATCCTGAAAAAATTCTTTTATTATCTACTGGTGGAACTATTGCAAGTAAAATAGATTATAGAACTGGAGCAGTAACGCCAGTGTTGTTGCCAGAAGATCTGCTTACGTTAATGCCAGAACTTGTAGACATTGCAAACATTGACGTAAAAACAATATTTTCAGAACATTCTGAAAATATCGTCCCAGAACAGTGGGTTAAAGTGGCAAAATTTCTTGACGGTCTTGCAAAATCCGAGTATGTGGGAATAATCATAACCCATGGAACAGATACTATGCAACACACAGCCTCGTATCTTGCATTTGCATTACAAGGATTTCCAAAACCCGTAATTTTGACTGGATCTCAGAGATCATCTGATCGTCCATCCTCTGATGCAGCATCAAATTTGATAGGTTCTATGCGATTTCTTGTATCTAATCCAAATCCAGGAATCTTTGTGGCAATGCAACAGAATGGAGATGATGTTGCAGTACACCTTGCTACACGCGTAAGAAAAAATCATACCAGTAAACGCGGCGCATTTGAAACTATAGGATCAAATCCTGCATACATTGTCACAGATGGCAAAGTTGAGAAAAACTTGGAATTTTTTAACAGTGATCAATATTTACCTAAAATCACGATGAATACAAAAGTGGGACTAGTAAAATATTATCCAGGTTTTGATTCTGGAATTATAGACTATGCAGTGAATTCTGGATACCGCGCTCTGATATTAGAAGGGACTGGGCTTGGTCATGTGGGACGTACTATGTATGATTCTATAATAAATGCATCACACGATGGGATATTTTTAGGGATGACTTCACAGTGTATAGATGGTAACGTAAACATGAATGTTTATGAGAGCGGTCGCGATCTTCAAAAGATGGGCGTTATACCATTATCTGGAATGCTTCCAGAGACTGCATTAGTCAAGGCTATGTGGGCTACAGGTTTTGCAAACTCTGTAAAAGATATACAAGATATGATGACACAAAATATCGCAGGCGAGTTTGCATAAACAATGAAAGTTCATTTAGATGATAACTGTATGATTAAATGGGCGTTGATGAGATAATCCCAATGATTGATGATATGGATCTTGAGTTCTGAGCCTTTTCATTTTTATGTTACATCCATGTACAAACAAACGTGTTATCTTATACAGAACATCTTACCTTTAATACAAAAACACGTCGTGCATTTATCAATATCACGTCACAGATAGAACATCTAGTGTCAAAAAGCGGTGTACAAGAAGGATTATGTCTTGTTAATGCGATGCATATAACGGCTAGTGTGTTCATAAATGATGATGAGTCTGGACTCCACAGAGACTATGAAAAATGGTTAGAACATCTTGCTCCACACAAACCAACAGATCTATATGATCACAACAAAACTGGAGAGGACAACGCTGATGCACACCTCAAAAGACAGATAATGGGACGTGAGGTAACAGTTGCCATCACACACGGAAAACTTGATTTTGGTCCATGGGAGCAGATATTTTATGGCGAGTTTGACGGCAGACGCCAAAAAAAAGTCTTGGTAAAAATCATAGGCTACTAGAAATCAACATCACGTTTCTGACTCTGTTCCTCGTTTGCACGTGCAGCCATCCTAAATACATCATCGTGGTTTTGTTTTCCATGACCACAATTCATGCATGAGATCTTTGACCCGTCGGGATTTTTCTCAAATTTGTCACACCCGCAAAAACATACCATTTCAATATTTTGCCTATATGTAAGAATATAATCCTATTCTGACATTTTGGCACACACGGTTAATTATAACATCATTTTTGAGATAATCTAAACATTTGACTTTTTTTGTTATATGGATGACTCAATTATTTTGGTTTAATACAACATTCACCAGTAGGTATTCTAAGATCATGCGGGCATTTTCTTGGGTGACCAAGCATCGTACACAAGGCATCAGTAAACTGTTTGTTCATATGATGCTCTATGCCGCAGACCATCTCCTCGTCTATGTCTATCTTTAGAGCACTGTCCATTAAAACTTCCAAAAGTCTACTATTGCGTATCATCGCCGAACCTATTCCCTTACCTTCGTCAGTAAGGCGCACACCAGACTTGTTATATTGAACCAGTTTCCGTTCGCGCAGTTTTTTGAGCATTTGAACTACACTAGGTTGACGTACATTGAGCCTTCGTGCAATATTACTAATCTTTGCCTCTCCACCATCTTCTTTTATGTGCCAAATTGCTTTTAGATACATCTCCAAATGTTCAGCTTCTGCAGTTCCAACAAACAATACTTCGCTATTCATCTCTTCCATACCTCATACATCCTCAGAGTCTTTCATCAAATATTCAAAATACTCTCTAGCAAATCCAGCAAGACCCACATGATCTGCCCATATGGCAACCATATTGGCTGTAAATGATTTGCCATCATCGGATCCAAGCAAAATTATCACATATCTTTTATCCGATATCATGCCACCACCGTATATGCTATCTTTAATTCTAACAGTTGCCACCCTTGAGAGTGCTTTTATAGAATCATCATCCATCTCTTCAGATGTAAGTATGGTAATCTCTACTCCACGATCGTATAATATTCGTAGTTTTGGCAGTGCTTGTTTCACTATCTCTTGACCAGCTGCGGGAACTGTAATCATCATCTCTCTATCACATGAATCCGCAGTATCTAAAATCTTTGATATTATGCTGTTCACGCCGCGCAAAAACAAAATATCTGGCGTCTCTGCAGTACCTGTCTTGTTATACAATGGTTCTATCTCCAAGGTAATTACAGTTTTATCATCTTTAAATTCGGCATCTCTTTTGCGCTTGACAGCCTCGATACTAGTTGCCGGAGAGATCACAGTGTATGTTGTAGGTCTTGAATCATCTGAGATGATCCAACTTTCATTCTCCATGGAATTTAATATTTTATATATCTTCGAGTATGAAACCTCTGACTCTTTGCTAATCTCTTCAGCTGTTCCGTTACCTAGGTTCAAAAGTGCCGCATAAACTTTGATCTCATTTACACTCATGCCAAGCCGTTCTAGCGCCATTTTTGCTTTTTTTGATATGTTCAATCGATCAAGTTTTGTTTTGGAATATATAAAACCCATTGGATCATTATAGGCACAACCTAGAGCAAATACGCCTTTTAACCGTTGACACTGATGGAAGTCATTAAATATGGAAAATATTGATGTAACGTATTGTCGCTTATACAGATCAGTGGTCAATCGACCAAAAATTTGGGAAAAAAATCTACGATCAGATTCACACAGAGCATCTGCCCTGACTGTAACATGATCCTCGATGCAGAAGTATTTGAGCGCGACGGCAAAGTTTTCATGTCAAAGATATGTCCATCTCATGGTGAATGTGAAGAACTCTATTTTGGTTCTTCTGACATGTACAACAAGTTTAGTACCTATTGGCAAGATGGCAAAGGTGCTCATGCTCCAAACGTGATGATCGAAAAATGTTCATGTCCAAACAACTGTGGTCTGTGCTCAAACCACCTCTCACATAGTGGTCTTGCAAACATGATAGTTACCAATAGGTGTGATCTTACATGTTGGTATTGCTTTTTTTACGTCAAAAAAGGTCTAGAAGGCGCATACATGTATGAACCATCACATGAACAGATACGTTCTATGGTAAAGACCATGCGAGCTGAACGCCCCATAGCTGGAAACTCTATCCAAATTACTGGAGGCGAGCCCATGCTCCGTGAAGATATTACAGATCTAATCAGCATAATAAAACAAGAAGGCGTAGATCACATACAGATGAATACAAACGGCATACGCCATGCACTAGATCCAGAATCTGCACGTGAGGTACGACTTTCTGGTTGCAACAATTTGTACCTTAGTTTTGATGGTGTTACTGCTAGAACAAACCCAAAAAATCATTGGGAGATTCCACACGCTCTTGACAGCTGTCGCAAGACTGGAACCACAGTAGTATTCGTACCAACTGTAATAAAATCAATAAACGATCATGAACTAGGTGGCATTGTCCGCTATGCGCAGAAAAATATGGATGTTGTTCATGCAGTAAACTTTCAACCAGTATCTCTTACTGGAAGGATGGGCAAACAAGAGAGAGAGAAATACAGAATTACAATTCCCGACTGCATACAACGTATAGAAGAGCAGACAAATGGTGATGTTACCATGGATGACTGGTTCCCAGTTCCAAGCTGTATGCCAATGACCAACATCATAGAAGCATTCTCTAGCAAGCCAAAGTATGAACTTTCAATACATTTTGCATGTGGTGCTGGAACATACATCTTTGAAGATGCAGAGACCAAAAAGTTTGTACCAATTACAAAGTTTTGTGATATTCAAGGAATGTTGGAGCTCTTTGAAGACAAGGTAGAAGAGATACGCTCGGGTAAAAATAAATACTTTACAATGCTAGAAGTTGTTCGTAAACTAAAAGGCTTTGTCGATACAAAGAAACAACCTGCAGGTCTTGATTTGGCAAAAATGTTTGGAAATATACTCTTAAAGAGATCTTTTAATTCTGTAGGCTCTTGGCACGTTAAAGGTCTATTTCTAGGTATGATGCACTTTCAAGACAAGTACAACGAAGACTTGGAACGTCTACAAAGATGTGATATACATTATCTAACCCCAGACTTGCGTATAGTTCCGTTTTGTGCCTTTAATGTAATACCCGAATGGTACCGTGACCGTATTCAGAAAAAATATTCGATCACAGTAGAAGAATGGGAAGAGCGCGAAGGCATGAAACTAGAAGATGGTCTATACCGTGGTCTGATGAGACGTGGAGCCGGTGATGAACTAGCATCTGGTTGTGCAAAGAGCCAAATGTTCCACGATGCATCACAATCACTTGCATAGATTTTACAATTTAACAAACATTTATCATAAATCCACTAGTTGTATATGAGAAATAATAGTGAGGTGCAAAAGTCTTTTGATCGACATACTCTCGATCATACATAGACAGTGAGTTGTTTACTTGCACTCGAAAGAAAGAGATCTAAACGTACGTGATAGAATCGTTACAACACAAATGGTTTATGTAGAGATCAGAAAAATCAGATACTCTCTCAATCTCCTAAATGATTCATTTTGAATGGCACCAACTATGCGAGAAATTTATGATTTAATAAACAAATATCCAACAAGTTGACCTAAACCACAACTGTTTAAATTACATTTTAATCTAGAATAACCATGAAATATGGCAAAAAGATATGGATGAACGGCAGACTTGTACCATTCAAAGACGCAAAAGTACACATATTGACTCATGCACTACATTATTCGACTGCAGTCTTTGAAGGAGCACGTTGCTACAAGACACCCAAGGGTTCTGCAATATTTCGTCTGCCAGAACACGTAAACAGATTGTTCCAATCTGCAAAACTATACTCTATGGACATACCATATACAAAAAAACAAGTAACTGATGCAATTGTCAAGACTGTACGGGCTAGCGGATTAGAAGAATGTTATATACGTCCTATAGCATACCTTGGACAAGGATCAGTGGGACTCTTGCCAGAAAATATAAACACAGATCTCTCAATTTCATGTGTAGAGTGGAATAAAAAAACACACGTACCAGAAAAGAGTATGGTTACAAAATGCATGATCTCTAGCTGGTTAAAGATTGATTCGCGCTCACAACCAATGCACGCAAAGAGTGCTGCCAACTATTCCAACGCAATACTTGCACGCACTGAGGCAGTGCGCAATGGATTTGATGAGGCATTATTATTAAACTATGAAGGTCACGTGGTAGAAGGTACAACAGTGAACCTCTTTATCGTACGCGGAGGTCAGATAATAACTCCGCCAACAAGCTCTGGCGTTCTAGAAGGTATTACACGTGAGAGCATAATAGAGATGATCGAAGAGGATGGAGGATACGTGAAAGAGGCTTCATTGAGCCGTGCTGACGTATATGGTGCAGACGAGGCGTTCCTTACTGGAACTGCAGCAGAGATAAATGCTGTAACACAAGTGGACAATATCAAAATAGGCTCTGGAAGATTAGGCTCTATTACTAAAAAGCTACAAAAACAGTATATCAATGTCACAAGGGGCAGAGATTCACGATTTCTACCTTGGCTACATCATGTGTAAGTTTTTTTAAAGGTGTTTTCTATGGTACACCATGGACTGTTCTACAAATTTATCACAAAAAATATGCTGGTTTTGTAACAAAGGCAGACACAATGAATGTATGAAAAAAATTCCTACAAGTGCACATACTGAAGGACCACATGATTGTACGTTTGATACGGTTATGGTAGAATGTAAATGTCCTCATAACTGATGCTATATGACAAAACTGTTTCTAGATATCGAGAGTGCACCAAATATGGAAAAGGAAGAATTTTTTGCAGCAAAACATGATATTGAATCTAACACTTTGACCAATAGAACCGATCCTAACAGATACTGGAAATATGCTGCAGGTGCCTTGAACCCATACGAGGGCAAGGTCATATTTATCGCGTATAAAATATCTCCGTATGGCTACATACGGCACCTAAAAGAGTGGGAGGACGGCGAAGAGGTGATACTAGAGAAACTCTATAATGTCATATGCAAAGTAAAACAAGAACGGCTCGAGTTCGTAGGTCATAACATATGTGGATTTGATCTGCCATTTTTGTATGGAAGAATGTTACATCATAAAATTGATACACCAAAGAGACTCTATTACTATATGCAAAAGACTGCATCGATGGACTTTTTACAGATGCATCTACCATTAAATGATTTTCACATAAAAGGTCTAAGGCATGATGCACTTGCTCGGGCGTACGGCCTGCCCATAAAAGAGACCACTGGGGATGTTGAATATCTACATTATTTTCGTGGAGAGTTTGAAAAGATAGTCCAATATTCTGAGAGAGAATTTATCTATGCGGATTTGTATAACAAAATGATAAAAGATGGAATGGTATCAAAAAAAGTCTTAATGAATGCTATAAAAGAAAATGATATCTCTGAATAATATACGATGGCAAAATTATTTATTTACAAACATTATTCATATTTTACATGAAGGATGTTGAAATCTCCCTTGATACAATAAATATACAACCTCAAAAACAGATCCACGGTACTATACGGACAAGTTATCGTGGGAGATATGATGGAATTGTAATAAACACACAGATTTTGGATTCAAATGAACTCTTGGAATATGATACATGTAACGGCAAGAATATAGAAAAAAGTGTTACTAGACTTTTCATACCAAGAGATCTGATACAAGAGGGCGTAGCAGAGTTTACTGCATTTATTAGATTTGAACCAAAAAAAACACACGATGTAAAATTTCGTGTATCAATTATAGAACAACACAAAGAAGTCGAAAGCAATCATATCTTTGCAAAATATTCTATCTAGAAACGTTGTTTTGTTATCTCTAGAGTTCCCTTCATCCACGGATGCGGTTCGCAGTGGTATTCTATATGACCTACATCGGTAAATGTAAACTCATAGACATCATCTGGTTTTAGTACTCCAGATGATCCAAAGTCCCCACTATAGCTGTCAGAATATCTGTGATCAGGAGTAACTGTATGTGCAATATCGTCTGCATTTTTCCACACAACATGGTTGTCTACACCTAGCTGTATGTTTACAAGCTTTGGAATGTAATTGTCTTTTTGATCTTCACTAGCAGACCCTGGTATGATCTCTATTATGTTTTCTGGAAAGCTTGGATGTAGTATATGTTCATCTACGGAGGGTTTTTCAAGCGACTCTGGCAGATAATAACTCTGATAAAAGATAATGGCAACTGACACACCAACAATGACGGTAATTATTCCAATTCCATATGCATTACTGTTTCTAGATTCACTCAACTGTCCATATTTTGAATAAAAGTCTTATAAGTTTAATGTGGTATGAGGTTAGCTACTCTGCATTTTTGTGCGTAAATACATCTATGTGCATTGTTTTTAAGTATTCCGTGCTTTTTTGCGTATTATTGTTTAGCGTTCGCTATGTGTGGTTTTCTCATTAAATGGAGAGAGACATACATCTATTCGGGACATTATTCCCACAACCATCTTCGTCCAATAGTATGTGAAAGATATGCTGCAAGTATCACATAGCCTGAACCTTGTGGTATTTTTTACACATTTGTTCAAATACAGGTGCATCATGACGTCTTCCATCAGTAACCATATGTGATACAATTATACCATTTTTTGCTCTCACAATGTCTAATTTACGATAATCACGCCTAGAACTAGACCTTTTTTGCATCTAACCATGTACGTTGACCATTTATTGCAAATCCAGTAGAATCTCCAGAGTACCTTTCATACCAGGTCTGCTGATGTATCTATGTGATAAAATCTTCTCGAATTCTACAAAAAGATGCATGTAATGCCAGATCTTGAAGGTACTTTTTTTTAAGTAGAGGGATTCTAGTAATTTTGGTGAGTCTTTTAGATAGTCTAAAAGTTCATCGAATGACAGCTGACGCATTGTCTTAAAGACAAGGCAGGTTGCCATTCCAGTGGGGTCAAAGCCATGTTGTTCTAACGGATTTGTTTTCCATGGCTTTGTCCCTTGTTTTCATAGATGCTGTGATCAACATATTTTGTGTTCTGTCGAATTCTCCTTTTCGTCTGTGCTTTGATAATTTCATTAAAATTGATTTGATCTACTGATCAAAAGTTTTTTCGGTCGTATGAAACCATGATCTAAAAGTTTTACAGTGGATTTTACTTGGTTGCATAACCTGCCTAAATATCATATAGACAGAATTCAAACCTAAACAAATAGATCACCCCATGATTATGGGTTATTGATGAAACAAACCACATCAGGAATGATCCACGTTGAATACGATGGTATTGTTTACTGTACGGATTTCAGCGGACATGTGTGCAATCAGGAGGTTCTGCATACATGGCCGATAGTAAATACGTCAAATGGGGGCACGCATCTAACCATTCAAAAATCCAAATCTTGGAAAACACAAGTAAATAAAGGAAAGAATGGAAGGCGATTTGAATATTCGGATAAACTATTTGAGAGTCTTGCAATAATCAAAACATACACGAGTATCTCATATAGAGCGTGTCAAGGAATTGCACAGAATGTTCTAGGTTCAAATGCTCCAGATCATACCACAATATGTCGCAGAATAAATGCACTAAAAATAAATACACCTGAAAGAGTTCAACAACCATCTGATCAGTTAAAAGATATCTATCTTGCAATAGATGGTAGTGGCATAAAACCAAATGAGCGAGGTGAATGGATACGTGACAAATGGAAGATACGGCGCGGATTTATCAAGATACATTTTCTCATAAATGTTAAAACTCGAAAAATTGTCTCTTTTACAGTCACCACAGAGGAGAAAACAGACAGCTCGCAATTCTCTATCTTGTTAAAGGCAGCATCCAAGATAGCATCCACGACAGCTGCGGATAAACACAATATCGTACTGTATGGAGATGGTGCGTATGATACAAACGCCGATTTTAACCGCTGCCAAAAGCTTGGCATTAAACCTGCGATAAAGGTTCGATCAAATTCTGCACTTCATGCTGGTCGTTATGCACGTAACGATGCGGTCCGTGAGCAGCTTGGAGGAGATAAAGCATCTTGCATTTACTCCAAATGATGCAATGTTAAAAAACCAAGCAGAGTGGAAAAAACGTGTTAAATATGGTCAACGTTGGATAATTGAGGTAGTGTTTTCTGCATTTAAGAGAGTATTTGGGGATTCTGTCATGTCAAGAAAATGGGATCACATTGTGCAAGAGCTTCGATTAAAGGTATGGGTTTACAACATGTTTTGTGATGCCAGTTTGAGTACACCTTGATGAGAAAACGCGTATCTATCTGACTATTGTTCTTATTTTGTACCGTATTGTTTGTTTTCATTGGATTATTGTACTTTGGTGACACATTTTTGCTGGTATGAGTTAAGGCGATCAAAAGTTGTGCAACTAAGTAACCAAGTAGTATATTTGGATCAATTTGTTGGTGACTATGTGCCAATATGTCTGTATAAACAAGGTTAAAATCATTAAATTTTAATATCAAAAAGTATGTTATCAAGTAAGATGTCGATGTTGCAGACTCATCTCATCACAAAAAAAGAATGCTTTGAATTAAAAAGTCGAAGATATATAGGGAATAAATCAAAATTAATTAAATTTATCAAAGATGCAGTATATGAAAATTGTGGCCATATTGAATCTTTTTGTGACATATTTGCAGGGACGGGATCTGTATCACAAGCATTTAATGATTCTGAGACAAAAATATTATCGAATGATTATTTGTTAAGTAATTATTATGCACTACGTACTTTCTTATTTCACGATGATTCATATTTTGAATCAATTGTAGATAAAATCAATTATTTGAATTTATTGAAACCATCTAGCAACAATTATTTTTCTATAAGATATGGGGGAACTTTTTTTACGAAAAACAATGCAATAAAAATTGGTACAATTAGAAATGCGATCAACAGAATTACGAAAAATCAACAAGAAAAAGAAATTCTCATAACATCGTTGGTATACGCTATGGATAAATTAGCAAATACCGTTGGGCATTATGATGCATATAGGAAAGAATGTGATTGTATAAAAGCCATTAAATTAAAACCACCACAACTTGAAAAAAAAAATAAGAATCACTTGAATCAGGTTTTACAAGAAGATGCAAACGTGTTGATAAAAAATGTATATTCTGATGTCATATATTTAGATCCTCCATATAATTCTAGACAGTATTGTGATGCATATCATTTATTAGAAAATCTATCTTTATGGGAAAAACCAAAAACATTTGGTAAAGCACAAAAAATGAATCGAGATGGCATGAAAAGTGAATACTGTCTAAAAAATGCTACATCTGCATTTTATGATCTTGTTATAAATGCACGTTGTAAACATATTTTCTTATCGTATAATAACACTGGAAATTTACGTAACGCAAGATCAAATGCACGAATTAACGACAATGATATTATCAAAATACTTAGAAAAAAAGGTAGACTCAGAATATTTGAATCCAAACATAAAGAATTTACAACTGGTAAAAGTTATTCCACATCAGATCACACTGAAAGATTGTTTTGGTGCATGGTGAGATAATAAAATGAAGCCATGGTCTATATCTACAACCATACGTAATCCAGAAAGAATAATTCGATTTCTTCATACATTAAGTCGTTTAGAAAATGAATTATTTGATTCTAAGACTCAATTAAAATTTCAAATAATGTTGATACAAGACAAAAATTACAGACCGTCAATTATGACAGAACGTGAAAATAATATATACGATGATCCTAATATGGCATTTACATATAATGATGCTAAAAATATTTTTGAAAAACAGAATTATAATGATCCTCCAATAAGGGGAAGAACTTCATTTTCACCATTAGTAAAA
This sequence comes from Cenarchaeum symbiont of Oopsacas minuta, assembly GCA_029948415.1. Lineage (NCBI taxonomy): Archaea > Thermoproteati > Nitrososphaerota > Candidatus Cenarchaeales > Candidatus Cenarchaeaceae > Candidatus Cenarchaeum > Cenarchaeum symbiont of Oopsacas minuta. The sequence continues at coordinate 127,720 of JAJIZT010000003.1, forward strand.
ATGGGTCTTTGTATAGGATCTCCGAAAATCAAAATCAAACTAACACATTTTGGAAAAAATTTTTTGTCTAGATCAGAAGATATGGGAGAATATTTTTTCAATTATTTCTTAAAATGGCAGCTGCCAAATCCAGTAGAAACCACAATAAAAGGATATGATATTAAACCATTTTTAGGAATGCTGCATTTGATAAAAAATGTAAATGATGCTTGTATCGCAATAAACAAAAAAGCCAATGGTATAAGTAATGAAGAATTTGACATATTTGTACCAACGCTTGTAACATATAAAGACATTCAAAGCCAAGTTCAAGAAATTATGACGTATAGAAAATGTAAAACTAGAGAAGAAAGAAAAAAATATCAAAAAATATTTGTTTATAAATTTATGATGAACGATGAAAAACCAAACGATGTTAATCTTGAAAAAATGATCAAAAATTTACATGATTATGGAGATAATGCAATACGATATTTTCGAATGACGAAATATATTCGAATCCGAGGTAACGGAAATTTTGTGGATCTTGAGCCAAGAAGAAATATTGAAATAACAGAATTGCTGAATTCTTATAATGCATCTACAGATAAATTTGACAGTAATGATGCATATGTAGAATATCTAGGGGATCAGACCAAACCTACATTACCGTGGAACACCGATCCAATTTTGCAGAAAATAAATGTCAATCTCATGACAGAAATTTCAAAGATGGGAACTCAGATGTCAAAATTTGGTATAGATAAACCAATAATGCCAGAAGTTAAAAATATTACTATGCAACAACAAAACCATAATTTAAGAGAATATTTAGTTACATTACAAAAAATTATTTTATATCGGGATATGAACGACGTTAACAATGTATCTAAGTGCATTGATAATTTAGCAAATATTTACCAAAAAAATACAAAGCACAGTATAGAACTGGAGAAGCAAACTGCATTAGCTTTTATGGCGTTAAATGATTCTAATAAAATAAAACCAAATTATCCTGTTGGAGATGACGGTGAACCAACATTTACTGCTCCAGGAGGAATGGCAGATTTGGAATGTTATTATAATAATTTTAACATGATATGTGAGGTTACAATGTTAAAAGATAGGACTCAATGGATAAATGAGGGACAACCTGTTATGAGACATCTTAGAGAATTTGAGGATGCAAACAATAATAAAAATTCTTATTGTTTATTTATTGCACCAAAAATACACGAAGATACAGCAGAAACATTTGAAATTGCTATACGTCACGGTTATAAAAGAAAATCACAAAAAATAATACCAATTACAATAAGAACGTTTACCAAATTATTACATATTTTAAAATCATATAAAAAGAAAAATAACAATCAACCAATACCACATTTGCAATTGATGATACTATATGATATTTTGATAGAATTGATAAAAAAATCAAAAGATTCTACAGATTGGGTACAAAACAAAATACCTGAAGCTATAGAAGACTGGGGAGTTAATTTGGAATGAGTACAATGAAAATTAGACATATTTACTCTGGAGATTGTATAAATGTCATGAAAAAATTACCCATTAGTTCAGTAGATTTGATTTTTTCAGATCCTCCATACAATCTGTCAGGAAAAAATCTAAGTTTAATAGGAAATAAAACAGGGGGAGATTATTATAAAATTAATGAAAAATGGGACAAAATGACAGAAAAAGATTATACTGTATTTACAAATTCGTGGATAAAACATTCATATGATTTACTTAAACCATCTGGATCAATTTACATATGTTGTACATTACATAACATTAATAATATTTTGAATGCTGTTAAAAAAACAAAAATAAATGTTAAACATATCATAACGTGGTATAAAACAAATGCAATGCCAAGTATTACAAAAAGATCATTTACTCACTCATCAGAATTTTTGGTATATGGTGTGAAAAATTCAAAATGGATTTTTAATTACTTTGAATTAAAAAAAATAAATCCTGAAAAACAAAAAAATGGCGATATGAAACAAATGAGGGATGTGTGGACAATACCCATAACCCAAGGTGTGGAACGATTAAAAAGAAGTGATGGTAGAGCATTACATCCTACACAAAAGCCAGAAGAATTGATAAAAAGAGCAATTATAGCTTCCTCAAATAGCGGCGATTTAATTTTTGATCCGTTTATGGGTTCTGGAACAACTGCAGTTGTCGCAGAACGTCTAAAACGAAAATGGATCGGTGTAGAAAAAAATGCATATTATAGAAGACATGCTATGGAAAGGATCAAGAGATATAAATTGAGAAAAGTTAAACCATTAATCGATATTTAGATGATAACCAAAATATACAAAATTTGATCTATATTCTATCTCTGATATATAATGGAAATTTATTTGACCTCATTCAGCGATATTTTGTTAGATGTTTTTACATATCTCCAAAACCATTACAATTTGTTTATGCGCACTTTGCTCTTTCTCAATATCTTGCCGTGATTATATAAAACTACTCAAAATTAGGTTTTATACCCCAAAGCATAAGTTCGTTTAAAAAATCCAGCACAAATGCATATACTTGGTTGCATAACTCGAGTTTTTGTACCCAAATCACATCCTGACATTTTCAATACTAGGAAGCTTATGCAACAGACTAGGTGGATTTTACTTGGTTGCATAACTCGAGTTTTTATATCAAAATCATACTCTGACATTTTCAATATTAGGAAGCTTATGCAACAGACTAGGTGGATTTTTAGTGCTATTCGTGGAGAGCCCATGCCTAAAAGTAAGGCATATTACAAGTATGAAATTTATCTTGAAACATGGTTGCATACTTGCAAGAGGTAATATAATTTGAAATCGTATATGGAAACTCGTCAAGAATTAACTGTTAAAGGAAAAACCGATTCACGGGTAAAAATCACATTGAAAGGATCGAAATCTGATGATAAGTTTTTTCCTTTAGTTGATACACTTATAGAAATTCCCGAACAAGATAAAAAAATATATGTCATGCTCAAAGGCCGTGATACTTTACCAGCTACCGTAGATGACATAGCTAGATTAACATACATTAAAGATAATAATAAAGATCGTCATAGTAATTATGAATATATGATATTTTGTGAACGAGATGGAAATAAACGTACAGAGGATATTGCACGTAATTTTGGCATAACTTATATCAGTAGAAATATTGATTTTGAATCAAAATTAAATGAATATTTTGATGGCAGGTAATCTTGATGATTACTGAAATTTATGTTGGTTAGTATATTGATTCTATAGATACTGGGTCATCTCCCATGATAAATTCCCGTGAATCCAAACTTTTACGTGATACATTTCAATGTCAAGATAGAATTTATAGTAGTATTGGTGTTGTTCTTGAAATAATGAAAGATTCAACATCTGCATCATTAATTGATCCACTTACATTAATTATAAAAGCAGAGGATTCATTGGAATCTCAATCATTTGCAAATGAAATTTCAACAGCAATAAATGAAAATCAAGAGGATGATAAAAAAATTGTGTTCAAACGAGTTGAATTAGAAAATGATTCAAAACCAGTCACTAGGGCATATATGGATCATTTTGAGAAAAAATTAGATAAAGAATCTAAATCTTCTAAAAAGTTTGCCATACAGCTTACAGTAATTGGTACTCTTGGCGGTATAGGAGGCGGAGTTGCACTATATCACATATTCAAAATACCATGATGTGTAAAATTATAGATATAGTTACGAATGAATCTGCATACGATAAATTTGCTGCCAAATTGCCTATCTAATGCCAAAAAATTCAAAATTGGCAATCTGGAGAAGATCGTGATCTCATACCTAACGACTAGATGAGCTCATAACTTCATAGAACCTGTGGGATATGTTCACTACTTGATTATTCATATGGATAGAGTACATATCATCGCTAGAATAAGCAAGTAAATTACGTATTAAATTCCAAGTATGTGATCTTGAGTCTCTACAGATCAATTCGTGCTCTGATGTTCGAAGAGATTACATATTGATTCTTCATAAGGTGGGTTTGCAATACCTGCCTCAGTTATTATACTAGATACAAGATCTGGCGGAGTCATATCAAATGCTGGATTTATGATACCAATACCATCTGGCGCCATTTTTTTGTCTCCGATTCTAGTAACTTCGTCACCTTTACGCTGTTCAATGATAACATCTTTTGGTCTACTATGCATATCAAATGTGGACAATGGTGCAGCAACATAAAATGGTATGCCGTGCTGTTTGGCCATAGTGGCAACTTGATATGTGCCAATCTTGTTGTAAACATGTCCAGTTCGTAGTATGCGGTCAGCTCCGACTATGACACGGTCAATCATACCTTGTGACATTACATATCCTACAGCAGTGTCTGGAACCAAACTTACATCAAATCCATCGTGCTGTAGCTCAAAAGTGGTAAGACGTGAACCCTGTTGTACAGGTCGTGTCTCTGTTGCTATAACCTTGATCTCTTTCCCTCCATCGCGTACTGCACGTATTACTCCAAGTGCAGTTCCATATGCAACAGTTGCCAAGGCTCCAGCATTGCAATGCGTCATCACAGTGTCTTTTTGTCCAAACAAAACTGCTCCATTTTTACCTATTTTCATGTTTATTGAAATGTCATCTTCTGCCATCTGTTTAGCTTTTAGTACAACTAGATCCCGTACAGACTGTGCGTCATCTTTTGCTAGATGTGCTGCATCCATTATCTTTTCTAAACCCCATTTGAGATTTATTGCAGTAGGTCTTGTTTTTTGAAGAATATCCTTTGCAATCTCTAAATCTGCAATAATGGAATCTTTGGAATCGGCATTACTTTGTTGCGCTGCCAATGCCATACCAAATGCTCCAGACACGCCAATTGCTGGGGCGCCACGTACTACAAGAGTGCTTATGGCGTCTGCTATCTGTTCATATTTGTTATATTCTGCAAAGACTAGTTTGTTGGGAAGCTTTGTCTGATCAACCATGATTACTTTACCGTCTTTCCATTCTACAGTTCGCATAAAATTATCCTTTGACATATGTAAAATTCAATATAGCTTTATTTAAAATAATTCAAATCACAAAAAGGTTGCAAGTTTCTTTTATGATGACTATTTTTGTACATTTGTATCACATTTTCTATTATTGCAGCATCTATTCCAAATTTGTCATAAATCTGATTGGGTTTGAGATTCTCATCAAAGATGCTCATTAATATCGTATCTATGGTCTTATAGTCTATACCAATCTCATTTTGAGCATTATGTTCTTTCCAAAGGTGAGCTCCGGGAGGTTTTTTTATTATTCTATATGGTACGCCAAGATGTTCTCCAAGCTTTTGAACTTCTGTTTTGTACAGATCTCTAATCGGAAGTATATCTGAAGCACCGTCTCCATACTTTGTAAAATATCCTATGAGATATTCACTTTTATCGTCGGTGCCAACCACCAAAGAATCGTTGATATTTGCATAATAGTACAACATGGATGCTCTAATTCTAGCTAAAAGATTTCCTACTGCAACTCTATTGCCTCTCTCTGATCTTTTTTGAAACTCGTTTAGAATGGATTCTATATTGTACACTTTATATTTAATTCCTAAACTCTTTGCAACCTCTACAGCATCTACAGTCTCTTCATTGGGCGTTATGCCTTTATGCGGCATTATGAGAGCATGACATCTGTTAGAACCTATGGCATTTTTGCACAAAAATGCTACAACTATAGAATCAATACCGCCACTCAATCCAAAGACAGCATCTTTGCGACCTGTTTGTGATATGTTGTTTTTTATAAATTCAGATATTTTACATGCAATAGTTTCATATTTTTCTGACATTCTCATATATGCTCTAAATAATTTTACAAATATTCGTATCTACGTGATGATATGACAAAATTTCAAAAATTAAAGATGATTTGTACCTTGTATAAAGGACCAAAACTTGTACAAGCCATGATCTATATAGATCAAACCTAAATACTTTGATCGCATATACAAGTTAGCGTGTTTGGGGTAACGCCAGGGCTAGTTCTAGACTATGGCTCAAGAAAAAACCCTTGTTGGTAGGATCGGTCATCAGACTGATCAGACCAACGTTGTTATTTTAGCTCGCTCTATATGTATGGCTTGTATAGATCTCTCCAAGACGTCACCAGTATCCTCTGTGATGATGATCACCCTAGATGTCTCTTCTTGTGCATCCATGTTTAGTATATTGATATCTGCTTTACCTAGACGTGCGCTTATTTTGGCTACAATGTTTTGAACTCTCCACATCTCATCTCCAATCAGAGTTATGGCTGCGCGTTTATACGTAATGGAGGCAAGGGAATCAAATGCTAGGAAATATTTGTTGTTTCTTTTCACATAATCTCCATCTAGAAAGAGAATTCTGACAAATTCTAATCCATCGCGAGAAAAAGGAGAGAGTATAACAAATTCACTATATCTTTTTTTGTTTTCAAGAGAATGGAGCATCTTTTCACTAGGTTCTTTTTCCATTCTCAGTATGGCACAGTTTTTTTTACCTGCTACAATCTTTAATGGATTTGAAGGAGATGTATTCAAATCTCTATGTATGATGGTGAATTTTTTGGGATCCGATGTATTAGATATCGTGAGAGGTATCTCCGTACCACAATCTTGTATATCTTTTATGGCTATAGGATCTAATATCTTCATTCCAAAAGTGGCAGCTAGTTTTGCCTCGTTGTATGAGAGATCTTTTATCAAACTTCCATCATCGACTATCTTTGGATCCGCCGAGTATACTGAAACATCTTTTTCAAAGTCTACACTCACGGTAAATTTATCTTGTAACAGTATTCCAATGTCTACTGCCGTCCTGTCAGAACCACCTCTTTCATAAGTGGTAATTACACCACTTGTAGTTTTGCCAACAAATCCACCTATCGTCACTACATCACATGTTTTTACTAGTTTGAGGATCTCATGCATATGTTGTTTAGATGCTGAATATAAAAAATTGGTGTACTCTATGTTGTCATCTGTGATAATTGGCCACGAATTAAAAGAGATAACTGCAGATGAAAGATCACTTTTCTTTAAAACGTCGTTCATTATTTCAGACATTAATAATTCTCCTGAATATGCTAATGCTTTTGAGCGAACCTCATCTACAAACTTTTCTTTTTCTAAAGATGAAATTATGTTGACACATTTATCAAGATACACCTTTATGATCTCTTTACATGATTGATGGCACTGCTCTGGCACATTGTTTAACATTTTTTCATAGACCCGTTCTATGCGACCAAAGTCGTATTTTGTTCCATCTTCAGCAGCAGTACCAATCTCTAACATTATGTCAGTTATAGATAACTTTTCTTCGCCTTCTTTAGCTAGGGGTGCGGAAAATACTGCTACAATTTTTGACTCTTTTACAAGATACCGTATTCTTTCAACAATGCCAGAAATTCCATCACCATATGTCCCTATGGTGCTACCTCCAAATTTTGCAACTGTAACTTTGTCCACATATTTTACATGATTTGTACCCAATTTAAGACGTATGAGGTCAGCTACTCTGCATTTTTGTGCGTAAATACAGAACTTTCTTGATAATTATGGGCAGGGACGTGACCTCATACCATACAAGGCACATACATCTTGACGAATATACGAACAAGATGGAACGTATGAACAAGGAGATTAGAGAACGAGAGAAAATCATACGAGGAATTAAAAAGATGGATTCTCCAATATTCCAAGGCTTACAGATTTATCACAATTATTGGACCACGCATTGAAATAGGAAACAAAACACCATCTGATACTGCAGAGATCATCGTAGCAGTGGATCCTCTGCGCCATATTATTAGATAATGTGCATTGAACGAATCATCTCTCAACACTATTTTTAGTATTGAGATATTGCTTAATTCTATGATCCATATCTAGACTTTGCACGGTTTACAGAATCTCGGTATGAGGTCAGCTACTCTGCATTTTTGTGCGTAAATGCATCTATACCCGATAGCATAAGTTTGTTCAATTTCCATCAACAAATCCAAAGATTTATGGATCGGCATTATTAAAAAACAAGCATGAAAGTTAGTAATGACGACCTTCTTCAGGCATACGAAAGATACACGTGAAAAAGATAGACTGCATGGAATATGTTGCATCCAAATACATGGATACAGTATATCCAAAACTGCAAGCATATTGTTCGTTTCATATCAATGCGTCAAAAAATGGCTCACAAAATATGAAGAACATGGACTCAAAGGCCTGAAAGGAGTCCGTTCTGGAAGACCACGACTAATATCTACAAAAAAGTTTGTAAAGTTACAAAATATGTTTACAGAGACTGGAACTGTAATAACTGCAAAGCAATTAAAACACGAGATCAATAAAAAAACTGGAATATCATACACACGTATATAGAATAATGCGTAACTGGGATCTAACTGCAAAGGTACCGCAAAAAGTTCATGCTAGTGCAGCCTCTGCAAAAGAATATAGTAAATGGCATACACATATTTCATACGTAATTAGGCATGTAACTCCTCAAGGATACAAAGTATTCATTCAAGATGAATCAATTGTAGGTCTTGACGGAAAGACCAAGAAAAAATTTTGGTGTAGACGTGATGAACGACCCCAACAGATCATACGAGGAAATCATCAAAAATTTATGATATATGGCATAAAAGGAATTAATGGAGAACAATGTTTTAGAGCTTTTGATAAATTTGACGGTCCCACATTTTTCAAATTTGTCAAAATAATGGTTGGAAAATACAAAAAAATAGTGTTAATCGTAGATCGAGCTAGACAACATATGACAAAAAAGCTTGAAAAATATGTTAAAGCAAACAAAGACAAGATAAAAATTGAATATCTTCCACCTGCATCACCACAGCTAAGCAGTATTGAAGCAATTTGGTTAAAGTGTAAACGTGAGAAAGATTATTCGATATACTATCCAACAATCGATGACAAGAAGCGTGCCATTATGGAATACTTGAGAACGCAAAGATTTCCAAACAATGTTATGGATTATTTTGCTCATGAATCAGCAATTTGAACGAACTTATGATCTGCGGTATACATCTCTCGAATAACGGATTACATCACATATAGCTGTATCAGCTTTATTGAAATAATCCTTTATTTCTTTAACATCATCATTAGTAATATTACCTGTTTGACATATGTTGAACGCATTAATTATTTGTTTAATATCTTTGTTGAGATAATATGATTCTATTTTTAATCGCTTTTTTATCATCTTCTCCTTTATTGAATATTAAATATCCTACAACAATTCCTATTATCACATCAACTATTAATGCGATACCAGTTGGTACGTCATAGAATATTGAACACCACACATAAGCAAAAATAATAACAACTAAAGATAATAACCCCAACTTTTCATTAGTTGAAAACAGTCAATAACATCTATTCGTCATTTATGTCTGGATATATTGACGCCATCATTATTTGAGGTTCTTTATGAAAATCTTTGAAATATTTTAGTGCGTCTGATAAATTTTTATCATCTTGGTTTATTGCTTGGTATGTATGTTTGGCAACATCCATTTTTTTAACATGCCATTTATCACATTCTAATTTTTTCTTAATGGTTTCATATCCATTCTCTGAACATCGATAATCAATTACCCATTTTTTATCACTAAATAATGGTTTATCCGATTTCGGTATGGGCTTTCTATCTCTGCTAAACATAACTAATTTTAACTAAAAATAACTATTAATCCTTCTGCTATGTAAAAAAAATAAAAATTTTTAATAGGTTTACTTTTAGCATGAATATGGAACCAGTCAAGGTAGCGGACACAGTAAAGAAGATCGCAGAATCGCCAATAACAATTAGACACATATACTTAGTTGCATAACCTGCCTAAATACCATATAGACAGAATTCAAACCTAAACAAATAGATCACCCCATGATTAGGTCTATTCATGCAAACAAACAACATCAGGAATGATCCACGTTGAATACGATGGTATTGTTTATTGTACGGTTTTTATCTGACATGTGTGCAATCAGGAGGTTCTGCATACATGGCTGATAGCAAATACGTCAAATGGGGCACGCATCTAACCATATGTGCCCAAGAGATCAAAGAATTCAGATGGTTGTTTAAATGACAAATCCAAAAGAAAGCCACAAAATGCAAACAAAAACACCATGGCTGTTGGGAGAAAGTCCATGTTCGTTGGAGTTGATGCACACAAGAAATTTTTCCAGATAGCAATAGTTGACAACAAAGGCATTAAACGTGCGAGTTGAAAACCGACATGCAGATATTAGAAAATTTTTCCAAAGTATGCCAAAGATTGTGATGGAATCATCGTCTGTCTGGCATGGATTATTTCGATACATGACCGATGGGCTGGATCTTGATGTTGTTCTATCAGACAAAAGCTATTGCAGTATCCACTAAAAAAACAGACAAGGTTGATGCACAAATCATAGCAGACTTGTTGCGTGGAGGATATATCAAATGTGCCAAACAAAAAGACAGTTGAGCAAAGGCAGCTGATCCGGTACAGACACAAGCTAGTTCAAGTAAGAACATCTATGATACATGGAATATTGCTCCAAAAAGGAATAAAGATTCCTGGAAAAACATTTTCCTACAAATATGTAACAAGCCTCAAGGCCATATAGAATAAACGGTTTTCTTGCATCTATTTACCTTTACGATCAGAAAATAGCCGATGCCAACATGATGATCTACAAGAGTGCACGCACAAGTAGAGATACTAAAGACGATTCCTGGAATTGCTGATTTTACAGCTTTGACGATTGCATCAGAGATTGAAAGATTTTCAGATCCTGAAAAACTCAAATCATATGCAGGACTTGCCCCATCAGTTCGCAACTCTGCTGACGTGGTGCATCATGGCCACATAACATAGTAGGATGCTACGATGGGTTTTAGTAGAATCAATCCGCTCTCACGTGTTGAATGCATTAAAACTGATATTTTACAAAAGACTTGCAAAAAAGAGAGGCAATTCCAAAGCCGTAGTTGCAACTGCAGCAAAGATGCTAAAAGTCATTTACTGGTTGCTAAAAGATGGGAGAGATTTTGAACAAAATTACAGTTAGATGTACAACCGCGAGTGGATTTATGGAGATAATGCTCCGATGTGATAACTGCGGCAATCTCTAACAAGTGGACGAAGACGGTTGTGGGAATAATATCTCGAATAGATTCTCATTTTTAATTGGAAAGCCACACATAGCGAACGCTAAACAATAATACGCAAAAAAGCACGAAATACTTGAAACAATGCACATAGATATTTTAACATGGAAGGCACACGGTAAGAGCGTCTTTGAAGAGGTAACTCCGTATTGTTTAATAGCTTATCTCATACGAATCTCGAGAGACAAGTATTATATAATACATATATCCAAAGGTAATAATGAATACGCACATATCAATTGACAACATGACCGATGAACAGATAATCGAAAATGTCGAATCTGGTAAAATATCTTCTTGCACATACAACTCGTTTACAGAGTATATCAAAGGAATGGAATCTGATTAACCTCTAAGGTTTTTTTATGATACAATTAAAACCCATAAATAATTTTAAAGAAATACGCCTTCACTAAATGTTGATCAACAAATACATATCGATGCTGTAATACATTCATTTGCAGGAGTAATTCCTCATTTATTGGATTTAAATATCAAATCATCTCGCATCGAGTTTAAGATTGATGAGAATCACACACTAAAATTTATAGTAAATGTGAAAGCACTATATGTTATGTTTTTGTAATACTATATCCTAAAAAAGCTCATATTGTTATACAGAACCGACGCCCACACAGTTACTATTATCAATGATAATCGTCATAACTTTCCATGAATAAGAAAACTTGCCAATAATTCCAACACATTTACCTACAATCACATCCAAATTAACAATAGACCTTGTGCACAATCAAATTCTAAATTGAAAATGTTAAATTTTTAGACATAAATTAACCATATGTGCACAGAAAAACTAGGACTTTAGAAGGTTGTAAGAATAAGAACAAAAAGAGATCTGGCCATTACAAAACTAAAAAACAAACAAAATCATTACCGTATTTTGACAGATCCTACATGTACGTTGGTATTGACGTCCACAAGGAGTTCCTTTAGGTTGCAATGATGGACAAAAAAGGTAAAATTGTCTTTAACGAGAGTCGATAGAGACAACGATGAGGCAAAAAAGTTTTTCTTAAAAAATGTCCCAAAGAGTATTATGGAATCCTCATCTGTTTGGTATGGCTTGTTTATGTTCATGACAAAAAGATCTAAAGCTGGATGTATCTCTCTTGAACCCATATCAGACAAAGGCAATTGCATCATCCAAGAAAAAAACTGACAAGGTTGACGCAATGATACTTGCAGACCTTTACCGTGGCGGATATATTGTAGTGGAATGGAGGCGCACCTTGTACGACATAGACATTAGAGTGTACAGATGAGAACGAGTGAAAAAAATGCCATACATGGATACAAGAGGGGATAAAGATTACAGGTACAACATTTACTCAAGTACAACGAATCGCTTCATTTCATAGGTGATTACAGAATTGATGAATCATCTAGAGGCGATAGACTCGTATGATAGACTCATTGCAAAAACAAACAAAAGTATACTGCCAGAAGAGCTACTAGATGCCATGAGAGAATCATTTAATCGTGCAGAAAAATATCTAGACATTGAAACGATCAAAGAAGATGAGGCTGAAAAAACAAAAACACTTGCACATAAGCAGATTCAAAAAGCAAAACCTGAACAGCTTGGAGCTATACTAGAGGCACTTCAGAATATGAATGCCGGTAAAATACTCCAAGCCAGCGCGTAACAGATTCAGAACATGCCGAAGATCTAATTGCACAAGGTTACAAATTTGTCGGCATATTACCAAATGACAAGGTCGTACTAGAATTCTGATCGCATTTTGTATTATGCAACGGGTTTGAACCTTGGAGGGGATGGGCCCACAGGGATTTGAACCCTGGATCTTCGCCGTGTAAGGGCGACGTCATAACCAACTGGACTATGGGCCCGTTCTAACCTATTGTAAAAATCCATTTAAACCTAAAGTTTCGTTTTTAGATGGGCAGTTTGTACAAATTTCATCTCATATGATTCAAATCCTGAATTTTGGTATCTTTTGTTTAATTTTTCGCATATTTATCAAGCATAACATCTGTGAATGTTTTATGCGCTGATTTTAACGGTTTTGTATATGTCGCGGCTTAGCCAAAACATGGAAAACGTTACAGCACATAGCGAGATTATTCCAAGCTCAAATCCTCCAAACGGTAACACTGCAAGACCTCCAACCGTTCCTAATGCCACACTTAACAATGAGGTACATGCAGGACATCCAGGGGTAAATGCTGATAATGCACCACCAAATACTCCACCACCAAATTTTTTCATGCCACTGCAACATGTTGCTCGAGTTTTATTACGTAATCTAAAAACCACAAGTGCTATATTTATCCCTCCAACTATGGCTATTGCTATTATTATTCCAACTCTGCTTACTACAAGCAGCGGATTTGCTGTAAAAACTGTACCAATATGCTGTAAAAAAAGTGGCATTGTAACAAACCAGTATAATGCAATAAAAGAAAAGACCGAAATTATGGATATGAGAGCATATTGTCTATTCTTTAGAACAAAACCAACTGTCAAAATATATCGTACCATTAACAGAGACTGTGGGATCATAATATATTCTTGATACAATATTGCATATACGCGTTGCTAACAATCAGACATTTTGCTTAAAATACATATAATCGATCAAAATTTTGACAAAATATTTGCTATACGTTCAAGATCATCTACCTTGACGTTAGGATGTATGGGAAGTGACAAAACATGTTCTGCAGCCCAATCTGTGACTGGTAACTGCTCTTTAGATGTGTAAAACGGTAGACGATGCACCGGCGTTGGATAGTAAACTGCAGCGCCAATTTTAGCATCTCTCAAGGCTTTTAGTGCTTTTTCACGTTCATCCAACGTAACAGTATAAAGACTCCAGTTGGATTCTTCTCCATCGCGTAACATAGGAGTGTTTATCTGTGTATCATTTAGAAGATCTGTCAAAAGTTTGGCATTTTTGGTACGTGCTTGTATGAATTCTAAAAGTCTACCAAACTGCACTCTACCTATTGCTGCTGCAATCTCTGGCATTCTTAGATTGAGTCCAAAAGTCTCTGTATCATACCCTTTGACCATTCCATGATTGCGTATCTTTAAAATCGCATCACGCGTCTCTTCATCATCTGTAACTAAAAGTCCGCCTTCACCTGACGTTATAATTTTACCTGGATACATGCTAAAACAACCAGCGTCGGCAATTGTTCCTGCATATCTGCCATCTAATTTGGAACCAAGTGCTTGCGCTGCATCTTCTATCACTTTGAGATTATTCTCTGATGCAATCTTACATATTTTGTCCATATGTGCAATTCTTCCATACAGATGAACAGGAATTATTGCCCTAGACTTTGTGGTAATCTTTGCACGAAGATCATCTAGATCTATGGTAAAGTCTTTATGCAATATGTCTACAAAGACTGGCGTAGCACCAGTTGCAATAACTGCATTTGCCGTGGCCACAAAAGTAAATGATGGTAAAAGTACTTCATCACCTAGCCCTATTCCAAACGCGTGCAGTGCACACTGTAGTGAGGCCGTACCAGAATTGACTGCTATTGTATATTTTGATCCTGTGAATTTACATGCTATATTCTCTAGGCTACGGACTGCCGGACCTCCAAATTTTGCAGCCGAAGTTAGAATGCCTGATTCTAAAACGTCTACTACTGCGTGTATCTCGTCTTTACCTATGATGGGTATGTTTATTGGAAGATCCAATATGTATGTCATTATACAGTTTGGTGTTATTAAACCCAATTCTCCACTATATTGGTAAATTTAGGTGTGAGACTCGGATGTAATGAAAGCATATCATAGCAAAAATTAAGTTTGTCATACTTTTGGTATATGTATGGTTACAGATGCTCGCATATTAGATCTTGTTTCAGATCTGTTAAACAAAGGTCACGGCGATCTGCTTATTTTGAGAAGAATAAAAAGGGCTGCCTTACAGGGCGAAGTCATATCTGTAAATGAGCGAAAGTACGTAGAGTCTCTTGTAGAAAAATTTTTAAATTCTAGAGAAATAATAAAGACCACATCTACCAACAACCCTCAACCAAATAGCTGGTCAGAAAAACGTGTCACGTTACAAACAGAGATGCCAAAACCTATTGTAAAACGACATGTACCAATAAGAAAAATTTTGGTGGTAATTACAGCCGTTGTAATCATAGCTGCAGTTTATATCAATGCGGATATATTTACCCAAATATCGGATATAGAGCCAATACCTGAACTATCGCTAGAGACAGATTACGCAGATTATAACATTGGAGATATTATATCAGTATCTGGATATGCTGATGGCGATGTAAAGATATCTGTGTTAGATTCTGAATACAATATAGTATGGTTTGACGAGGTTTCTCCAGACGCTGTAAATCGTTATTCTATTCTAATCATAGCAAATGGAGATGGATGGGAGAAAGGAGTTTATACAATAATGACATCTTTTGGAACAGAATCTAAAACCACAAATATAACAATAAGATGATATTTTTATTCATAGACCATTAGATCTTTTTCTTCTAGCATAGCATGAAGATTGTTTATTGAACGATACACATCGGACTCTTTTTTTGCTCCTGTACATACAAGCTTGCCAGATGCAAATAACAGTATGACCGTCTTTGGGTCTATCATTCTATGTATAAGTCCTGGAAATTGTTCTGGCTCGTACATACTACGTGGTAGTACTCTGGCGGCTTTTTCCAAGTGTATCTTTCCACCAAGATTGATGGCTGCCACTATATTTTGAACCGTAACAACAGCATCTTTTTTGATATCGATCTTTTTTTCACGGAGTTTTTGTACAACGGTACGTACTGCCTTTATTGCCATCTCTTCAGATTTTGCTCCAGTACACACCATTTTCCCTGTTCTAAATATCAGTGTAGCAGTACGTGGGTTTTCTAGTCTAAACACGAGTCCTGGAAATTGTTCTGGATGATACTCTGTCTTTGGATGTTTCTTTGTAACCTCGATGAGGTCGATTTTTTGATCAACTGAAGCTGACGCTACCACATTTTCAACGCTAATTATAGGCTTTGTCTGTGGCATAAATGAAGGTTAAAAATACTATATATAAACTACTTATATGTATGCAATAGGCTAGATCAAATCTATATCATATTCTTGTACCGCTAAATGATGAATATTTTGTCTTCTAGATTGCATAAGACTTGTACATTGTAAAAAAGATAGATTTGAAAAGTTTTGTTTTAAATTACTCTGCATCAAACAATGGTTTACTTTGCATTTATGTATCATGCTCTTATCTACTTAGTTGCATAACCTGCCTAAATATCATATAGACAAAATTCAAACCTAAACAAATAGATCACCCCATGATTATGGGTTATTGATTGAAGACAAACCACAACAGGAATGATCCACGTTGAATACGATGGTATTGTTTACTGTACGGATTTTATCTGACATGTGTGCAATCAGAATGTTCTGCATACATGGCTGATAGCAAATACGTCAAATGGGGCACGTATCTAACCATTCAAATCTTGGAAAACACAAGTAAATAAAGGAAAGAATGGAAGGCGATTTGAGTATTCGGATAAACTATTTGAGAGTCTTGCAATAATATATAGAGCGTGTCAAGGAATTGCACAAAATGCTCTAGGTTCAAATGCTCTAGATCATACCACAATATGCCGCAGAATAAACGCGCTAAAAATAAAGACACCTGAAAGAGTTCAACAACCATCTGATCAGTTAAAAGATATCTATCTTGCAATAGATGGTAGTGGCATAAAACCAAATGAGCGTGGTAAATGGATACGTGACAAATGGAAGATACGCCGTGGATTTATCAAGATACATTTTCTCATAAATGTTAAAACTCGAAAAATTGTCTCTTTTACAGTCACCACAGAGGAGAAAACAGACAGCTCGTAATTCTCTATCTTGTTAAAGATAGCATCCACGATAGCTGTAAACAAACGCAATATCGTACTGTATGGAGATGGTGCGTATGATACAAACGCCAATTTTAACCGCTGCCAAAAGCTTGGCATTAAGCCTGCGATAAAGGTTTGATCAAATTCTGCACTTTATGCTGGTCGTTATGCACGTAACGATGCGGTTCGTGAGCAGCTTAGGAGATAAAGCATCTTGCATTTACTCCAAATGATGCAATGTTAAAAAATCAGGCAAGGTGGAAAAAACGCGTCAGATATGGTCAACGTTGGATAATTGAGGTAGTGTTTTCTGCGTTTAAGAGATTCTGTCATGTCGAGAAAATGGGATCACATCGTGCAAGAGCTTTGATTAAAGGTATGGGTGTACAACATGTTTTGTGATGCTGGTTTGAGTACACCTTGATGAAAGAACGCATATCTATCTGACTATTGTTCTTATTTTGTACCGTATTGTTTGTTTTCATTTGATTATTGTATTCTAGTGACACATTTTTACTGGTATGAGTTAAGGCGATCAAAAGTTGTGCAACCAAGTAGATCTGTTATACTTTGCATAACTCGAGTTTTTATACCTAAACCATATCCAAATATTTTCAATATTAGAAAGCTTGTGCAACAGACTAGATTTGTTAATAGAAAATTGAACAAACTTATGCTATCGGGTATAGATGTATCAGTGCTGACTCTTGAAAACTGTTTAACATAAAGATCAATGGACTCTGTTTATTATCATCCTCTATGCAGGCACATTATACCTTGTGTTTGTTCGTCATACGATGTCTCATTTTTACATTAGATTCGGACATTCATTAAAATATTGTAATTATTTTTTCTTTCGTGGATCGCGATCGTGTTTACCTGTCAGTAACATCCATCCGATAAATCCCCCGATGCAGATAAAACTAGTTCCGATCGATGCCGTGGTAAAATCTTCAGAGTATAGTCCCATGAATATGCCGAGACCACCTGTACCAAAGAACATCAGTGCCATCACTTTGAGTTTCTTTGGTCGAATTCTGCGAAACTTCACACAGAGTGGATATTAGTAACGATATAAAAACCGAACATGTGCTTATCAAGGTATGATGTCTGCCCAACTTATAAAGTGCATGTTTAATTATACACAAACACAAAATTTGAACACATTAGACCTTGCATAACTGATCTATAATTTTAAAAGTTAGTTTTCACACATAAAATAGTAATTGATCGTGTACAAGGTCTATTAAGATGATGCATCAAATAAATCTCTCAAACGTCATTTGTATGCTGTTGTCAATTCGTTTTATAATATTTGTAAAAAAATAGAAATACGTAAAACTGACACAATTTGTTCAACATCAAAAAGCTGTAAACCCAAACTGTTTGTATCTGTGATGTATTATCTGCCAACAATATTGTTGAACGTGTATTAGAATTACTGTATGTCATAAGATAAGCTGTCAGATAGAGCGAAATTGAATATATGATGAAGGCAAAAATCTCTTTGGATGATGATGTGGTTCAAAAAGATTTACTCTACATTATTATGATGTAAATGTCTTTAATTACGTTTTGATATGAAAGAAAATATATTTGATGAACTATCAATTAACATGTGATCTCATTTGTCTAGTGTTTTGATGTGATAGTTTTCAAAATATGTCTGTCAACGGATAAATGCATATGGAATTTAATCCCTAGACAAGTAGAAATCTCAAGAGATTGAAGATCATACTAAACATTATTCTTGATGGCATGAGGTTTGTTGTAAACTTTTATTCATGC
This sequence comes from Cenarchaeum symbiont of Oopsacas minuta, assembly GCA_029948415.1. Taxonomy (NCBI): domain Archaea; kingdom Thermoproteati; phylum Nitrososphaerota; order Candidatus Cenarchaeales; family Candidatus Cenarchaeaceae; genus Candidatus Cenarchaeum; species Cenarchaeum symbiont of Oopsacas minuta. The sequence goes on from JAJIZT010000003.1 coordinate 146,602, forward strand.
ACAATAATCGGTAACTGTTCATGGCATTATTATCCATCAGGGGTTTGAAAAAACATTTTGATGGTCTGATAGTACTCGATGGTGTTGATATGGACATAGATCGTGGCAAAGTATACCATCTTATTGGATCCAACGGAAGCGGCAAAACTACACTTATCAATATAGTAAGTGGCATGCTACAACCAGACGATGGTTCTGTAGTGCTTGATGGACACAATATAACACAGTTTGGGCAACTTGAGACATATCGAGCTGGACTTGCTAGAACGTTTCAGATACCAAGACCGTTTCACAAACTAACATCAGCAGAGAATATGTCAGTTTCAGTAACAGAGAATCCTGGTGAGACATTTCTAAAGGCATCCATCTATAGACTCTGGCGCCATCACGAATATGCAGTTCGTAAAAAAGTAAACTCTAACATAAAATGGATTGGTCTTGAGTCAAGGGTTAATGAAGAGAGTCAAAATCTGAGCGGTGGACAACAAAAGCTATTAGAGACTGGTAGAGTGATGATGGCCGATCCTAAAATTATACTTCTCGATGAACCAATTGCTGGTGTAAATCCTTCACTAGCACATCATATATTCAAAAAGATACGAGAGGTGGCAACTAGACAAAATATCGCTTTTCTTATAATAGAACACAGGCTTGACATATCCCTCGAGTATTCAGATCATGCGTTTGCTCTAGATGGAGGACGCGTGATAGCACAAGGAAAATCAAATGAGATTTTAAAACATCCTGCCGTTGTAGAATCATATTTAGGAAAATAATATGCACAGTCAATCTGCTATAACCATAAAAAAGCTCCAGTCTGGATATGGACAGAGTCGAATATTATTTGGTGTGGACTTTGAGGCAAAGAGGGAACAGATTACCGTCATAGTGGGTCCAAACGGTGGAGGAAAGAGTACGCTGTTAAAGAGTATATTCGGTCTTTGTACTATACACAAGGGCTCTGTGGAGTATTTTGGAAATGTCATTACAAAAAAACCACCATACAGAATATCCCGTATGGGAGTAGCATATCTGCCTCAGATAAACAACGTATTTGCAAACTTGACTACAAATGAAAATCTCACAATGGCAGCATACTCTGTAAATGAAGAGACAAGATTACAACGAATCAAAATGGTGCTAGAATCGTTTCCATTTCTATATGAGAGATTCAATTCCAAGGCTAATACACTAAGCGGAGGACAAAAACAGATGTTGGCCATGGCAATGGCCTTGATGCGTAAACCAAGAGTCATGCTATTTGATGAGCCTACTGCCAATCTATCTCCAAAGATGGCCAACGAAGTAATAAAAAAAATATCGCAGATACGTATAGAATTTGATGCAACTATAGTACTAGTAGAGCAAAACATCCACCGTGCGCTAAAGATTGGAGATATGGCATACCTTGTAGTAAACGGCAAACTAGCGTACAGCGGCCAGGCTAAAAATCTAGCATCTCATCCAGATCTTGGAAGAATGTATCTTGGTGCAAACTAGGGTCTGAATGAAGAATCTACCATCAGAGCCACAAAAAGAATTGCTAGATACGGGCTTGAAAATTTAAATAAAACCCACGCCGCTTTTTCACGCGGGTTTAACACGACCCAACCTGAGAGTACTAGCATGAGAGAACCTGAGAGTGCAGCAGTCCACATGTATATATCTCTGGCAGCTAAACTCCCATCCTCTAATGTTATAAAGATCGGCGCCATGCTAAAGATAACCATAATTACGGTGCTAGCTGCAATAGCTCGAACTGCAACTTTTTCAGATTCAACTGCAGTGAGCATTGGAACGTTTACTCGATTATAGTCTTCTTTAAAGTGCAAAGTCAGAGCCCAAATGTGCATTGGTATCCATATGAATACGAGTCCTGCCATGGCAAGACCCATAGTCCACATGTCAGATGTGGTTACTGCCACCCACCCGATCAGTGGTGGCGATCCTCCACAAAGCCCTCCTAGTATTATGTTTGAGCGACTTTTACGCTTTAGACCATAAGAGTATACAAGAACATTGTTTGCCAACCCAAAGGCGATAAATACAGTAGCCCATGCTCCTTGAACTGGCGTGGTAACAAGTGATATGGCACCAGCTGTCAAAAGTGATATGATTGCAAGCACTAGTCCAAAGTTTCTTGCATCATGTGGCTTTATACGCCCAGATGGAATGGGTCGACCTTTTGTTCTCTCCATTATGGCGTCAATATCTCTATCATGATAGTTTGTCAGCACATTTGCAGCAGCAGAGCCTGCTGCTACTGAGCTTAGAACAAGTGCCCACGTAACTGAGCTTATCGGAACATCATATATGTTGGATGCAGTAAACGCAGCACCAAATGCAGTAAAGACTAGTAGATACCATATTTTTGGTTTGCTTAGCTCATAATATGTTGAAACTCTAGTTCGAAACGTTGTTTCTCTCTGCACAATGTTACACCTTGGGTTTGTAAGGTATTGATTTTTCACGTACGGTCATCTCTATAAAGCTCTCAGAAGAGAGTATGCCATCTATACTAGCAATCTTGTCAGATATTACTTTATGCATCTCTTCTAACGTCCTAGCATATACTGTTACCAAAACATCAAATCTTCCTGTTACCTCTGATATTTTTCTAACACCGTATATCTCAAATAATGCTTTGACTATACTCTCGTGCATCTTTGAGTTCATGTTTATACCTATGAGAGATTTTATGTCATATCCTATCTCATGGTCGTTTACTAGTATGATAAATTTTTCAACGATGTTTTTTTTAATCATGTTTTTAATTCTAGCATATACGATGCTGGAATTTACACGGATTTTTTTTGCGAGTTTTGGAATGGATACTGATGCATCATTTGAAAGCTCTGATAATATCAACATATCAATATCGTCTATCTTTAACATAAACGTGGCATGTCATTTGGAATTTATAAGCCTTGGTTGATCTTTATATTACAACTTTAACAAGCAGATTAGATTGTTTCAGCAATAATGTAGAATATTTTTCATATAATACAGGCATTTATGAAGAACACTCTCAGACAAAGAACTATTTGAGATACCATGCAGTATAGTCTAACTGTAAAGCCAATGGAGGGCTTTGAACCCTCGACCTTTCGCTTACAAGGCGAATGCTCTAGCCAGGCTGAGCTACATTGGCATAAATTTATCAAATTGTAACGTACTATAAATCGTATTCGTCTATCTTGCTACAAACTTTATTCAAAATGATACCATTGCAAAAATCAAGAGGATCTAATCAAGTATGTAAGATGAAACAGTCTTGCTAGCAGTATGATTATGACTAGTTAGATTTTACCTTTTTCAAGTAGCATCTCTGCTAAAAGAACGGCACCTTTGGCAGAACCCATTTTTTTGTTATGTGAAAACAACACATACTTTAGTCCATGCTCAAAGAGTTCTTCTCTCTCGACACGACCTATGGTGGTGGTCATTCCATCTCCAACATTCCTCTCTAGACGTGGTTGTGGTCTAGATGGATCTGTGTGAAATGCATAGTAATTTTTTGGAGCTGATGGCAGTCCTGCCACAGAGATATCCTTGTTCTCTTTTGCATATAGCTCCCCTGCTTTTACTAGATCTATATCTAATTCTGTCTCAACAAAGACTGACTCGGTATGACCGTCTATGACTGGCACGCGGGTGCACGTGCTACTTACCCGTATATCTGCATCTTTAATGTGATCCTCTTCAAGCTTGCCAAGTATCTTACGCGTCTCGGTTCTCACTTTATCTTCTTCATTTACAATGTATGGAACAATGTTGTCGTTTATCTGCATTGCAGAGACTCCTGGTGATCTACCGCCTCCTGATATTGCTTGCATTGATGTCATCATTACTTTTTTTGCGCCATATTTTTCATAGAGTGGTTTTAGAGTTATTGCAAGACCTGTGGTGGTGCAGTTTGGCAACGGAGCTACCCATCCTTTCCAGCTATGGTTTCTCTTTTGTACATCTAGGAGATCTGCATGATCGTCGTTTATTCCGGGTATCAATATCGGAACGTCGTTTTCATATCTGTATGCAGAGCTAGTCGATATTACTGGCAAGACTGCGGCAAATTTTGTTTCAATGTTGCGTGCAGCCTCTGATTCTACGGCCGAAAATATCAGATCCAATTTTGATACGTCTATCTCATCTACGGACTTTACGGTCATGCTTTTTACGTATGATGGTATGACCCCGTCTACTTCCCATGCGATAACACCATCTGAGTTTTTTATGGCATCGAGATAGTTTTTCCCTGCACTTTTGGCAGATGCTGCTATCTGTGTTACCTCAAACCACGGATGATTCTCCAAAGATTGGATAAACTCTTGTCCAACAGACCCAGTTGCACCAACTATACAAACACGTTTTTTATCCATGATCAAATATGCCCATACTGTATTATTATATTTATGGAGATATCTTTGGTAAATTTATGCATACCAATAGAACGTAAAGATAAAAACTACCTATATGTATTCATCGTATATGATGTTAAATTATGACACACCGCTGTACAGGCCACCATCTGAGAGTAATTCTCTCATATTTCAGGTCACACTTGGATGCTCTTTTAACAAATGCTCGTTTTGTGATATGTACCGCTCTAAAAAATATGTGGAAAGATCTTGGGATCAGATAAAATCTGAGATTGACATGATGTCAAAAATAGATCCTGATGCTAAGAGGATATTCTTGGCCGATGGCGATGCGCTTAATTTAGAGACAGAGTATTTGATAAAGATCATATCGTACATTCGCTTGAAATTTCCAAACGTAAAGAGAATATCTTCTTATGCAATGCCGATGAATGTTTTAAAAAAAACACCAATAGAGCTTGCATCGATGAACAAGGCAGGGTTAGATATGTTGTATATTGGAGTGGAGAGCGGCTCTGATCTCGTACTAAAAAAAGTTACAAAGGGTGCACTTGGTGATACAATAATTCGAGCAGTGAAAAAGGCAAAGAATGCTAGATATATGATCTCGTGTATGATAATACTTGGTCTTGGAGGAAAAAAATATACTCTAGATCACATAAATGGAACTGCTCGTGTGATAAGTGCTTGCGCTCCAGACTATGTTGGTGCACTCACGTTATATCTTGAAAATGGGATAAAAGAAGAATTTCTGGACAAATATGGTGGAGAGTTTGAACGTATATCTGATGCAGACGCGTTAGATGAGCTAGAGAGACTAGTCTTTGCAATAAATGTAAAAAGTAATGTCGTATTTAGAGCAAATCATGGATCGAATGCATTTTATGTCAAAGGCACATTTCCTGCAGAGAAGAACTCTATGCTTGAACAGATTGCACATATGAAGAAAAATCCCCAGTTGGCAAGACCGCAGGGTCTACGTGGATTTTAGACTTTTTCGTAACTGTCTAGAGTTTTAAAGTACCATCCTCAAGATATATAGTCATGAAAGTTTAGATTTCGTTGTCTACATGTCTCATTTACACTCATCAATATCTTGTGTGATGTAGCGCCATCATCTGTTCGATGACCGTTTGTAATCTTTCGTATTACCACGTTTGGCTTCTCTGCAGTATTATTATGTGAATCAGTTCCAGTCTTCAAGAACGTGAAAAGCATGTCTTGTTCACGCTTTAGACGTTTGACAAATCTGATACAATTCTTTTCTGTATATTCTTTGGATAAAAGATACGATAAACGACGCTCGAGTTTTTTTATGACATTTGATTTATCACGAATGTTTACAGCATTATGTGAGTCATTTAGGATCTTTTTCAAACATTTTCCAAAAACAATAAACTCTTTTTTGGGATTTTTATACTGTAGAATATCTCTCATATAATGAACATGGCATCTTTGATGACTGTTTCCAACGTAATTCCACGCAGACCATGAATCACTTGTCAGTGTATCCTTTTAACACTCTCATTGGAGCTATTCTACCACGTGATTTGTCAATCTCATATATGGTCGTCCATTTTCCAACAAATGCCCACAACCAATGATTCTTCCCGTTGATGCGCCAGCTAGTCTCATCCCCATGTATATTCAACTCGGTTTTTAGATCTCTTATCATCTGTTCATATAATGGGCCAAATGCTGTAGCAGTTTTTTTTACTGCGTGATTTATGGTAGATTCATTCATGTGTATACCAGACCGTATGCACATTACCAATAAAGTTAGATCAGTTCTTGACTGGATACTGCATGATCAAAGCATGAGCAAACAAATCAAAATGTCACAAGTATGATCAAAGCTTGAGAGAGTTCTACAAACAGATCAAAATGTCAGAAATATGACAAAAACGGTAACATCATGCGCAGGCATGTTGCACAGAGGTGTGCTACTTTATTTGAGAACAGACTCGTTCCATAGGTTTGACATACTTGCGGTCATTGAACAGGATGTGCAGATTTGTCAGCCCAGTGACAACTTGGATCTCTTTGTAAAACTCTTCCTTGCTATCATACACTCATCCTGCGGAACCATTTTAGTCGGTTTATCGCATGCTCTACTCTAATACGTTTACGACTAATTCTTTTATTGTATTTCTGATCTGTCTCTGTCATCTCGTAACCTTTGGGTTTTTTGTATGGTTGCTTTGAAATTATTCCAGGATAATCTTTCTCTACACCAAGATATCCTTTATCTGTATACAGTATGATACGATGTTCTTGTTTTGTACTAGGATCTCTCATGTTCTTTGTCCATTTGCCAAAATTTGGTGGATTGCGTCGTAGTACTTCCATGTCGTGTGCAGAACCTTCTTCAGGATGGCCTACATCAAGTACTAGTCCATCTTTGTTTGAGGTTATCTGGATATTGTACACATGTCGCTTGCGTTTTCCAGAGTATGCCTTTACTTGTGGTCTTTGAACCTGTACAAACGTGGCATCAAGATATAGCTCACCTGCACTCTTGCCTGGAACAAATTCTTTAAACGCTTGGATGGTGCGTTCTTTCCGTATTGTAGCTGCAATGTTTTCGGCAGTTGGAAGGATCTTCATCAACAGCACATCTGCTAATGCTAGATATCTACTGACTGTACTCTGATCAATGTGGGCATATGCTGCAAATATTTCTTGCTTTTTGTTGTTGCGTTTGCGAGACAATGCAATAAACAAGACTCGTCTTACAGAGAGAATGCATGTGTTTCCTGACTCGTTGGCATATTCGGAGAAACGTGGTGCATTTGGTGAATTTTTAACAGCATTTTCAAATCGTACAAGGATCCATTCAAACTCGTTACGTTCTAATCCCGTAGTGGCGTAAAGGTTTTGGTCATCATCAATTATCTGATCAAACACAGTGTCATTGGACAATCTGCCTTTCTTGTAATCATGCAATTCTGCTTTAGATTGCTCACTTTCTGCTTTAAATTTCTCAATTTCTGCTTTCAATTCGGTATTTTTCTTTTCTAGTTTGAGAATCATACGCTTGTCTGAATCACACATGCCATGTGTGTATTACACTTGATCTTGGATCTTTCGTTTCATCATAATTGATTTTTTTGTCAATGTGCATAAGGTCTACCGTATATCATTTCTAATAGTTGGGATATTTTTTGATATGATAATCCAAGTGTTTTGAGTACAATTAAAAATGCTGCTAGTCGGATTCCAAATCTTTCATTTGGTAATGCAGTATGGATTTTTGATGTGATTGTTTTTTTGCAACATTTACAATATCTTCTAGATATAGTATTGTATACCTGTGCTGGAATAATATCTTCTACTATACGTGTGTATTTATGCACAATTTTGGATAGTTTGTTTCCGCAGACATGACATGATTTTTGATCCACCTCGGTTTTGTTATCAATGTGAACTGGTCGTTTTCTGCTGGTTCTTGCATGTTAAGTTTTATAACTGAATCTGGTTTGTTGGGTTTTGCACGAATATTCTTTGCTGTAAGAGCATTTATCGTGATTTTTAATTCTTCATTCTCATTTTTTGTCTGTTGTGTAGTTTCTTGATATTCTTGTATCGCTTTTCCTTGTTGCTGTATCTTTTCTCCTTGTTGCTGTATTGTTTCTCCTTGTTGTTTGTTTTCCTTGCGTAATAATGCAAGTTTTTTTCTCTAGATTCTCAGACCTAGGACAAATGTGGTCTATTTTTTCATTATTCATGAACGATTTTTTGTATTATACACCTGATCCAAAAATGTAATGATGAAAAATATTGGATCAAATGGTCAGATTACTTCAAAACTCTAGATAGTTACGTTTTTTCCAAGATTTGGATTTTTGAATGGTTAGATGCGTGCCCCATTTGACGTATTTACTATCAGCATGTATGCAGAACCTCCTGATTGCACACATGTCAGCTAAAATCCGTACAGTAAACAATACCATCGTATTCAACATGGATCATTCCTGATGTGGGGGTATTTTCATCAATAAACCACAATCATGGGGTGATCTATTTGTTTAGGTTTGAATTCTGTCTATATGATATTTAGGCAGGTTATGCAACTAAGTAAAGCCGATCGCGACATATATAAATCATTAATTATGGTCAATACATATTGTATGTGATTACCATATTTGCATTGGTATTATTATCTCCATTACCATTCATCTCGCCGTTTGATTATCATGTACAAGACACTACCGTTCAATCTCTTTTTGGTCAATCATACCATGATATCATCAAAACAAGAAATGCTTATGCACAAGATCTCCCACCGATTGCATTATCTGACATCCAGTACGGTGGATTTGGTGCATCTCCAGTATCTTTCATAACCAACGGCACAGAGTATCCAACACTAGACGCCACAGTCGACATTACCACCACCCAAATAGATGGCTCTACATATGCCCTAGTGACAGCATTTAATGATGATAGCCTCCAAATAATAGACATCACCAACCCTGCATCTCCATCTCCTGTAACAAGTATAACAGACAGCACAGAATATCCAGAACTAGATGCCGCATCCGGCATTACCACCACCAAAATAGATGGCTCTACATACGCCCTAGTGACATCAGTAAATGATGACGGCGTCCAAATAATAAACATCACCAACCCTGCATCTCCATCCCCAATAGCTGATATAACCGACGGCGCAGACTATCCAGAACTAGACGGAGCAACCCGCATTACCACCACCCAAATAGATGGTTCCACATACGCCCTAGTGGCGGCAAATAGAGATAATGGCGTCCAAATAATAAACATCACCAACCCATCAGACCCATCTCCTACAGCTGACATAAACCAAGACGCAGAGTATCCATTACTAGACTTCCCAATATACCTCACCACCACCCAAATAGATGGCTCTACATACGCCCTAGTGACAGCATTTAGTGATGATAGCCTCCAAATAATAAACATCACCAACCCTGCATCTCCATCTCTAGTATCAAACATAACCGATGGCGCAGACTATCCAGAACTAGACGGCGCATCTGGCATCACCACCGTCCAAATAGACGGCACCACATACGCCCTAGTGGCGGCAAATAGAGATAATGGCGTCCAAATAATAAACATCACCAACCCTGCATCCCCATCTCCAGTGGCAAACATAACCGACGGTAGAGAGTATGAAAAACTAGACCGCGCATCAGACATTACCACCACCCAAATAAACGGTATCACATACGCCCTAGTGACAGCATTTGATGATAATAGCGTCCAAATAATAGACATCACCACCCCCGCATCTCCATCTCCAGTAGCTGCCATAACCGACGGTATAGAGTATCCAGAACTAGAAGGCGCATCAGACATTACCACCACCCAAATAAACGGTATCACATACGCCCTAGTAACAGCACGTTCTGATGATGGCGTCCAAATAATAAAACTTGGAGAGATCCAAATTGGAACAGTAACACCTCTATCAATCAATACTAGTACCAACAATGCATATGCAAATACAGGTGATACATTGACTATAGAATTAAACGTAAATAATACCATAGCCACACATACTGCAAACATTGTAAATCTATCAACTCCAACGATAACCACAAATGGTAGTAGTCTTGTCGCATCGATAACAATTCCATCTAGTCCAATAGAAGAGTATGCAACATTTATCATTACAGTTGCAAACTCGTTAGGTGTCTCGTTGGATATAACACAAAATGATCTACCATCAGATCCAAACATCTTTGTAGACACAATACCTCCAAGAATATCTCTAATATCCTCTGCAAACTATACAGTACTGCAAAACACCACAAACCTAGTCATTCCAGGCGCAATCGTAATTGATGGTGATCCAAATTACTCTGGCACTTTTACTGTTACCACAAATGACACACTTGACACAAGTACAATAGGCTCTACTGTTCTCTATACATACACTGCAGATACAGATGGGGCAGGTAATCTAGGTCAGAGTACAACTAGAACCGTTACCGTCATAGACGCTGAACCAATTACAGTTACAGATCTAACTGTCTCAAGTAACAGCGGCAACGACAACAATTACGCTAGAGCAGGTCAAACAATAACCATCACATTAACCACAGACGGCACAGACATTGGAAATGTCACAGGTACCATACTCGGCAGAGAATTTACATCTTTTAATTTTTCTGGTAGCGCAATATTTCGCAGCACTATACAAACAGGTGATGATGGAGACCTCGTATTTGATATTACCGTAACAAACTCTACTGGACACGCAATAAGAATTACACAAAATGACATTGCCAGTGACTCTATAATTTTAGACACTATCGCACCTACCATCACACTCAACGGTCTTTCCAATATAATATCTAGTTTGGGTGTACCATTTGCAGATCCAGGCGCTATTGCAACAGATACATCATATGGTACACAATTAGTCACCAGTACTGACCCAGTAAACACAAACGCACTAGGCACATATACTCTATCATACACGGCACCAAATGACCTAGCTGGCAATCCAGGTCCAACCATAACAAGAACTGTCAGCGTTCAAGATCTCCCACCGATTGCATTATTTGGAATGCCGTTAGGTAAACTTGGCGTCTCTCCAGTATCTTCCATAACCGACAGTGCAAACTATCCAGAACTAGCTGGCGCAACCAGCATCACCACCACTCAAATAGATGGTTCCACATACGCCCTAGTGGCAGCACAAAATGATGATGGCGTCCAAATAATAAACATCAGCAATCCTGCATCCCCATCTCCAATAGCTGATATAACAGACGGCACCGACTATCCCGAACTAAGCACCCCACTAGGCATTACCACCACCAAAATAGATGGTTCCACATACGCCCTAGTGGCAGCATTTACTGATGATGGCGTCCAAATAATAGACATCAGCAATCCTGCATCCCCATCTCCAATAGCTGATATAACAGACGGTACAGACTATCCAGAACTAAATGGCGCATCCAGCATCACCACCACTCAAATAGATGGTTCCACATACGCCCTAGTGACATCAAATAATGATGATGGCGTCCAAATAATAAACATCAGCAACCCAGCATCCCCATCTCCAATAGCTGATATAACAGACGGCACAGACTATCCCGAACTAAACAACCCACTAGGCATTACCACCACCAAAATAGATGGTTCCACATACGCTCTAGTGGCAGCACAAATTGATGATGGCGTCCAAATAATAGACATTACCAACCCAGCATCCCCATCTCCAATAGCTGATATAACAGACGGCACAGACTATCCAGAACTAAATGGCGCATACAGCATCACCACCACTCAAATAGATGGTTCCACATACGCCCTAGTGGCATCACAAATTGATAATGGCGTCCAAATAATAGACATCAGCAATCCTGCATCCCCATCCCCAATAGCTAACATAACAGACGGCACAGACTATCCAGAACTAGATGGCGCAACCAGCATCACCACCACCAAAATAGATGGTTCCACATACGCCCTAGTTGCAGCACAAGATGATAATGGCGTCCAAATAATAAACATCACCAACCCTGCATCACCATCCCCAATAGCTAACATAACAGACGGCACAGACTATCCAGAACTAAATGGCGCATCCGGCATTACCACCACCAAAATAGATGGTTCCACATACGCCCTAGTTGCAGCACGTTTTGATAATGGAGTCCAAATAATAAAACTTGGAAATCTACCACCAGTTATTCCTCTATCAATCTATACTAGTACAAACAATGCATATGCAAATACAGGCGATACATTGACTATAGAATTAAACGTAAATGATACCATAGCCACGCATACTGCAAACATTGCAAATCTATCAACTCCAACGATAACCACAAATGATGGCAATCTTGTCGCATCGATAACAATTCCATCTAGTCCAATAGAAGAATATGCAACATTTGCCATTACAGTTGCAAACTCGCTAGGTGTCTCGTTGGATATAACACAAAATGATCTACCATCAGATTCAAACATCTTTATAGATACAATACCTCCAACAATATCTCTAATATCCTCTGCAAACTATACAGTATTGCAAAACACCACAGACCCATTCATTCCAGGTGCAATCGTAACTGATGGTGATCCAAATTACTCTGGCACTTTTACTGTTACCACAAATGGCACACTTGATACAAGTACAAAAGGCTCTACTGTTCTCTATACATACACTGCTGATACAGATGGGGCAGGTAATCTAGGTCAGAGTACAACTCGAACCGTTACCGTCATAGACGCTGAACCAATTACAGTTACAGATCTAACTGTCGCAAGTAACGGCATCAACAATTACGCTAGAGCAGGTCAAACAATAACCATCACATTAACCACAGATGGCACAGACATTGAAACTGCAACTGGCACCATACTCGGCAGAGAATTTACATCTTTTAATTTTTCTGGTAACGCAATATTTCGCAGCACTGTACAGACAGGTGATGATGGAGACCTTGTATTTGATATCACTATAACAAACTCTACTAGACACGCAATCAGAATTACACAAAATGACATTGCCGGTGACTCTATAATTTTAGATACTATCGCACCTACCATCACACTCAACGGTCTTTCCAATATGCCATCTAGTTTGGGCGTTCCATTTGCAGATCCAGGCGCTATTGCAACAGATACATCATATGGTACACAATTAGTCACCAGTACTGACCCAGTAAACACAAACACACTAGGCACATATACTCTATCATACACGGCACCAAATGACCTAGCTGGCAATCTAGGTCCAACCATAACAAGAACTGTCAGCGTTCAAGATATCCAGCCAATTGCATTATCTGATATCCAGTACGGACTTGTTGCATCTCCAGTATCCTCCATAACCAAAGACACAAACTATCCAATACTAGACGGTTCATATGGAATTGCCATTACCCAAATAAATGATTTCACATACGCCCTAGTGGCAGCATTTAATGATGACGGCGTCCAAATAATAAACATCACCACCCCCACATCCCCATCTAACGTAACCCACATAACTAGTTCAGGGTTTAGCGGTCTAATCGGCCCACTCGGTATTGCCACCACCGAAATAAATGACTACACATACGCCATAGTGGCAGGACATCTTAGTGCCATTGAAGTAGTAAACATCACCACGCCAACAAAACCATCCTCAACATATACTATAAGAAATAGCAATGATGTCTTTGCAACACGTTCAGCAGAAATCACCACCACCCAAATAGATGGATCCACATACTCCCTACATACATCACCTCCTTTACATTACATCGAAATGATAAATATAACCGACCCAACAAGGATATCAGAACCAATATCATTAATAAACAGCTCAGATTATCCAGCATTCAACGGCCCATTCGGTATCACCACCACCCAAATAGATGGCTCTACATACGCCCTAGTTACAGCATACGATGATGATGCCGTCCAAATAATAAACATAACAAACCCCGCTTCCATATACCCAGTATATGCCATAACCAACAGCACAGAGTATCCAGAACTAGATGGCGCACGCAGCATCACCACCACCCAAATAGATGGCTCCACATACGCCCTAGTGACAGCAGTTCTTGATGACGGCGTCCAAATAATAAACATCACCACCCCCACATCCCCAACTCCAGTAGCAAGTATAACCAACAGCTCAGATTATCCAGCACTCGGCGGCGCACGCAGCATCACCACCACCCAAATAGAAAACTCTACATACGCCCTAGTGACAGCATTTACTGATGATAGCGTCCAAATAATAGACATCACCAACCCTGCATCCCCATCTCCTGTAACAAGTATAACAGACAGCACAGAATATCCAGAACTAGATGGCGTATCCAGCATTACCACCACCAAAATAGATGGTATCACATATGCCCTAGTGACAGCATATATTGATGATGGTGTCCAAATAATAAAACTTGTAAAGGCACCAACTGGAGAAACAACAACCCCTCTATCGATCAAAAGTAGCAGTGGTGCATATGCAAATTCAAGCGATACATTGACTATAGAATTAAACATAGACTCAATCATCTACTCGTATGTGGCAAACATAATAAATTCTGAATCTATCCCAACTGTAATAATAAATGGTCGCAGTCTTGTTGCATCTATAACAGTTCCATCTACTCCAATAGAAGAGTATGCAACATTTAGCATTTTAGTTATAAATTCACTAGGCCTCTCACTAGAGATAACACAAGATGATCTACCATCAGACCCAAATATCTTTGTCGATACAATACCTCCAAGAATATCTCTAATATCCTCTGCAAACTATACAATACTGCAAAACACCGCAGACCCAGTCATTCCAGGTGCAATCGTAATTGATGGTGATCCAAATTACTCGGGTAGTTATACTGTTACCACAAATGACACACTTGATACAAGTATACTAGGATCTACTGTTCTCTATACATATACTGCAGATGCAGATGCAGCAGGTAATCCAGGTGAGAGTATAAACAGAACTGTCACTATTGTAAACGCAGGATCAATTACAGTTACAAGCCTGAATGCCACAAGTACTAGCGGCAACAATTACGCTAGAGCAGGTCAAATAGTATCCATCACATTGACCACAGATGGCACAGACCTTGGAAATGTAACTGGCCACATACTCGGCAGAACTTTTACATCTAGTACATTCAGTGGTTCTAGTGCAGAATTTAACAGCACTATACAAACAGGTGATGATGGAAACCTCGTATTTGATATCACTGTAACAAACTCTAGTGGATACGCAATCAGAATTACACAAAATGACATTGCCGGTGACTCTATAATTTTAGACACTATAGCACCCACTATAACACTCAATGGAGAAGATGACATCATTGTAATACAAAATACCACATATACTGACCTTGGAGCAACAGCAACAGATGCATCATACGGCACACAAACAATTACAGGTACTGGAACAGTAAACACAAACACACTAGGCACATATACTCTATCATACACGGCACCAGATGACCTAGCTGGCAATCTAGGTCCAACCATAACAAGAACTGTCAGCGTCAAAGATCTCCCACCGATTGCATTATCTACAATACAGTTAGCTAAACTTGGTGTCTCTCCAGTATCCTCCATAACCGATGGCACAGACTATCCAGAACTAGACGGCGCATCCAGCATCACCACCACTCAAATAGACGGCTCTACATACGCCCTAGTGGCAGCAAATGGAGATGATGGCGTCCAAATAATAAACATTAGCAACCCAGCATCCCCATCCCCAATAGCTGCCTTAACAGACGGCACAGGTGGATATCGAGTACTAGACGGCGCATCCAGCATTACCACCACTCAAATAGACGGCTCTACATACGCCCTAGTGGCAGCATTTACTGATGATGGCGTCCAAATAATAAACATTAGCAACCCAGCATCCCCATCTCCAATAGCTGCCATAACCGATGGCATAAACTATCCAGAACTAGGTGGCGCATCCAGCATCACCACCACTCAAATAGACGGCTCTACATACGCCCTAGTGGCAGCATTTAATGATGACGGCGTCCAAATAATAAACATCACCAACCCAGCATCCCCATCCCCAATAGCTGATATAACCGACGGTACAGACTATACAGAACTAGATGGCGCATCTAGCATCACCACCACCAAAATAGATGGTTCCACATACGCCCTAGTGGCAGCACAAACTGATTTTGGCGTCCAAATAATAAACATCACCAACCCAGCATCCCCATCCCCAATAGCTGATATAACAGACGGTGCAGACTATCCAGAACTATTCGGCGCATCCGGCATCACCACCACCCAAATAGATGGCTCCACATACGCCCTAGTGACAGCATTATTTGATGCTGGTGTCCAAATAATAGACATCACCAACCCAGCATCCCCATCTCCAATAGCTGATATAACAGACGGTACAGACTATCCAGAACTAGCTGGTGCATACAGCATCACCACCACCAAAATAGATGGTTCCATATACGCCCTAGTGACAGCACAAAGTGATAATGGCGTCCAAATAATAGACATCACCAACCCAGCATCCCCATCTCCAATAGCTGATATAACAGACGGCGCAGACTATCCAGAACTAAATGGTGCAACTAGCATCACCACCACCAAAATAGATGGTACCACATACGCCCTAGTGACAGCACAAAGTGATGATGGCGTCCAAATAATAAAACTTGGAAATCTACCACCAGTTCTTCCTCTATCAATCTATACTAGTACAAACAATGCATATGCAAATACAGGCGATACATTGACTATAGAATTATACGTAAATGATACAATAGCCACGCATACTGCAAACATTGCAAATCTATCAACTCCAACGATAAATACAAATGATGGCAATCTTGTAGCATCGATAACAATTCCATCTAGTCCAATAGAAGAATATGCAACATTTGCCATTACAGTTGCAAACTCGCTAGGTGTCTCGTTGGATATAACACAAAATGATCTACCATCAGATTCAAACATCTTTGTCGATACAATACCTCCAAGAATATCTCTAATATCCTCTGCAAACTATACAGTATTGCAAAACACCACAGACCCATTCATTCCAGGTGCAACTGTAAACGACGGTGATCCAAACTATTCTGGCAACTATAATGTTACCACAAATGGCACACTTGACACAAGTACAAAAGGCTCTACTGTTCTCTATACATACACTGCTGATACAGATGGGGCAGGTAATCCAGGTCAGAGTACAACTAGAACAGTTACTGTCATAGACGCTGAACCAATTACAGTTACAGATCTAACTGTCTCAAGTAACAGCGGCAACGACAACAATTACGCTAGAGCAGGTCAAACAATAACCATCACATTGATCACAGATGGCACAGACCTTGGAAATGTCACAGGTACCATACTCGGCAGAGAATTTACATCTTTTAATTTTTCTGGTAGCGCAATATTTCGCAGCACTGTACAAACAGGTGATGATGGAGACCTCGTATTTGATATTACCGTAACAAACTCTACTGGACACGCAATCAGAATTACACAAAATGACATTGTTCGTGACTCTATAATTTTAGACACTATCGCACCTACCATCACACTCAACGGTTCTTATAATACCATATCTAGACTTGGAACTCTATTTACAGACAAGGGCGCTATTGCAACAGATGCATCATATGATATACAGACAGTTACAGGTACTGGCACAGTAAACACAAACGCACTAGGCACTTATACTCTATCATACACGGCACCAGATGATCCAGCTGGTAATGTAGGTTCTACCATAACAAGACTCGTCCACGTACAAGATCTCCCACCTATTGCATTATCTGACAAGAGATACAACCTTGACGTATCTCCAATAATAGCCATAACCGACGGCACAGATGGCTATGAAGAGCTAAATGGTTCACGCCTCATCACAACCACCAAAATAGATGGCTCCACATACGCCCTAGTGGCAGCACATAGTGATCATGGCATCCAAATAATAAATATCAGCAACCCTGAAACCCCATCTGCAGTATCTGCCATAAACAGCTCAGACTATCCAGATCTAATCCGTCCAACTGATATTGTGACCACTCAAATAGACGGTTCCACATACGCCCTAGCTATATCAACAGGCAGTTCCAGCGTCATTATAATAGACATCAGCAACCCTGCAAACCCATCTTTGGCATCAATCTATTCAGAATTACACATCCCAACCTACATCACCACCACTCAAATAGACGGTTCCACATACGCACTAGTGTCATCATACGGCGGGGATCACATCCATATAATAGACATCAGCAACCCTGCAAACCCATCTCTAGCATCAAATATAATCAACAGTACAGAGTATCCAAATCTAGATGGCCCACGCAACATCGCAATACCCCAGATAGATGGTTCAACATACGCCCTAGTGACATCATTTCTTACTGATACCATCCAAATAATAGAGATCAACACTCATGCATTTCCATCCCCAGTATCCTCCATAACCGACGGTGTCATCTATCCAAATCTAGATGGCCCATTTGACATTACAACTCTACAAATAGACAACTCTACATACGCCCTAGTGACAGCACTAGTTGATAATAGCATCCAAATAATAGACATAACAAACCCCACAAACCCATCCCCAGTAACAAACATCACCAACAGCACAGAGTATCCAATACTAGAAAGCCCACGTAGCATCGCAATTACCCATATAGATGACTCTATCTATGCCCTAACGACATCCGATGCTAATGGCGTACAGATAATAGATATTACAAACCCCGTATCTCCATCTCCTGTAACAAGTATAACTGATGGTGAAGAGTATCCAGCACTAGAGGGCTCGAAAAGTATCACAACTGCCCATATAGATGACTCTACATACGCCCTAGTTGCATCAGATATTGATCATGGCATCCAGATAATAAAACTCGAGCATATTGTAGAGACAGTACCACCTCTGTCTATTACAGGTGATACAAACGG